>NZ_CP034767.1:3175000-3492500 GCF_004005995.1 Devosia sp. 1566
AGCCTTGACCTTTGCTTATGTGTGCATCGGCATCGGCGTTGCCCGGGCGCTGCAGGCGCTGCAGAATAATCGCGAACTCCATATCATCCACACCAGCCATGGACTGGGATCGCTGTGGCGGGCGGCCGCCATTGTCGCCGCGGGCGGGATGATCTTCGTGCTGCTGCTGAGCAATTTTGTCGAGCCGATGGCCAATCGGCGGGTCAATTTGCTGCAAACCAGTATCGCGGCGGACCTCGTCAGCTCCACCCTCAAGCCCAAGCGCTTCACCCAGGTAACGCCTGGCGTGGTGCTGTTGATCGGTGGCCGCTCCGGCAATGGGGAAATCACCGATTTCTTTGCCGATGACCGGCGCGATCCGCGCACCGAGCGCACCTATATCGCCAGTTCGGCCCGGGTGGCACGGGACGGCGACAATTACATGCTCGAGCTGCGCGATGGCTCACTGCAATATACCGAAAGTACGGGGCAGTTCTCGCAGATCTCGTTTGCCCGCTATGACCTCAGCGTCGAGCGGCTAACGCAAACCCCCGAGGACAATTTCCGCTTCCGCGAGCAGGACAGCCTTTCCGCAGTCAATGAAGCACTGCAGAGCGCGCAATGGACGCCCGAGCTGCGCGCCGACCTGCTGGAGCGGCAAGCACCCGCGCTCAGCGTTCTGGGCATTTGTCTGCTGATGGTCGCGGTGCTGGGCTTTCCCAATGGCAGGCGCAGCCGGTTCACCGTGCCCATGGAAGCCTTGGTGATGCTGCTGGCTTTTGCTGAGCGGGGCGTGAGCTCCTATAGCCCATGGGGTCCGGCCACCGGAGGGATCGTGCTCATTGTCGCCGCCCTCCTGATCATCCTGATGCGCGCGCGGCCCCGGGCGCCGGGCAAGGTGGTGCCCGCATGAGCCGGATCGACCTCCTCGTGCTCACCCGGCTGGGCGGGCGCATCGCTACCATCGTTTTTGTGTTTTACGGGCTGATCGCCCTGGTGGAATCGCTCGACACCTGGCGCTTCAACTATGTGGCCGAAAGCCAGGGCGTGCCGCTGGCCATCCTGATGGTGGCGATGAGCGCGGTGCGCTGGACCATCAAGACCCTGCCCGTGACCGTGCTGCTGGGCGCAATCCTGGGCTTCCTCGATCTCAAGGCGCGCCATGAGCTGACCGTGATTGCCGCCAGCGGCATCTCCATCTGGCGCATCGTGCGCGCCCCCACCCTGGCGCTGATCTTGGTGAGCTTTGTCATTGCCCTGGGCGCCGAAACGATGAGCACCCAGATCAACCGTCAGCTTTATCCAACCTCCCCGGGCAAATCCTCCATGCTCACCGATGGGGACGATATCTGGCTCGAGCAGCGCAGCGGGGAGTTCCGCTATGTGCTGCTCGCCCGTGCCATGCAGCCGGGCGGCTCGGTGCTGGGGGATGTGACGGTCTATGCCCTCGGAGGCGAAATGCCCCCGCGCATCGAGGCACCCGAAGCGCAGCTGCGCGACGGGCAGTGGCTGATGCCGGAAGCGATCGTGCGCACGGCCGATGCCCCGGCACGGCTGTTACGCGACTTCGCGCTGCCTACCACATCGAGCCCGGCCGAAATCAGCCTCAAGCTGGCCTCCACCGAAGACATGACCTTTTTCGAGCTGTCGCGCCTTGTGAGCGCGGGGATTGCCGATGAGGGCATCCGGGCGGCAGCGACAATGCGGCTGATCAAGCTGCTCTCCTTGCCGCTTGTGCTTACCGGATCGCTGTTCATTGCATTTGCATTTACTGCGGGTTATCGAAGGTCGGCTAACTATGGCCCCGCGGTTCTTTCGGGGATCGTTCTTGGGTTCGTTGTGTTCGTGATTACCGAGATGGCTGACCGCGCAGGGTCGACCGGCGTTCTCGACCCCACGTTTGCGGCAGTTGGACCGGCATTGGTGGCGATCGTTATTGGTGTAACGGTGCTGCTGTATAAGGAAGACGGGCGCGCGTGAGTAACAGGGGCTGGAACACAGGTTTGGTGTCGCCGCTCCGCAAGGCGGGTGCAGGTGCCCTGCTGGCGCTGGCCTTGTCTACGGGCGCCATGGCGCAAGGGCTGGTGCCGGCGCAATTCTTCAATGCTCCCGTCGATCCCGAAGCCGCTGCAGCGGTGGAAGCCGATAATCTGCAATTTGATGCCCGCACCGGGATCATCACCGCTTCAGGCGACGTGGTGCTGAATTATAGCGGTTACACCGTAACCGGGCACAATCTCGTCTTCAACCGCAACAGCAATGATGTGCAGTTCACGGGGCCCGTGAGCGTGCGCGACCCCTCGGGCAATGTGGCACAGACTACCGATCTGCGCGTGACGGGTGGCATGAAGCAGGCCTTCATCAACGCGCTGACGATTACCACCTATGACGGCGCCCGGATCACGGCGGACAGCGTCGAATTTGACGCGGCGCTGCGCACCCTTTTGAATGATGCCACCTATTCGCCCTGCGGCGATTGTATCGACGCCAAGGGACGGCGAATCGGCTGGTCGATGCGCGCGGCGCGCATCATCTCCAATGAGGAAGATGGCTCGCTGACGCTCGAGCAGCCCTCGCTGGCATTGCTGGGATTTCCCGTGGCGTGGCTGCCTTACCTTTGGCTGCCCGATACCAGCGACAGCGCGCTGGCCAATGTCCGCATGCCATCGATCGACTCCAGCGAGGAAATCGGGCTCAAGGTTGAAGTGCCCTTTGTGGCCTATTCCAACCAATGGACCGACATCATCCTGTCGCCCGCGCTGGTGAGCCGGCAGGGCCTGTTGCTGGGCGCCGAATGGATCCAGCGCTTCGACCAGGGCTCGTTCCGGATCAAGGCTTCAGGTATCTACCAGCTTCAACCGGACGCCTTCAGCTTCCCCGAAGCGCGCGAGGACTGGCGCGGAGCGGTGCAAAGCTCGGGCTCATTCCGGCCGGTCAAGGACTGGACGGTGGGTTGGTCCTACTCGGCCTTCACCGATGCGGCATTCTTCGAGGATTATCGCCTCGAAGAGCGCGAAGCTTCGGTCAACGAGGTCTATGCGACCAATGTGACGCGCGACACCTTTATCGATCTACGCCTGCAGCAGTTCACCCTTCTTGGAAAGGTGTCCGAAGCTGATCAGGACCGGCAGGGTGATGCCGTTCCCAGTGCGCGGTTCAACCATGTCGAGCGCCTCGCACCCGGCTGGGGCCAGGTCGAGGTGAGCGGACGCTTGCTAGGCGTGCAGCGCGAGGGCGATCATCGCGCCTTTGCCAACACCGTGCCCTATGTGTTTGGCTTTGCCGGCGACAAGACCCATGCCATGCTGCAGGGCGGCTGGCAGAGGCAATGGATCGGCGCGGGCGGCTTTGTCGCCACGCCCTATCTGGGTGGGCGCCTCGATGCGGCCTATTACAATGGCGAAAGCACCTTGCCAGTGGCGCCCGATGAAACCACGCTCTGGAGCGCAACGCCAATCGCCGCCATGGATGTGCGCTTCCCGATGGCCGCGAGCGATGGCTCCACGGTGCATCTGGTGGAGCCGATCGGGCAACTGGTTTATCGCGGCTCGGACACTTCGCTTGTCGGCATCACCAATGACGACGCCCAAAGCTTTGTGTTCGATGACACCAATCTGTTTTCGTATAATCGCTTTTCGGGCAGCGATCGGCAGGAAACCGGGCTGCGCGCCAATATCGGTGGCCGTTATCTGGCCGACTTCGCCGATGGCAGCTATGTCGAACTGATTGCCGGCCAGTCCTTCCATTTGGCGGGTGAGAATGCCTTTGTCACCGCCGATCCTGCATTCAGCAGCGCCCGGACTGGGCTTGAGGACGGGGCATCCTATGCGGTGCTGGGCGCTTATGGCGCCCTCAATCCCCATACCCGATTTGGCGGCAAGCTGCAGGTTGATACCGAAACCATGGACATCGCCCGCGCAGGGCTGGGGGCGAGTTTTTCGGCCGAAGGGTATTCGGCGGGGCTTGATTACTTCTATATTGCCGCCGACCCCCAGGGTGGCGTGCTGCGCGACCAGCATGAGATTGGCGCGCAAGTGGGCGTGCCCATCGCCGACTACTGGACGGTCAAGGCTGCCACCTATTGGGATCTCGCGGCCAATGAGTGGCTGCAGGTCAGCGGCGGCGTCGTATACGACGACGGCTATCTGGAACTGGGCGCCGGGGCGACCCTCACCGGGCCGACCCACACCTCCCCCGACGATACGCGCTTTACGGCATCGTTCCGCCTCAAGGCCCCGGCAGGGCTCAACATCGGCTATTCCGGAGATGTGGGCCGATAGGTTACCGATTTTGGCCGTATTCGTGAGCAATTGACTCCACGATGTTCCCGCCCCATTGGAGGTGGGCAAGCGAACAACAGGCGGATAAGCGAGATGGCGGTTGGAAATTTGGCCCGCGCGGCCGGGGCTGTGATGATCGGCGCGCTGATGAGCTTTGGTTTGGCAATGCCGAGCTTGGCAGCCAATGTGAAGGTCACCGTGAACGGCACCCCCATCACCGACGTGCAGATTGCCCAGCGCGTCAAGCTGTTCGCCATTGAAGGCAACAAGACCGGCCAGCGCGGCGCCACCGAGCAGTTGATCGATGAAGCCATCCAGATGCAGGAAGCCGAGCGGCTCGGCATCGAGGTTTCGGGCGCACAGGTGGATGAAGGCATCCTCCAGATCGCACGTAACACCAAGCTCAGCCAGGACAAGCTGATCCAGATGCTGCAGCAAAGCGGCGTCAATATCGACACGCTGCGCGATCGGCTGGAAGCGGCTATTGCCTGGAACGGCGTGACGCAGGCGGCGATCATGCCCCAGGTGCAGATCTCGGACCTGGCACTCGACCAGCAGGCGGCGAGCAAGGTCGCGGCCTATCAGAGCTTTGATTATATCCTCAAGGAAATCATCTTCGTGGCCCCGGGCGGCCAGGGCGCCGGCGCCCGCACTGCCCAGGCCAATCGCTACCGCAGCAGCTTTTCGGGCTGCGACAGCGCGGTGGAACTGTCGCTCGGCTATACCGACGCGGCCGTGATCGATGTGGGTCGTCGGCACGCCACCCAGCTGCCCGAAGCCATTGCCAAGGAACTGGCCGGGCTCAACGCCGGCGGCATCACCAAGCCGCGCGTGGTGGAAACGGGCGTTTCGATGCTCGCCGTGTGCCAGAAGACGCAGGCGGAAGACCTGACCTTCATCAAGGGCGATCTGCGCGCCGAAGCGGGCAGCGACGCGCTCAAGGGACAGGTCGAGACCTATCTGGCTGATTTGCGCAAACGCGCCAAGATCATCTACAACTAATCAGGGCCCGCTTCGGCGGGCCTTTTGCTTTGGGGGGTATGGATTTGGCTCAGCCGCTGGCGATCAGCATGGGAGAACCGGCCGGGATTGGGCCTGACCTGATCT
The DNA here is from genome assembly GCF_004005995.1 of Devosia sp. 1566. Classification (NCBI taxonomy): domain Bacteria; kingdom Pseudomonadati; phylum Pseudomonadota; class Alphaproteobacteria; order Hyphomicrobiales; family Devosiaceae; genus Devosia; species Devosia sp. 1566. The sequence goes on from NZ_CP034767.1 coordinate 3,180,367, forward strand.
TGCAGTTGTTCGCGCGACGTCATGCTGAGGCCCTGCCCCCATTTTGCGTCTTTGGCGCATCCGAGTTCTTTCGCGCCCGTGCGGCTCGGCTGGGCCTCGATCTGGCGGTAGAGGAATGCACGCCCGCTGACGCGGCCGAGGTGTTCGCGCGGGCTTTGCCCGTGTCAGCCGTTGAGGGGCTGGTGCCAGACCATCCCGGCAAAACGAGCCCGTTGTCGGGCCAGGCGGTGATCCGCGCCATCGAGCAATCGGTGGCCGCGGTGCTGCGTGGCGATTGTCGTGGGCTGGTGACCGCGCCCATCCACAAGGCGGCGCTTTACCATGCCGGCTTCCGGCACCCCGGCCATACCGAATTTCTGGCCGAGCTTTGCGCGGGCGGCGGCAAGCCCAAGCTGCCGGTGATGATGCTGGCCCATGGCGACCTGCGGGCGGTACCGGTCACCATTCACGTCCCGATCAAGGATGTGCCGGGGCTCCTCACCAAGGAGTTGATCGTCGAGACGGGCTGCGCCGTGCATCGTGATCTCAAGCACCGCTTCGGGATCGCCGAGCCGCGGATCGGGGTGGCCGGTCTAAACCCCCATGCGGGAGAAGGCGGCGCGATCGGACGCGAGGACCTGGAGATCGTGGGGCCGGCCGTGGCCGAAATGCGCTTCCAGGGCGTTGACGCAGTCGGTCCCATTCCTGCCGACACGCTGTTTTATCCGCCCCATTGGCGGCAATATGATGCGGTGATCGCCATGTATCACGACCAGGCGCTGATCCCGATCAAGACGGTGGCGTTTGAAGACGCGGTCAATGTTACACTAGGACTGCCGATCGTGCGCACGTCCCCCGACCATGGCACGGCGTTCGACCTGGCGGGCACCGGCAATGGGTCGACCCGCAGTTTTCTTGCGGCCATCCGGCTGGCCGACACCATGACGGAGCCGAGCAAGGCATGAGCCAGATCGATGACTTGCCCCCGCTGCGCGAAGTGATCGCCGAGCATGGGCTGCGCGCCAAAAAGGAACTCGGACAGAATTTCCTCCTCGACCTCAACCTCACCTCGCGCATTGCCCGCGTGGGCGGCTCGCTGGAAGGCGTGCGGGTGATCGAGGTGGGTCCGGGGCCTGGCGGGCTGACGCGAGCGCTGCTGGCCGAAGGGGCGCGCGAAGTGATCGCCATTGAGCGCGACCCACGCACGCTCCCTGCCCTCGCGCAGATTGCCCAAGCCTATCCTGGCCGGCTGACCGTAATCAGCGGCGACGCGCTGGAGATGGACTACCGTGCGCTGGCGGATGGGCCGACCCGCATCATTGCCAACCTGCCCTACAATATCGCAACACCCCTGCTGACTGGATGGCTCACTGCCGAGCCCTGGCCGCCGTTCTGGGACAGCCTGACGCTGATGTTCCAGCGCGAAGTGGCCGAGCGGATCTGCGCCGCGCCGGGCGAGGATCCCTATGGCCGGCTTGGCGTCCTGGCTGGCTGGCGCACCGATGCGCGGATTGCCTTCAATGTGGGTCGGCAAGCCTTTGTGCCGCCCCCAAACGTGACGTCCGCCGTGGTGCATCTCGTACCCAAGCCGGTGGACGACACCATTGCGGTCAAGCAGCTCGAACAGGTCACCAAGGCCGCGTTCGGGCAGCGGCGCAAGATGGTGCGGCAAAGCCTGAAATCGCTGGGCGTGCCGTTGGAAGGCCTGCTCGCTGCCGCCGGGCTCAAGGGCGATGAACGTGCCGAGGATTTGCCTGTTGGTGCGTTTCTCGCCATGGCGCGCGTATTGCCGCAGCTGCGCCAGGCAGCAGCGGCGGCCAGCCAGCAATAGGTCGGCTAGGCTCCGGTAGGGGCTGCAGGCACCGGCTGCTCGGATGGCAGCGGCGTAAGGCGGGTCAGGTGCAGCCCGACCAACAGGGCTGCCGCTGCCGCCCCGCCGCTAACCAGCAGCACGCCGTTCCAGTCCCAGGCGACCCACGCATAGCCGCCCAGCGTACCGAGCACAGATGAGCCCAGATAATAGCTGAACAGATAGATGGCGGAGGCCTGGGCGCGACCGACGCTGGCGCGGCGGGCAACCCATGCACTGGCAATGCCATGGGCGGCGAAATAGCCGGTGGTGGCAATGGCGAGCCCCAGAATGATCACCGGGGTTGAGGGCACAAGGGTCAGGAACACGCCAAGTGCCATCACCAGCACAAGGGTCCAATACACCCGCCGCCGTCCGAGGCGCTGCGCGAGGCCGCCGGCCCAGGCTGAGCTGAAACTGCCCAGCAGATAGACCACGAAAATGGCCGAGATGGCCGCATGGCTCAGCACAAAGGGCGGCAGCGCCAGCCGGAAGCCGACATAGTTGTAGAGGGTGACAAAGCTGCCCATCAACAGGAAGGCCGAGGCAAAGAGCCAGGGTAGCCCAGGATCACGGAATTGCAGGCGTACCAGCGCGGCAAGCTCACGCAGCGCAATGCGGCTGCGGCGTGAATTATGCGGCGCGGGAAGGAGCAGCACGACCACCAGAGCAGCGAGCGCGATGGCGGCGCCAAGAACCATGAGCGCGGGGCGCCAGCCAATGAGATCGGCAAGGATACCCGACAGCAGCCGCCCGGCCATGCCGCCAATGGCAGTGCCCCCGATGTAAAGCCCCATGGAAAAGCCCAAGGCTTCGGGGTCCATCTCCTCGGCGAGATAAACCATGGCGACCGCGGGCAGGCCGGAAAGGGTAAAGCCCATCAGGGTGCGGATGATGAGGAGCGCGCTCCAATTGGGCGCGAAGGGCAGGACGAGCCCCAAAGCCGCGGTGAGGAGAATGGCCCAGACCATCAGCGTGCGGCGCCCCAAGCGATCCGACACCCAGCTGGCGAGCAGGAGTGCGAGCGCCAAGGTGGCGGTGGTGCTGGAAAGCGCAAGGGAACTGGTGCCGGCGTCGAGCCCAAACTCGGCCGCCAGGATGGGCAGCAGCGGCTGCACGGAATACAGCGACGCGAAGATCGCGAAGGCGGACAGAAAGAACGCGATATTGGCGCGCACAAAGGCCGGGGTGCCACGGCGAATGATCTGCGTGCCGTTGGTCATGCCAGAAGTGCCTTGTCGCGCCGCGGGATATTGAGCTTAGAACCGCGCCCCGGCACCGCTCAAAGGGAATCGATCTGGTTCTGCAGATCCTTGACGAAATTATCGAGCTGCGTCAGCCGGCTCCGCTCGAGCCGTGCAGCGGCAAGGATGGAGCGCACCTTCTGGGTCGAAGCCTCCAGATCGTCATTGACGATGATATAGTCGTATTCGTTGTAGTGCTGCATCTCGAGCTTGGCGTTGCGCAGCCGCTTTTCGATCGTGCCCACGCTGTCCTGCGCGCGCCGCTCGAGCCGGGCGCGCAGCTCCTTGATGCTGGGGGGCAGGATGAACACGGTCACCATGTCCTTGCGGCTCTTTTCGTAGAGCTGCAGCGTGCCCTGGTAATCGACGTCAAACAGGATGTCGTTGCCGGCGGCCAGCTGCTCTTCCACCTTGGCGCGGGGGGTGCCGTAGAAATTGTCGTGCACCTGCGCCGATTCGAGCAATTCGCCATCGGCCTTCATGCGGTTGAAGGTGGGCACATCGATGAAATAGTAGTGCGTACCCTCGACCTCGTCGGTGCGGCGCGCTCGCGTTGTCACCGATACCGACAGCCGGATATTGGGGTCCTGCCCGAACAGGGAGCGCGAAATGGATGATTTACCCGCCCCAGAGGGCGAAGCAATCACCAGCATCACGCCGCGACGTTGAGATTCCATTGGGGCACGGCCTTGCGTGAGGTTCTGTCGCTGGGTTGTTTAGCGAACAAAGCCTTGCGGTCAAGAGCCGTGCGCCACCCCGTCCCCAGCTGCGACCTATTGCGGCGCGGCGGGGGCCGCCTCACCCGCTTCTTCGGCTTCCAGCGCCTGGCGGGCGGCTTCGGCATCTGCCTCGGCCTGGGCGGCCGCCTCACGCTCTATTTCGCGCCAACGCGCCACATTGGTCTGGTGCTCGGCATAGGTTTCGGCAAAGGCATGGCCGTCAGAGGGTACCGGCCCCTTGGCCACGAAGTAGAGATACTCGTGGGTGTCGGGGTTGGCGACAGCGCGCAGGGCATCGGCGCCCGGATTGGCAATCGGGGTCGGGGGCAGACCATCGATCTGGTAGGTGTTGAACGGGGTCTTGGCTTCGATCTCGGAGCGCCGCAGCCCGCGCCCAAGCGGAGCCTGGCCATTGGTGATGCCATAGATGATGGTGGGGTCCGATTGCAGGCGCATGCCTTCGCGCAGCCGGTTGACGAACACGGCGGCGACCTGCGGACGCTCGCTCGCGACCCCGGTTTCCTTTTCCACGATGGAAGCGAGAACCAGCAGCTCTTGGGCCGATTGGAGGGGCAGGTCCGGATTGCGGGCGGCCCAGATCGCGTCTAGCTCGGCCTTCATCGCCGCCTGCATCTTGTCGACCACTGACTGGCGGGTATCGCCAGGAAGGTAGTCATAGCTGCCGGGCAGCAGCGAGCCTTCGGGGGGCACCGGGGTGATTTCGCCCACCAGATTGCTGTCGCCATTGATCCGTTGCACCGCTTCCCACGTGGTCCAGCCCTCAGGGATGGTCACGGCGTAGCGGATCGGATTGCCTTCGGTGAGTTCCTTGAGGATATCGGCCATGCTGGCGCCGGCGGGGATGGTGAAGTCACCCGCCTTGAGCTTGCCTTGCCGCTCGAGCGCCCGCCCGCCGAGCTGGAACACATAGCGGTTCGAGATCAGCCCCTGCTCTTCAAGGCGCTCGGAGGTGGTGCCAAGGCCGTTGCCCGATTCGACGCGGAACACGGTGTCAGCCTGGGCGGGGCCGTCGCCATAGAACTGAGAGGCGCCATAGAGGAGCACGCCGCCGGCAACCACAAGTCCGATCACCAGCAGGGTCAGCAACCCATTGAGGATGTCGAGAAAGCCATTGCCCGAGCGCTTACGCGTCCGCCGGTTCTTTGGATCGGCCATGTTGCTGCCCCCGCCCTCTGTCGTGAATCGTTGTGGGGCTCTGTTCCATCGCAATGGCACAAAACTGTGGCATGGCTCGCGCTTGCGGTGCAAACCAGCGCATGAGCGCTGGCTACCCTGCGCGGGATAGTCGTCCCTTAATCGGCCTTGCGCATCACCAGAGTCGCATTGGTGCCGCCAAACCCGAAGGAATTGGACAGCGCCACATTGATCTCTTTCTTGCGCGGTGTCTTGGGCACCAGGTCCATGCTGGTTTCCACCGACGGATTGTCGAGGTTCAGCGTTGCCGGAGCAATGCTGTCACGCATGGCCAGGAGGCAGAAGATGGCCTCAACCGAGCCGGCAGCGCCCAGGAGGTGACCGATGGCCGATTTGGTAGAGCTCATAACCGCCCCGGCGGCGGCATCGCCCATGACACGCATGACGGCGCCCAGTTCGATTTCGTCGCCGAGCGGGGTCGAGGTGCCGTGGGCGTTGATGTAGTCGATCTCGGCGGGGCTGATGCCGGCGCGCTTGATCGCCGCGCTCATGGCGCGGAACCCGCCATCGCCATCGGGCGAGGGAGCCGTGATGTGATAGGCATCGCCCGAAAGGCCATAACCAACCACTTCGCCATAGATCTTGGCGCCGCGGGCCTTGGCGCGCTCATAGTCCTCGAGCACGACAATGCCGGCGCCTTCGCCCATGACAAAGCCGTCGCGATCCTTGTCATAAGGCCGGGAAGCGGCTTCCGGATTGTCGTTGAATCCAGTTGATAGCGCCCGTGCAGCCGAAAAACCGGCGAGAGCCAGCCGGTTGACGCAGCTTTCGGCGCCGCCGGCGACCATCACATCGGCATCGCCGAGTGCGATCAGCCGGGCCGCATCGCCAATGGCATGCGCGCCGGTGGAGCAGGCGGTAACCACGGAATGGTTGGGACCCTTGAGGCCAAAACGGATCGAAACATGGCCGGAAGCCAGGTTGATCAGGCGGCCGGGGATAAAGAACGGGCTGATGCGCCGCGGACCTTTTTCGTGCAGCGTGATGGAGGCATCATAGATGCCGCCGACCCCGCCAATGCCAGAGCCGATCAGAACGCCGGTGCGTTCCTGATCTTCCTGGGTCTTGGGCTCGACACCGGCGTCCTGGATGGCCTGCGTTGCCGCGGCCATTGCATAAACGATGAAAGGATCAACCTTGCGCTGTTCCTTGACGTCCATCCAGTCGTCGGGATCATACTTGCCCTCGGCATAGGGGCCGAGCGGCAAGCGATGAGCGATCTGGCAGGCGATGTCGTCGACCTGGAAATCGTCGATGCGCTTGGCGCCGCTCTTACCAGCCAGAAGATTGGCCCAGGTTGCTTCTACGCCACATCCTAAAGGTGTGACGAGACCCAAACCGGTGACGACGACGCGGCGCATTTCCATTGTCGAGCCTATCGTGCGCCGGCCTTAGCCGACAGCCTTGGTGAGGAAGGAAACTGCGTCACCAAAAGTCTGGATGGATTCAGCAGCATCGTCCGGGATCTCGACCGAGAATTCTTCCTCGAACGCCATCACCAGCTCGACCTGATCGAGCGAGTCAGCGCCCAGATCGTCGATGAAGCTCGCCTTTTCAACGACCTTCTCAGCATCCACATTGAGGTGTTCCACAACGATCTTGCGGACCCGATCAGCGACATCGCTCATATTTGACTTCCCTTTTTCGAAATCGAAGTTTCGGTTGCTTCTTATTGGCGCCTAGCCAAATCTTCAAGCGCCGTCTTGGGCTGCCACACCGGAATATCGGCTTCCAGCACAGCTTTTCCCGGGACGGAGCCGTCCTTGCAGTGGCCCCGATAGGGGCGCCAGCTGCCCTATCCTAACGCAGCACCGGCGATTTAGATCATCGCCATGCCGCCGTTCACGTTCAGCGTATGCCCGGTGATATAGGCCGCAGCATCGCTGGCGAGGAACACCGCGCAGGCCGCCACTTCCTGGGGCGTGCCCAGCCGATTGGCGGGGATGGTCGACAAAATCCCCTCGCGCTGCTTGTCATTGAGCTCATCGGTCATGGCCGAGGCGATAAAGCCCGGCGCGATGGAATTGACCGTGATGTTGCGCGAAGCCACTTCATGGGCAAGTGCCTTGTTCATGCCGATAAGGCCGGCCTTGGAGGCAGCATAATTGCCCTGCCCCGGGTTGCCCATGACCCCGACCACCGAGGAAATCCCGATGATGCGGCCAAAGCGCTGCTTCATCATGCCGCGCAAAACGGCGCGATTGAGGTGAAAGGCAGCGGTCAGGTTAACCGCGATCACCTCGTCCCACTCCTCGTCCTTCATGCGCATGAAGAGGTTGTCGCGCGTCATCCCGGCATTATTGACCAAAATATCGAGCCCACCCAGCGCCGCTTCCGCGGAAGGCACGAGCTTGTCGACGTCATCGAGCTTGGAGAGATTGCACGGCAGGATCGGACTGTCGGCGCCGATTTCCTTGGCAACATCCTCCAGCGCTCCCTGGCGGGTGCCGCTCAACGCCACCTTGGCTCCCGCTGCGGCGAGCGCCTTGGCGATCTCGCGCCCGATGCCGCCGCTGGCGCCAGTCACGAGGGCGCGCTTGCCGGTCAAATCAAACATGGGACAGCTCTCCGCAGAAAATCAAACAGGGGATCAACAAGAATCAGGCGGGCAGCGTCGCGGCGAAGGCGGCGATGTCGTCGGGCGTGTTGACCGCCACAGCAGTAGCCTCAGGGTTGATGCGTTTGGCAAGGCCCGTCAGCACCTTGCCGCTACCCAGCTCGGCCAGATGGGTGACCCCGCCCTCGCCGGTGAGCCAGGTCACGCTTTCGGTCCAGCGCACGACGCCGGTCACCTGCTCGACGAGACGCTGGCGGATCGCGTCGGGATCGCTGATCGGCGCGGCCAGCACATTGGCGACCAGCGGCACAACGGGAGCCTGCATCTGCACCTCGGCCAGCGCTTCGCGCATGGCATCGGCGGCAGGCTGCATCAGGGCGCAATGGAACGGGGCACTGACAGGCAGCAGCAGGGCACGCTTGGCGCCTTTGGCCTTGGCCAGCTCAACGGCGCGCTCGATGGCGGCGACTGCACCCGATACCACGACCTGGCCGGGGGCATTGTCATTGGCGACATCGCAGATTTCGCCCTGGCCCGCTTCTGCCGCGACGGCACGGGCGGTCTCGAGATCAAGGCCTAACAGCGCCGCCATGGCGCCATGACCGACCGGAACGGCCTTTTGCATGGCCTGCCCGCGCGTCTTGAGCAGCCGCGCCGCATCGGCAACAGTAAAGGTGCCCGCCGCGCAAAGGGCGGAATATTCGCCCAGCGAATGGCCCGCCACATAGGCGGCGTGATCGGCAAGGCGCACACCGCGTGCTTCAAGCACCCGCATCACTGCGATGCTCACCGCCATCAGCGCCGGCTGCGCATTTTCGGTCAGGCGCAGCATCTCGTCCGAGCCTTCGAACATGATGGCCGAAAGGCGCTGCCCGAGCGCCTCATCGACTTCCCCGAACACGGCGCGCGCTTCCGGAAAGCTCGCGGCCAAATCCTTGCCCATGCCAACTGCCTGGCTGCCCTGGCCGGGAAAGGTGAATGCATAGCGGGTCATTGACGGCGTCCTTGTTGCTCGGGAGCGGCGCCGCTCCCTCTTGGGAGGGGCGTTTGCCGGGTGTGTGTGGCAGAGTCAAGGCACGGGCCGCTGCCCCCGGCCATCCAATCTAGTTGTTGAGGCCAGCCGCCTGGCGGGCCGAGCGCTCGGCGACGTCACCGGCCTGCCGGATCTCGGCTTCGGTTTGCCCCAGGGCACGAGCACCTTCTTCGGCTGCGCGACGAGCAGCGACAACCGCATCGCGCCGCATCTGCTCGGTCATGGTGCCGGCCCGCGACCGCAGATTATCGATCGTCGCCTGGGGGTTGGCCATCGCGTCAACCGCGGGCGCCAGCGATTCGGGCACGTTGAGCTGCAAGGTGCGCGAACCATCGGGATTGGTTTGAACACTTGCCGCAGGCTCCCGGTCCGGCGCGTCATCACAGGCCACAAGCCCAAGGGTGGCAAGGAGCGCGAGTGGGGCAAACAGCTTTTTCATGCGAAACAAAATTCCTGGTAACGTTGAGTGGTCTCGCCATGGCAAAGCCTGAGCCGCCGGGCGGTTCCAAAATAGCCAACAGGCCGAAAAGCCTTGTGCGAAGCCCCTCTTTGGCCTATGTGACCCGCAGCATTCGTTTGGCCGGGGGCTGAACGGAGGGTTGGTGCATGGGGTTTCTCCTGCGCCGATAGGACCAACAAGTCCGGCCTCCCGTGTTCCCGCTCTTTGCAAGACTGCTTTGACGCCGTTCCCGGCTTCAAGGAGGCTCCGCGCCAACAAGTGCACTGTGTTGAACCACAAAGGAAGGCGCATCAATGGCCCTTTACGAGCATATCTTCCTGGCGCGCCAGGACGTTTCCCAGCAGCAGGTTGAAGAGCTGACCGCTGCTCTGACCGAAGTCCTCGCTTCTGGCGGCGGCAAGGTCACCAAGAATGAATATTGGGGCCTCAAGGGCCTCTCCTACCGCATTCGCAAGAATCGCAAGGCCCACTACACGCTGATGAACATCGACGCTCCGGCTCCCGCCGTTGCCGAGATGGAGCGCCAGATGCGCATCAATGAAGACATCCTGCGCTTCATGACCGTGCGCGTTGACGAGCTGGAAGAAGGCCCGTCGGCCATGATGCAGAAGCGCGACCGTGATGACCGCGGCGACCGCGATGGCGGCCGTCCTGATCGTGGTGGCTTCGGCGGCGAACGCCGTCCCCGCCGTTTCTAATTCAAGGACCTCAAAGCTATGGCAATCAAAGACCTTACCACCGCCCAGGCCCGCCGTCCGTTCCAGCGCCGGCGCAAGACCTGCCCATTCTCGGGCGAAGGCGCTCCCAAGATCGACTACAAGGACGTGCGTCTGCTCAGCCGCTATGTTTCCGAGCGCGGCAAGATCGTTCCCTCGCGCATCACCGCCGTTTCGGCGCTCAAGCAGCGTGAACTGGCTCGTGCGATCAAGCGGGCCCGCTTCATCGGCATCATGCCTTACGCTGTTCAATAAGCTCACTGGGACGGCCAGCTAGCGGCAATCTGCTGCGCTTCCGGTGCTCACGTACTTCAGTACGCTCCGCTCCGGTTCTCGCAGATCACCACTATCCGACTCGTCCCAGTGGCTTTTTGTCCGCGTAAGTGCCTGCCACAGTGTCCCCTTTGGGGGCACATCGCTGGGGTTCCGGATGGTCCGGGGCTCCTAACCGTCCATGAGACGGGACAGCCACAAGGAAATTGCAATGAAAGTTATCCTGCTCGAGCGCGTCGGTCGCACCGGCTCCATCGGCGACGAAGTGACGGTCAAGGACGGGTTCGCCCGTAACTACCTGCTGCCCCAGGGCAAGGCCCTGCGCGCCACTGCCGGCAACCGCTCCAAGTTCGAAGCCGAACGCGCCCATATCGAAAAGCGCAACGAAGAGCGCCGCAACGCCGCTGCCGGGATCGCCGAAGGCCTAAATGGCCATGTGGTGGTGATCATCCGCCAGGCCGGCGAAACCGGCCAGCTCTACGGCTCGGTTGCTTCGCGCGACATCGTCGAGGCCTTGGCTACCGACGGCTACACCGTACAGCGCTCGCAGGTGGACCTTGCCGACCCGATCAAGTCGGTCGGCATCCACACCGTCGCACTCAACCTGCATGCCGAAGTTGCGGTCACCATCACCGTCAACGTCGCTCGCTCGGAAGACGAAGCAAGCCGCCAGGTGGCTGGTGAAGACCTCACCGTCACCCAGTATGACGATGACGAGGCTGGCGATTTCGCCGCCGGCCAGGCCGATGCGGCCCAGGACGATCGTTTCGACGACTCGATCTAAAAACCTTCTGCCCAAATTTGTGAAAGGCCGGGCACCCTGCCCGGCCTTTCGCTATTTCCAGGCGCTTCGATTCGCCCCCATCTTGCCGCGTTCGCGCGCTAGCAAGGCAATCGCGCCCGCCATCCCCGTTATGCCCATAGTTCACAGCCTTGTTCGCCAGCCGTTAACCTTTGTGGCGTAGCGCGAGACTCCCGGCTCCGTGCCATGGTTAAGAAGCGTTAACGATCCCTTAGGAGGTCCGCATGGCAGAGATCGCGCACTTCCCCCGCGCCGAAGAAAAGCCCCTTCGTCTGGCGCCCCACAATGTGGAGGCCGAACAGGCATTGCTGGGCGCGGTCCTGGTCAACAACGAAGCGTTCTACCGGGTCTCGGACTTTCTCGAGCCCGTGCATTTCTACGAGCCCATCCACCGCGAAATCTACGAGGTGATCGGCAAGTTCATCCGCGCCGGCAAATCGGCCGATCCGATCACCATCAAGAGCCACCTGCCCGAGCAGCTACTCGCCGATATGACCATGCCGCAATATCTGGCGCGGCTGGCGGCCGAAGCAACCACGGTGCTCAACGCCGCCGATTATGGGCGGGCGATCTATGACCTCGCAATTCGCCGCAACCTGATCCTCGTGGGCGAGGAGATGGTGTCGGTCGCCTATGAGTCGGACGTCGACATGAGTCCGAACCAGCAGATCGAAAAGGTCGAGGGCGAGTTGTTCCAGCTCGCCGAAAAAGGCCGCTATGACGGCGGCTTTCAGGCCTTTGGCGCTGCGCTCACCGCCTCGATCCGGATGGCCGGCGAAGCCTTTCAGCGCGACGGTGGGCTTTCGGGCGTTGCCACCGCGCTGCACGACCTTGACCGACAGATGGGCGGGTTGCAGCGCTCGGACTTGATCATCCTGGCCGGCCGCCCCGCCATGGGCAAGACCTCGCTCGTGACCAATATCGCCTATAACGTCGCCAAGGCCTGGAAGGGCGATGTCACCCCCGACGGGCACAACCGCACGGTGGATGGCGGCATTGTTGGCTTTTTCAGCCTTGAAATGAGCTCCGAACAGCTTGCCACCCGTATTTTGGCGGAGCAGGCGGAAATCTCCTCCTCCGATATCCGCCGCGGCCGTATCCATGACAGCCAGTTCTCCAAGCTGGTGGATGTGTCCAATGCCATGAGCCGGGTGCCGCTTTATATCGACGACACCGGCGGCATCTCGGTGGCGCAGATGGCGGCCCGCGCCCGGCGCCTGAAGCGGCAAAAGGGTCTGGACCTCTTGATCGTCGACTATTTGCAACTGCTGTCCGGCTCGTCCAAATCCTCGAGCCAGAACCGCGTGCAGGAGTTGACCGAGATCACCACCACGCTCAAGGCGCTGGCCAAGGAGCTGGAAGTGCCCATCATCGCGCTGTCCCAGCTGTCCCGTCAGGTGGAAGCGCGCGACGACAAGCATCCCCAGCTCGCCGACTTGCGCGAATCGGGCTCGATCGAGCAGGACGCAGACGTGGTGATGTTTGTGTATCGCGAAGAATACTATCTCAAGAACAAGGAGCCCAAGGAGGGCACGCCCGAGCACATTGCCTGGCAAAGCGAGATGGAAAAGGTGCATGGCAAGGCAGAAGTGATCATCGCCAAGCAGCGCCACGGCCCCACCGGCACGGTGCAGCTATCGTTTGAGGCGCAATATACCCGTTTCGGCAATCTGGCCCGCGCCGATTACCTCCCCGAGCGAATGGAATAATTCATGGCCCTGCAATCCGGCCTGGGCGGCCAGTTGAGCATCGATCTTGGCGCGCTGGCCCGTAACTGGCGCGCCCTCGACAAGGTCAGCGCCGGAGCCCTGACTGGCGCCGTGGTGAAAGCGGACGCCTATGGCACCGGCATCACCCAGGCCAGCAAGGCTCTGTTTGCGGCAGGTGCCCGATTCTTTTTCACCGCAACCCCTGACGAGGCGCTTTCAGTGCGCGCCGCCCTGCCCGAAGCCCATATCTTTGTGCTGGACGGGCTTTACCCCGGGGCGGCCAATCTTTACGTGCGGCAAAACCTGATGCCGGTGATCTCCTCGATCCCCATGCTTGAGGAATGGCTGGCCAAATGCGTGGAGCGCAACGAGGCCTATCCTTGCGCTTTCCATTTCGATACCGGCATGAACCGCTTGGGTTTTCGGCTCAACGAGGCCGAGGAAGTGCGCGAGCGCACCGCGGCGCTTGGTTATCAGCCGCAAATGCTGATGAGCCACCTAGCCTGTGCCGACCAGCCCAACCATGAAAAGAACCGCACGCAGCTGGCGCTGTTCAGCTCCGTGCTCAACCAATTCCCCAATATCCCGGCCTCGCTCGCCAATTCGGCCGGGCTGATGACCGGACGCGAATATCATTTCCAGATGGTACGACCTGGCATCGCCCTTTATGGCGGGCGCGCGGTCAACGGGCGCCGCAACCCGATGGCGCCCGTGGCAACGCTGCACGTGCCCATCTTGCAGGTGCGCGAAGCCCGCACCGGGGAAACCGTTGGTTACGGCGCCCATTATTCGCTGGCGCGCGACAGCCGTCTGGCGATCCTTGGTCACGGCTATGCCGATGGCTGGCTGCGCTCGCTGTCCTCGGCAACGGCGCGGCAGACCGCCAAGGCCTATATTCGCGGCAAGCTCTGCCCCATTGTCGGGCGCATCTCGATGGACCTTTCCATCGTCGACATCACCGAGCTCGGTTCCGACCTGCCCCTTCCCGGTGAAGCGGCGGAAATCCTGGGCGCCAATGTGCCGGTGGACGAGCAGGCCGATGCCGGCAATACGATCGGCTATGAATTGCTGACTTCGCTGCGGCTGGCTCGGGTCAACCGGGTATATCTCGGCGACGGCGTCGGCGAGGATTAGCGTTCGTCTTTTGTTCTTGCTGCCCCGTCGTCCTTGTCGTATTGCCTGAGGTGAAACGAGAGGGTGCGATGGGCGTATATGTGATCCTGCTGCGGGCCATCGGTCCGGTCACGCACAAGATCATGTCCATGGCCGCCTGGCGCGATGCGGTAGCGGCCGCCGGCTTTACCGCGCCGCAGACCTATATCGCCACCGGCAACATGATCGTGCACAGCGACGATACGCCAGCCGCGGTGGAGCGCCGGATGAACGAGATCGTCCGCGGCTTGGGCTTGGGCCCCGGCAATGTGGCCGTGGTGCGCACCTCAGCGCAGGTGCGCCAGTTGGTGGACAGCAATCCCTTCCCCGAAGCGGCGGCCCAGCGTGGCGGGCAGATGGGAGTGTATTTCTTTGTGGACCCCAGCCCGGACTTCGGCTGGGTCGCCCGATATAACGGCCCGGAACAATTGCATGTCGAGGCCAACCACCTGATCGTCGATTACACCAGGCAGATCTCTGCCAGCCCCAAGCTTCCCGGTATGATCGAGAAGCGATCGGGCACCGCCACCGCCCGCAACTGGAATACACTCAAAGGACTGGCCGAACGAGCCAGCGCCCGCGAGCAGAAGGATCACTGACTTGGCAAAATCGCGCTCCTCCTTTGTCTGCCAGGCTTGCGGCGCTGTCACCACGCGCTGGCAGGGACGCTGCGACGCCTGCGGCGAGTGGAACACCATTGTCGAGGAACTCACCGATAGCGGCGTCGGCGCGGGACCCAAATCGGCCAAGGCTGGCGGCAAGCCGACCAATCTCGTGCCCCTTTCGGGGGAAACCGAAACTGCGGCGCGCGTCATCACTGGCATTGCCGAACTCGACCGGGTGACCGGCGGTGGCTTCGTGATGGGTTCGGCCTTGCTCGTGGGCGGCGATCCCGGCATCGGCAAATCGACGCTCCTGCTGCAGTCGGCGGCCGCGCTCGCCAATCGCGGCAAGCGCGTGGTCTATGTGTCGGGCGAAGAAGCGGTGGCGCAGGTGCGCCTGCGTGCCCAGCGGCTGGGCCTGGGGGAAGCCGAAGTGTTGCTCGCGGCCGAAACCAATGTCGAGATCATTCTCGCCACGCTCGAAAACGGGCCCCCGCCCGATCTTGTCATCATCGACTCCATCCAGACCCTCTGGACCGACCGCGTCGACAGTGCGCCGGGCACCGTCACCCAGGTGCGCACCTCCGCCCAGGCGCTGACGCGCTTTGCCAAGAAAAGCGGCGCCGCCGTGGTGCTGGTGGGCCATGTTACCAAGGACGGCCAGATCGCCGGCCCACGCGTCGTCGAGCACATGGTGGATGCCGTGCTGTATTTCGAGGGCGACACCAGCCATACTTTCCGCATCCTGCGCGGCGTCAAGAACCGCTATGGCGCAACCGACGAGATCGGGGTTTTCGCCATGACCGAGCGGGGGCTCGAACAGGTGGCCAATCCATCGGCGCTGTTCCTGGATCAGCGCGACGAAGGCGCCGCCGGCTCGGCCGTGTTCGCCGGGCTCGAAGGCACCCGGCCGCTGCTGGTTGAAATCCAGGCGTTGGTGTCGCCCTCGCCCTTGGGTACGCCCCGGCGGGCGGTGGTGGGCTGGGACTCCTCGCGCCTGTCCATGGTGCTGGCGGTGCTGGAAACCCGTTGCGGCGTGCGGATCGGCGCTAACGACATCTATTTGAACGTGGCGGGCGGGCTCAAGATCAACGAACCGGCGGCCGACCTCGCTGTGGCAGCCGCACTGATCTCGTCCCTCACCGGTTCGCCCCTGCCGGCGGATGCGGTGTATTTCGGCGAAATCTCCCTCGCCGGCGGTGTGCGGCCGGTGGTGCACGGCTCCTTGCGCCTGCGCGAAGCCCATAAGCTTGGGTTCAAGTCGGCTTCCACCGGGCGCCTTGCTAGCAATGACCGGCATGGCGGGCTCGACATCGCAGAATTTTCGGTGTTGTCCGAACTGGTTGGGCGCATTGCCGCCAATGGCAAGGCGCCCGCCCACCCCGGCGAGGACGACTAAGCAGCGCCTTTCAGGGGACATCCTGCCGCGCCCCCGGGTCCTGCCCTTGGCATCTCAGCTTAAAGCAGTTAAACGAGGCGCTTGTTGCACCTGACCCAACAAGCAGAACAGGCAAATAGACTATGCTAACAGCGTTCGATGTCGGTGTTGGTGTGCTGGTGCTGATCTCAGCAATCCTGGCCACAGCCCGCGGCCTGACCCGCGAAGTCTTGTCACTCGCCACCTGGGCCGGTTCGGCCGCCATTGCCATCTATATGTGGCAATATCACCCCGAGATCGCGCGGCAATATATCGCCGAACAGGTGGTCGCCGATATCGCCACCGTAGTTGGCACCTTCATCATTTCCCTGATCGTGCTGCATCTGCTCACCATGCGGATTGCCGACTTTGTGGTGGATAGCCGGGTTGGGCCGATCGACCGTACGCTGGGCTTTGTGTTCGGCGTGCTGCGGGGTGTGCTGATCGCCATTGTCGTCACCATTTTCGGCACCTGGCTCCTGGGCAGCAACCTGCCCCCCTGGGCCGCCCAGTCCCAGACCCTGCCGCATCTGCAAAGCATGGGCAATTCGCTGATCGCCATGCTGCCGCCTGACCTAGAAGAACAGGTTACCGAAATACTCAAGGGTGGCACTGGCCTGACCGATGACGCCGAGGACGCCCCCGGTCCTGCCGACGAAGGCACCGATACCAATGAGGACGGCACAGTCCCGCCGCCGGCAGGCGCGCCGACGACGCCTCCCGCACCGGTCACACCAGCTACGGGGGCGTGATCAAGCCTTGGTGACCCGGCCAGCATGGGCATGCCTGCCGGGCCATATCGGCATTGGTACATGCCGCCTGAATAAGGTATGGGTCGCCATCCGCTATTGTTTCTGCGCCGGACACTTCGCACCGGCTACCGCACAAGCCTGAAATGGAGAGCCCGGTGGTCCATCCGAGCGATGACGATTTCGATCTTGACGGCGACACCCTGCATGAAGAGTGCGGGGTGTTTGGCATTTTGGGGCATCCCGATGCCCCGGCACTGACTGCGCTGGGGCTGCATGCGCTGCAGCACCGGGGGCAGGAAGCGGCCGGCATTGTTTCGTTTGATGGGCGCCAGTTTCACTCCGAGCGCCAACTGGGGCTGGTGGGCGACCACTTCACCGACCCCGCGACGCTCAAGCGCATTCCCGGCTCCATGGCCATGGGCCATGTGCGCTATTCCACCACCGGCGAAACCATTCTGCGCAATGTGCAGCCCTTGTTCGCCGAATTGGAAGTTGGCGGCATTGCCATCGCCCATAACGGCAACCTGACCAATGGGCTGACCCTGCGCCGGCGCTTGATCGCGCAGGGCGCGATCTGCCAGTCGACCTCGGATACCGAGGTGATCCTGCACCTGATCGCCCGGTCGCAGCGCACCTCGTCCTCGGACCGGTTCGTGGATGCGATCGGGGCAGTTGAAGGTGCCTATGCCATGGTGGCGATGACGCGCACCAAGCTGATTGGCGCACGCGACCCCAACGGCATCCGCCCGCTGGTGCTGGGCGATCTGGATGGCAAGCCCATCTTTGCCTCGGAAAGCTGCGCGCTTGATATCATCGGCGCCAAGTTCGTCAGGGATGTCGAGAACGGGGAAGTGGTGGTCTGCGAGATCCAGCCCGATGGCTCGATCAGCATCGAATCGCTCAAGCCTTTTCCGCCCCGTCCGGAGCGGATGTGCCTGTTCGAATATGTCTATTTCGCCCGTCCCGACTCCGTGGTGGCCGGGCGCAGTGTTTATGCGGCGCGCAAGCGCATGGGCATGAACCTGGCCAAGGAAGCTCCAGTTGATGCCGACGTGGTGGTGCCCGTGCCCGATGGCGGCACGCCCGCGGCCATCGGCTTTGCCCAGCAGAGCGGCATTCCCTTCGAGCTCGGCATTATCCGCAACCACTATGTGGGCCGCACCTTTATTGAGCCGACCCAGTCCATCCGTGCCTTTGGCGTCAAGCTCAAGCACTCGGCCAACCGCGCCGAGATCGCGGGCAAGCGCGTGGTGCTGATCGACGATTCCATCGTGCGCGGCACCACCTCGGTGAAGATCGTGCAGATGATCCGCGAAGCGGGCGCGAGGGAAGTCCATATCCGCGTCGCCAGCCCCATGATCCATTATTCCGATTATTACGGCATCGACACGCCCGACCCAGACAAGCTCCTGGCCAACCAGCACGCGGACCTCGCTTCCATGTGTCGGTTCATCGGCGCCGATTCGCTGGAGTTCCTCTCCATTGACGGACTCTACGAAGCTGTGGGCGGCGCGAAGCGCAATCCCCAGGCGCCCCAGTTTACCGACCATTATTTCACCGGCGACTACCCAACACAGTTGACGGATCTGAACGGGCGCTCCAAGAACGAACCCAAGCAGATTTCCTTGTTGCGAGAGGCTGGTTAATGCCTGCAGAACACGATCTTGCGGGCAAAGTTGTCCTGGTCACCGGCGCATCGCGCGGTATCGGCTATGCCAGCGCCCTCGAAGCGGCCCGTCGCGGCGCCCATGTGGTCGCGGTCGCCCGCACCGTTGGCGCCCTTGAAGAGCTGGATGACGAAATCCAGGAACTCGGCTCGTCCTCGACGCTCGTGCCGCTCGACCTGCGCGATGGCGATGCCATCGACCGGCTGGGCGCGGCGATATTCGAGCGCTGGGGTGCGCTGGATGGCCTGATCGCTAATGCCGGCATGCTCGGAACGCTGTCGCCTGTGCCCCATCTCAAGCCCGAAGAATTTGAATCGGTGATGGCGGTCAATGTCACCGCCAATTACCGGCTGATCCGCGCCACCGACCTGCTGCTGCGCCAGGCGGCGGATGGACGGGTTGTGTTCGTGTCCTCGGGCGCCGCGCGCAATGTCCGGCCCTATTGGGGACTTTACGCCGCGAGCAAAGCCGCGGCCGACGCTTTGGCCAAGGCCTATGCCGGCGAGGTCGAGCAAACCCGCTTGCGCGTCAATGTGTTCTATCCCGGCGCCGTGCGTACCGCGATGCGCGCTAAGGCGATGCCGGGGGAGGATCCTGAGACCCTGCCCCGCCCACAGGATGTTGCGCCGCGCCTGGTGGATTTGCTGAGCCCGTCGCTAACGCAGACGGGCCAGATCTACGACATGCGCCAGGGCGGGTTTACCCCGCTCTAGGCCGTTGTCGTGACGCCATCGAGCCGCGTCATCAGCACCTTGTCGATCCTGCGGCCATCGAGATCAACGATCTCGAAGCGCCAGCCGTCGTGCTCGAAGGTTTCGCCCACGGCGGGCAGGCGGTTGATGGTCGAAAGCACATAGCCCGCTACGGTTTCAAAACGCGCATCCTTGGGGATGGCGACCTTGAGCTTTTCACTGAACTCGTCCACAGGCATCCAGCCGGCCACGAGGTAGGAGCCGTCTTCGCGCCGGACCACGGCCGGATCGTCGCCGGTTTCTTCCTGGAACACGCCGGTGATGACTTCCAGAATGTCGCCGGAGGTGACAATGCCTTCGAAATGGCCGTATTCATCCACGACCAGCGCCATATGCACGGTGGAATTGCGAATGGCGCGCACGACGTCGAGCGCATCGGCATGATCCATCACCACGGGTACAGGCTGCACGAATTTGCGGATATCGAGCGGCTGGCCGTTGGCGAAAGTGGCGACAAGATCGGTGATAGCCACGACGCCAATGATGGAGTCGGCGTCGCCGTCCTGCACGAGGAGGCGCGAACGGTGCGTGCTCAGGATGTTGCGGCGGATTTCAGCGCCGTCATCGGCAAGATCGATCACATCCACTTCGAGGCGCGGCGTCATCAGGCCGCGCGCGGAGCGATCAGCGAGACGCATGACGCCCGAGATCATGGAGTGCTCGTCGGTCTCGATCACGCCGGCCGTGGTGGCTTCGGCGATGATGGTGCGCACTTCTTCTTCGGTGACCGTTTCTTCCATCTGGCCGCCCTGCCCCAGAAGGGTCAGCACCGCCTTTCCCGAGATGTCGAGCACCCAGACGATGGGAGAGCCAACCTTGGCCAGCAGCTTCATCGCGGGCGCAACGCGGGCGGCAACGCCTTCAGGGTCGCGGAGAGCAATCTGCTTGGGCACCAATTCGCCCAGGATCAATGAAATATAGGTGATGAACAGCACCACGCCGCCCACACCCGCGACGTCGGCGATGTTATCGGGCACACCCAGGGCTTCGAGCCAATCGGTGAAGCGCAGGCCCAGGGTCGCGCCGGAGATGGCACCCGACAGGATGCCGACGAGGGTAATACCGATCTGCACCGAAGACAGGAACTTGCCGGAGTCTTCGGCCAGATGGATGGCGACCTCAGCCCCCTTGTTGCCGGCATCGGCCATGGTACGCAGGCGCGCGGGCCGGGCGGAAACAACGGCGAGCTCGGACATGGCCAACGCGCCATTGACGATGGTCAGAACGATTACGATCAGGATTTCTAGGAACAAGATTTCAACGTGATACGCGGCCCCGCACTCAGCATCGGGTCGCTTCAGACACGTTGATTATGAGGCAAAGCGAGACGAAGCACCATGGGGTGTTGATGCTTCGTCCGGTTTGGCTAGCCTAGCCGGCGCTTGCTGGGATCGTTATAGGGGTTATTGCTGCCCGAACGCACCCAGAGCCGAATGGGCGTGCCTTTGATATCAAAGGCTTCGCGCATCCCGTTTACCAGATAGCGCTGATAGGCCGTCGGCAGGGCATCGGGGCGCGAGGCAAACAGGATAAAGCTCGGCGGCCGGGTCTTGGCCTGCGTCATATAGCGCAGCTTGAGGCGGCGGCCCGAGACGGCCGGGGGCGGATGCCCCTCGACCATGCCCGCGAGCCAGCGGTTGAGGCGCGCGGTGGAAACATGGGAGTTCCAGGCGCGCTCGATGGTGAAGATCGCGTCCATCAGCTTGTCGATATTGCGCCCGGTCAGCCCCGAAAGGGTGACCAGGGGAATACCGCGCAGCTGCGGCAAGAGCCGGTCGCAGGCTTCGCGCAGGGCCGAAAGCGTGGCGTTCTTGTCCTCGATCAGATCCCATTTGTTGAGCGCGATCACCATGGCGCGGCCTTCGCGCTCCACCAGGTCGGCCAGCGCCAGATCCTGCTTTTCGAACGGGATCGTGGCGTCGAGCATCAGCACGACGACTTCGGCATACTGGATCGAACGCAAGCTATCGCCCACGGCGAGCTTTTCGAGCTTTTCCTGCACGCGCGAGCGTCGGCGAATGCCAGCGGTATCGACGAGATTGATCGTGCGCCCTTCCCATTCCCAGGGCACGAGAATGGAGTCGCGGGTGATGCCGGCTTCGGGGCCCACCAGCACGCGGTCTTCCCCGACCATGCGGTTGATCAGCGTGGATTTGCCGGCATTGGGGCGGCCGACGATCGCGACATTGAGATAGCGGCGCGGGTTCCAGCGCAGCGTGGCCTCATCGCCCTCGCCTTCGAGCATATCGGGGGTGATGTCGATATCGACCTCGGGCATGGCATCGAGATCGGCAATGGCTTCGGCCTGCTGCTTTTCGGCCGCGGCATCGATGGCCTGCCCGACAATGGAATAAAGCTCGGAGAGCCCCAGTCCATGCTCGGCCGACAGGGCAATGGGTTCGCCAAAGCCGAGCTTGAAGGCTTCCACGAGCCCCGCTTCCGCAGCCTTGCTTTCAGCCTTGTTGCCCACTAGATGGACGGTCTTGCCGGCCTTGCGCAGCACCTGGGCAAAACGCTGGTCGAGCGGCACGACGCCGGCCCGCGCATCGATCATGAAGAGGATCACATCGGCTTCGGCAATGGCGAGCTCGGTCTGCTGGCGCATGCGGTCTTCCAGCGAGCCGTCGGTGACATCCTCATAGCCCGCGGTGTCGAGCACGCGAAAGGTGAGATCGGCGATATGGCCTTCGGCTTCACGCCGGTCGCGGGTGACGCCGGGCGTATCGTCGACCAGCGCGATCTTGCGGCCGACCAGGCGGTTGAACAGGGTCGACTTGCCGACATTGGGACGACCGACAATGGCTACGGTGACGGTCATGGCATGGCTTTCTGGTAGGCGGGGCGCAAGGCTCCGCCGTTATTCAAGGACAGGATCGGTGGTTGGGGTGGCCGGAGCCGGAGCCGCGGGAGCCGGAGCTGCAGGCGCTTCGGTGGCCGGGGCCGCCGGGGCAACAGCTTCTGGCGCAGCGGGTGCTGCAGCTTCGGGAGCCGGTGCTTCAGCTGCCGGCTCGACGGGCCCAGCCTCGTCGACGACGATGGTTTCGCTCGATTGCAGCGTGGCTTCGCTGTCGGGGATCGGTGCCGGCGCAATCACGCCTTCCGATACCATCTGGCCGAGATAATAGCCCATGCGCTGGCGCGTGGTGTTTTGCGTCAGGGGATCGTTGAGCACCGATTCAAAGCTGGCCTGGGCGGCGGCAAAGTCGCCGGCCTTGTATTGCGCCAGCCCCATGGCTTCGCGCGCTGCATTGCGCAGCGGATTGCCTTCGGTTGCGATGGTCTCAACGCGCGTCTGCACATCGGCAAGCGTGCCATTGTCCACCAGCAGCGTGCCGGCAAAGACCAGGGCCAGTTCGCGCAGGCGCGGATTGGATTGGGTATTGGCGAGCTCATCGTAAACGGCCACGGCCTCGGCCGCCTTGCCTTCCTTGGCCAGCAGCCCCGCCTTGCGGAACTGCGCCAGCACCGGATAGCCGCCCGACCCATCGGCGATCAGGCGATCAAGCTCGGTTTGCGCCGCGGCAAGGTCGCCCCCGTCGGCGAGGTCAAAGGCCGCATAAAGCTCGTCCGAGGACTGCGCCGCATTGCTCGACTGGTACCAGGACCACCCTTCGTTGATCGCAACGATCAGCACCACGCCAACGGCTGCACCCAGGATATAGGGCGCAAAGCGGCGCCAGAACGCGCGCATGCGATCAGAGCGCAGTTCCTCGTCGACTTCGCGAAAGATGTTGTCCTGGGACATGGGCGGCCTGACGTCGTTGGAGAAGTGCGGGGAGCATTACCATGGGTCCCCGCGATTGCAAACGGAATGGGCTTGAGTGGGCGACCGGCCGGCCGCTCACTCCCACTCGATCGTGCCGGGGGGCTTGGAGGTCACGTCATAGACCACCCGGTTGATGCCGCGCACTTCATTGATGATGCGGGTGGCGGTGCGCCCAAGGAAGTTCATGTCGAACTGGTAGAAATCGGCGGTCATGCCGTCCACCGATGTAACTGCGCGCAGCGCACACACGAACTCATAGGTTCGCCCGTCGCCCATTACGCCCACGGTCTGGACCGGCAAGAGCACGGCAAAGGCCTGCCAGATCTTGTCGTATTGGCCCGACTTGCGGATCTCGTCGAGATAGATGGCGTCCGCCTTGCGCAGGATATCGAGCTTTTCTGGCGTGATCCCGCCGGGGCAGCGGATGGCCAGGCCCGGCCCGGGGAAGGGATGGCGACCGATAAAGCTCTCGGGCAAGCCAAGCTCGCGGCCGAGCACCCGCACTTCGTCCTTGAACAATTCGCGCAACGGCTCGACGAGCTTCATGTTCATGCGCTCGGGCAGGCCGCCCACATTGTGGTGCGACTTGATGGTCACCGAGGGCCCGCCGGTGAACGAAACGCTTTCAATCACGTCGGGATAGAGCGTGCCCTGAGCGAGGAATTCGGCGCCGCCGAGCTTTTCGGCTTCCGCCTCGAAGGTCTCGATAAAGAGGCGCCCGATGATCTTGCGCTTGGTCTCGGGATCCACCTGCCCCGTCAGCTCGCGCAGGAACAGCTCGGAGGCATCCACATGCACGAGCGGGATATTGTAGTGGTCGCGGAAGAGGCTGACGACCTGCTCGCTCTCGTTGAGGCGCATCAGGCCGTGATCGACATAAATGCAGGTCAGCTGATCGCCGATGGCTTCGTGGATCAGCACGGCGGCCACCGAGGAATCAACGCCCCCCGACAGCCCGCAGATCACCCGGCCGGTGCCGACCTGGGCGCGGATGCGCTCGATCATCTTGTCGCGATAAGCCGCCATGGTCCAGCTGGATGCCACGCCGCACACTTCATGGACGAAATTGGCAAAGAGCTTGGACCCGTCGGGGGTGTGCACCACTTCGGGGTGGAACTGGGTCGCCCAGATGCGCCGGCTTTCATCGGCGATCATGGCGAAGGGCGCGCCGGGCGAAGTGGCCACGATCTCAAAGCCGGGCGGGATGGTGACGACGCGGTCGCCATGGCTCATCCAGACCTGGTGCTCGGTGCCAACTTCCCACACTCCGGTGGTGAGGGCCGAGTGCTTTTGCACGGTCAGCTCGGCGCGACCAAATTCGCGGTGATGGCCCGCTTCCACCGTGCCGCCCAGCGCCATGCACAAGGCCTGCTGGCCATAGCAGATGCCAAGGATCGGCACGCCCGCATCGAGCAGGGCCGGATCGATCGTGGGGGCGTTCTCGTCCAGCGTGGAGGCAGGGCTGCCCGACAGCACAATGCCGCGCGGCTTGAGCTTCGCGGCCGCCTGGGCCGCGTGCTGGAAGGGATGGATTTCGCAATAAACCCCGGTTTCGCGGATACGGCGCGCAATCAACTGGGTGACTTGCGAACCGAAGTCCACAATCAGGATTGCGTCGGTCTCGGGATCTTTCTGGGGGTGCTGCATGGCGAGCATTTACCGGCACAAAGAGCTAAGTGCAAGCCTCGCGGATGCATGCCTGCCTAGTTCAAAAGTGCAATCGAAAGATTGAGGGCGCTGGCAAAGCTCACCCACAGCAAATAGGGCAGGAACAGCCAGCTGGCGAGCTTGTCGAGCGGGCGCGCCATCAGCATGAAACCGATGATCGCCAGCCACATGAGAACGACCACCACAAAGGCGGGCCACAAGAAGTGCGCGCCGAACCAGACCGGGGACCAGGCAAAATTGAGCGCCATCTGCACCCACCACAGTTTCATGGCGGTGCTGCGCGGATCGACCGTAAAGATGCGCCAGCCGGCAATGCCGATCAGCACGTAAAGCGTCGACCAGACCGGGCCGAATACCCAGCTGGGCGGATTAAAGAACGGCTTTTCGAGATTGTCGTACCATTCCCCGCCCCCGCCGGTGAACACCCCGATCAGCGAGCCGATCCCCAGCACCCCGACCACAAAGACAGCGAGAAGCAGCCAGGAGCGCGGGGTGCGATGATCGGCGGTGGAGACGCTGGACATTGGGCTCTCGCGGTTGGATAGAGGTCCCCCGCTGAACGCCCCTAGCGCCGCCCCGGTTTCACCGCCGCAGGATGTGGCAGTAAAAGCCGTCCGTGCCGGTCAGGCGCGGGGTCAGGGCAATGCCGCCCGCAGCGGTCGCAACGCCCTCGGGCAGCGCAGCGCCGAAAGCGGCGCTCCAGAGCTCGGCCGGTACCATCGAGACCAACTCGGGATGCTCGGCGCGCAGGGCAACGATCTGGTCGTCATTCTCCTCGGGCAGGATCGAGCAGGTGATGTAAACGAGCGTTCCGCCCGGCTTGAGGAAGGCGAGGCCCTGCCGCAACAGCGCCGCCTGTTCACCCATCCGGGTCGCGAGTAGCTCGGGCGAGAGCTTCCATTTGGTATCGGGACGGCGCCGCCAGGTGCCCGTGCCGGTGCAAGGGGCGTCGATGACGACGCGGTCCATCTTGCCAAGGAGGTCATCAAGGGCATTGTCGTGTGGGGCGCGCACCTGCACATTGCGCACGCCATTGCGCTTGAGGCGATCATAAATGGGCGCGAGCCGGTTGCGATCGCTGTCATAGGCAAAGATCTGGCCCTTGTTGCCCATGGCAGCCGCCAGAGCGAGGGTCTTGCCGCCGGCCCCGGCGCAGAGATCGAGCACCTGTTCGCCGGGCTGTGCATTGGCGAGGGCCGAGACGATCTGGCTGCCCTGGTCCTGGACCTCGAACCAGCCCTTGAGATAGCCCTCGTCGGTGGTGACATTGGGCGTGCGCGCATCGCGAGGCCCGGCCGGCATGGTCACACCCTGGGGCGCAATGGCGGTAGGCTGCGGATTGAACCGCGCAAGGGACTTGAGCACCCGCTCGCGGCTGGATTTGAGCGTATTGACGCGCAGATCAAGCGACGGACGACTGGCCATGGCAGCCCCTTCGGCTACCCAGTCGGCACCAAAGGCCCGCTCGAGCGAGGGTGCCAGCCATTCCGGCAGATCGGCGCGCACAGGAGCCGGCGCCCCATCGAGGCTGCCGGCGGCACGGGCGATCTCGTCCTCGCTCAGCGGCTCGGGGGCATGATTATCGCCGGCAAAAGCGGCGTTGAGCGCCTGCGGGTCCTCCTGCCAGTCGCGCAGGGCGACCGCGAGCACCAAAGCGCGCGGGGAATCGCTGCCCATCAGGAAGGCATGGGAAGCGCGGTGGCGCAGCGCGTCATAAACCAGATTGCCGATGGCGGCGCGATCGCCGGCGCCGGCGAAGCGGTTGGCCAGCCCCCAGGCCTTGAGCGCTTCGGAAACGGGGCGCTTGCGCGTTTCCACCTCAGAGAGAACGGCAATTGCAGCGGCAAGGCGGCCGGGAAGGCGCATGGGCAACTCAGGCTAAAAGAATGCGGAAAACCAGCACTAGCCAGAAGATGGCCAGCACCGCAAGGCCAAGGCCATAGGCGGCAAAACGCTGCTGCACATTGTTGGTAGTCACGTGAATGGCGGCGTGAAGGTAGCGCGAGGCCACGAAGAGGGCGGCGAGCAGCACTTCGATGAGGTTCGGCACCCCAGCCCAGAGCGCCAGCAGCGCGCAAATGTAAAACAGCACCGGCAGCTGAAACTGGTTGTCGAAATTGTTGGACAGCAGTCGCGCCCGCAGCGGATAGGCGGTTTTTTCCACCGCAATATCGGCGACCTTGATCTCGCCCGACAAGACGCGTGGCACCCGCTCCCGCCCCATCAGCACAAGGATGACGAGGGTCAGCAGCACCTGGGCGGCGATGGCGAGCACAAGGAGCTTGGCATTGAGCGGCATGAGGCAAGCCCCCGGTGAGACAGCGAGAATGTGACGGAGGGTTAGTCGTTCAGCGGGTCATGGCCCCAGTTCATCAGCGAAAAGCGCCAGGGCGTTTCGCTGATGTCCCCGCTCGGGCGCTGCGCCAGGTGGCGATGCACATAGCCCACCACCTTGCGCATATGCTGGTAGTCGTCATCGGTCAGCTCGGCCTTGGGCTTCCGCTTGATCTCGATGATGCGCTGGCCCGATTGGTGGCCCACCGATTCTTCGCCTTCGTCGCGATCCTTGGGCCAGCCGACCTTCTGGCTGTGCTCGGAGGCCAGCCATTTGTTGAGCTCGGCGGGCGCCATGTTGACCGCCGCGTTGAAATCCTTGCGGATCGCGTCCTTCTCCGCCTCGTCCATGCCAGCCAATCCCCCGGAGTTTGTGCCCGGGGGTAACGGGTGCGGCAGGGCGGCGTTCCGTCAGCGCCTTAGCGGGCGCTGCGATAGTTGGGGGCTTCGCGGGTGATGGTCACATCATGCACATGGCTTTCGCTGAGCGCCGCGCCCGAAATCTTGACGAACACCGAATTGTTGCGGAAGTCCTCGAGATTATGGGCGCCGGTATAGCCCATGGCGGCGCGCAGGCCCCCTGCGAGCTGATGCAGCACGGCGCCGGCCGAACCCTTATAGGGCACCTGCCCCTCGATACCCTCGGGCACGAGCTTCATCTGGTCGCGCACATCCTGCTGGAAATAGCGGTCGGCCGAGCCCGAGCCCATGGCTCCCACCGAGCCCATGCCCCGATAGGATTTATAGGAGCGGCCTTGGTAGAGGTAAACCTCGCCCGGGCTTTCATCGGTGCCGGCGAGGAGCGAGCCCACCATCACGCAGGAGGCGCCGCCGGCCAGGGCCTTGGCCATGTCGCCCGAGAACTTGATGCCGCCATCGGCGATCACCGGCACGCCATGCTTGGCGCCTTCTTCGGCGCAGGCCATCACGGCGGCCAGCTGTGGCACGCCCACGCCCGCAACGATCCGGGTGGTGCAGATCGAGCCGGGGCCGATGCCCACCTTGACCGCATCGGCGCCCGCGTCGATCAGCGCGCGGGTGGCTTCGGCGGTAGCGACATTGCCGGCCATGATGCGGGTGGAATTGCTTTCGCGCTTGACGCGCTCGACCGCTTCGGCAACCCGCACCGAGTGACCATGGGCCGTGTCGATGACGAGGAGGTCGACGCCCGCCTCGATCAGCGCCAGCGAACGCTCAAACCCGGCATCGCCCACCGTTGAAGCCGCGGCGACGCGCAGGCGTCCCTGCGCATCCTTGACGGCATTGGGGTTGAGCTGGGCTTTTTCGATATCCTTGACGGTGATGAGCCCGGTGCATCGCCCCTCGCTGTCGACCACCAGCAGCTTTTCGATGCGGTGCTTGTGCAGCAGCACCTTGGCTTCGTCTTTGCTGACGCCATCGCGCACGGTGATGAGGTTTTCATGCGTCATCAGCTCGGCAATGCGCTGGGCCGGATTGGAAGCAAAGCGCACATCGCGGTTGGTGAGGATGCCGACGAGCTTGCCGGTCATGCGTCCGCCCTTGCCGCCATTTTCCACCACGGGAATGCCCGAAATGCGGTTGGTCTGCATCAGCGACAGGGCATCGGCCAGGGTCGCATCAGGGCCGATAGTGATGGGGTTGACCACCATGCCCGATTCAAAACTCTTGACCTGACGCACCTGCTCGGCCTGCTCGGCCGGGGTGAGATTTTTGTGGATCACGCCCATGCCGCCGGCCTGCGCCATGGCAATGGCCATCGCGCTTTCGGTGACCGTATCCATGGCCGAGGACAGGATCGGCAGGTTGAGCGCGATGTCGCGCGTCACATAGGTGGCGATGTCGGTTTCGCCGGGCAACACATCGGAGCGTGCCGGCTGCAGCAGCACGTCATCAAAGGTGAGGGCGGAATCGCCGGTAATGGTGGTGATGATCTTTGCCAATGCCAATAACTTTCCGGTGGTCTGAGGGGGATCAGAGCTTTGGGGGTGTGAACGGAGCAGCTGAAGCGCCGAGTTCAGGTTGGCGAGGGTCTCTAGCACCCCCCGATTGCGCTGCATAGGGGGGCGGGCGCGCAGCGGGGCTGCCAGCTTTGCATGGCGCGCATGCCCATGGCGAGCGCCGCCAATACAGCGCGGCAAGAGCAAGCATTCATCATTTGGTCGATCAACACTTGTTTGCGCTTTCCAGTGCCGCCGCTGGCGACCATACTGGCATTGGCTGCTGCGTCGGCCCTTCTTTTGCTTTGCCCCGGTTTTCCCTTGATCCGCGTTACACCCCTCATCCTGGCGGTCGCCCTGTTCATGGAACAGATGGACTCCACGGTGATCGCCACCTCGCTGCCCGCCATTGCGGTGGACATCGGCACCGAGCCGGTGGCGCTGAAACTGGCGCTGACCAGCTATTTTGTCGCGCTGGCGATCTTCATTCCGATCAGCGGCTGGATGGCGGACCGCTTCGGCGCCAAGAACATTTTCCGCATCGCCATTTTCGTGTTCATGCTGGGCTCGCTCGCCTGCTCGTTTTCCTATTCGCTCGAAACCTTCGTGATCTCGCGCTTCTTTCAGGGCATCGGCTCCTCGATGATGACCCCGGTTGGGCGCCTGCTGCTGGTGCGCTCGACCCCGCGCAACGAGCTCGTTGCCGCCATGGCCTGGCTGACCGTGCCCGGGCTGATCGGGCCGCTCACCGGCCCGCTGATCGGCGGGTTTCTCACCACCTATCTCAGCTGGCACTGGATCTTTTGGATCAACATCCCTATCGGAATTGCCGGCATTCTGCTGGCCGGGCGGTTCCTCAAGGTCAAGGACGAGCGCAATTCACGCCCCATCGACGCGGTGGGCTTTTTGCTCGCCAGCGTCGCCTTTTCCGGCACCGTATTTGGCCTCTCGGTGATCAGCCTGCCCGCCCTGCCCCTGATCTATGGTTATCTCACCATCGCCGTCGGGGTGGTCGCCGGCATCTTTTATCTGCTCCATGCCCAGCGCACCCCATATCCGCTGCTCGATCCGCGCATGTTCCGACAGCGCCTGTTCCGCTCCTCCATCATCGGCGGCTCGATCTACCGCATCGGCATTGGCGCCGTGCCGTTCCTCCTGCCACTGATGCTGCAACTGGGCTTTGGGCTGAACCCCTTCCAGTCGGGCGCCATCACCTTCGTGTCCGCGATCGGCGCCATCATGAGCAAGTTCATCGCCGAACGCGTTTTTGCCTGGTTCGGCTTTCCCCATGTGCTGGCCGTTGCCGGCATTATCGGCGGCGTGCTGATCGCGGTGCAGGGCACCTTCACGACCACCACCTGGGTGCCCCTGATCATGGCCGTGCTGCTGGTGGGGGGCGTTTTGCGCTCGATGTTCTTTACCGGCTCCAATGCGCTTGGCTACGCCGATATCAGCGACGAGGACGCGAGCCAGGCCACCGCAATCGTTGCTGTTGCCCAGCAACTGAGCATCGCCTTTGGCGTTGCGGTGGCAGGGGCGGTGCTGGAAATCAGCACCCGCACCCATGGCGGGGAGCTGTCCCTCGCCGACTTCCAGATCGCGTTTTTCGTTGTTGGTTGCGTCAGCGCCCTTGCGGGCCTCGTTTATCTTCGCCTCCCCGCGGAAGCGGGCAACAATGTCTCGGGCTACAAGGCCCTGGTTGCCACAAAGGAGTGAGTGCGGGGCCTTCGCCCCTATGCTCGAAAACAGATTTGTCCCGCATCACGCCCCTGATCCTCGCCACCGCCTTGTTCATGGAAAACATGGACGCCACGGTGATCTCGACCTCGCTCAACGCCATTGCCAGCGATATCGGCACCGACCCGATCTCGCTCAAGCTGGCGCTGACGGCCTATCTCGTGGCGCTTGCGATCTTTATCCCCATCAGCTCCTGGATGGCCGACCGGTTTGGCGCCCGCACCGTGTTTCGCTGGGCCATGGGCGTCTTCGTGCTGGGCTCGCTCGCCTGCGCCTTTGCCAATTCGCTGGAAACCTTTGTCGGCGCCCGCTTCCTTCAGGGCATGGGCGGCGCGATGATGACCCCGGTGGCGCGCCTTGTGCTGGTGCGCTCCACCGCCCGGCACGACCTGGTCGCGGCCATGGCCTGGCTGACCATCCCCGGGCTCATCGGGCCCATCGTGGGCCCGCCATTTGGCGGTTTTCTCACCACCTATCTGTCCTGGCACTGGATCTTCCTGATCAATGTGCCGATCGGCATGGTCGGCATCGCTCTCGTGAGCAAGTTCCTGCCCGAAATGGAGCGGATCGAACCGGGGACGATGGATTTCAAAGGCTTCATCCTGGCCGGCAGCGCCTTCGCGCTCTTTGTTTTTGGCACCTCGGTGATCAGCCTGCCCGCCCTGCCGCCCATGTTTGGCGTGATTGCGACGGTGCTGGGCATTGTGCTCGGCCTGCTTTACGTCCGTTACGCGCTAGCCACCCCCAAGCCGCTGTTTGATCTGCGGCTGCTGCGCTTTCCGTTTTTCCGCAGCGCTGTCGTGGCTGGCTCGTTCTTCCGCCTGGGCCAAGGGGCGATCCCGTTCCTCTTTCCCCTGATGCTGCAGCTCAGCTTTGGCATGTCGCCCTTTGAGTCAGGGATGGTCACCTTTGCCGGTGCCGTCGGTGCCATCATCGCCAAATTCGTCGCCAACCAGATCTTTGCCAGCATGGGGTTCCGCAACGCCCTTGTGGTCGCGACGGCCGTGTCGGCGCTGGGGCTCGTCGCCATGGGGCTTTATACCCCCCAAACGCCCCTGCCCCTGATCATCGCCATTCTCGTTGTGGTGGGCTTTTGGCAATCCATCTTCTGGACCGGCAGCAATGCCTTTGTGTTTTCCGACATCAACGACAAGGACGCCGGCCAGGCCAATGTGATCAGCCAGGTCAATGTGCAGCTGACCATCGCCCTTGGCGTGGCGCTGGGCGGCGGTATCCTCGAGGCCAGCAATGCCCTGCGCGGCGGCGAGCTGATCCTCGCCGATTTCCACCTGGCGTTTTTCGTTTTGGCGGGCATGTGCCTGGTCTCGACGGCGCTGTTCATGCGCCTGCCCGGCAATGCCGGCCACCAGCTGACGCGCCCGGCCCCCGCGGCCGAGTAGGAGGGGGCGAGGAACTCCGGCACAGCCCACCCGTTTGCTGACAGGATCAATCCAGTCACGGAGTTCTGCGCTTGTTTCATTCCCTTCTGATCGGCATGGCCGGCGGCATGCGGGCGCTGAGCCCCCTTGCGGCCGTGTCCGTTGCCGCCAATCGCGGTGCCCTGCCCGCCGATAACGGCGCCCCGCCCTTTTTGGGTCATCCCCTGGTGGTTGCGGGCACGGTCGCGCTCGCCGCCGGCGAATTGCTGGGCGACAAGCTGCCCTCCTCACCCGACCGGATCATTGCCCCGGGCCTGGCCGCCCGCGCGATCACCGGCGCCATCACCGGCATGGCCCTGGCCCCGCGCGAACAGCGCTATACCGGGGCCGTGCTAGGAGCGGCGGGGGCTCTCGCCGCGGCCTATCTCACCTTTAATGCGCGCATGGCGGCAATGCGCGACCATGGACAGACCACGACCGGCCTTGTGGAAGATGCGGTGATGCTGGGCGCCACCGCCTGGGTCGTGGCCGATGCCAGCCATGCCAGCACCCGTGCCTTAGAGGACACTAGTCCTCGTCGTCTTCCGCCGCCGCCTCGGGCGCTTGGCGCCCCTTAAAACCCTTGGCCAGCAGATAAGCCTCCGCCGAGTCGGAACGACTGGACGGTGGCTTGGAATGCTGGGTGGTGCGGAAGTGGCGCTTAAGCATGTGCAGCAGCTCATGCTCGGTGCCGCCCTGGAACACCTTGGCGACAAAGGTGCCGCCCGGCGCCAGGACGTCGAGCGCAAAGTCCGCCGCAATCTCGATCAGATGCACGATGCGCAGGTGATCGGTCGGCCGATGGCCAGTGGTCGGCCAGGCCATGTCAGACATCACGAGATCGGCCTTCTTGCCGCCCATCGCCTCGATCAGCATGGCCGGCGCATCGTCGTCAGTGAAATCCTTTTGCAGCAGGATCACGCCCGGAATGGGATCCATTTCCAGGTAATCGATCCCCACGATCAGCGGATTGGCGTCCGTGGAGCCGGTCGCCGTCGCCGCCACCTGCGACCAGCCGCCCGGCGCCGCGCCCAAATCGACCACGCGCATGCCCTTGCGGAAGAGATGGTGCTTTTCGTCCATCTCCTTGATCTTGAACGCCGCCCGCGAGCGATAGCCCGCAGCACGCGCCCGCGCCACATAGGGGTCGTTGAGCTGCCGCTCCAGCCATTTGGTGGAAGAAACCTTGCGTCCCTTGGCCGATTTGACCCGGATCTTGAGGTCCTTGTCGGATTTGCGCCCGCCCGTACCCAGTGCCTTGTCAACCATTGCTGCTTCTCCGCGTCGGATAGCGCGAGGCGCGCGTTCGGGTCTTGTCGGCATCCATCAGCGAAATCAGGATCCCTTCGCGCAGGCCCCGATCAGCCACCCGCACGCGTTCCGCCGGCCATTCGCGCCGGATGGCTTCAAAGATCGCGCAGCCCGGCAGCACCAGATCGGCGCGGTCGCGCCCGATGCAGGGGTGAGCCACCCGGCGATCGAATGGCATGTTGAGCAACACGCGCATGGTTTCATCCACCTCCGCGCGGTTCATCCACAAGCCATCGACCTTTTGCCGCTCATAACGCTCGAGCCCTAGATGCAGCCCCGCCAACGTCGTCACCGTGCCCGAGGTGCCGATCAGGTGCACGGGATGGGTGGTGATCATCTGGCGCAGCTTTTCGCGGCCACGGAACTGGCGCAACTGATCGGCGACATAGGCGACCATGGCTTCAAACACCGCCGGGGTGACGTCAACGCCCCCGAAGCGCTCGGCAATTGACACCACGCCCACCGGCAGCGACTGCCAGGAACGGATCGAGGCAGACATGCGCCCGGTGGCCTTGGGGCGGCCGCCGCGGAAATCGAGCCAGGCGAGCTCGGATGAGCCACCCCCGATATCGAACATGAGGGCGCCCTGCGCCCCACCATCGATGAGGTCGGCGCAGCCGGTGACGGCCAGCTCGGCTTCCGTACGGCGATCGACGATCTCGAGCTCGATCCCCAGCTCATCCTTGACCCGCTGCAAAAAGGCGGGGCCATTCTCGGCCGCCCGGCAGGCTTCCGTGGCGATCAGGCGCATGCGGGCGGGCTGATGCTCGCGCAGCTTGTTGCGGCAATGGCGCAGCGCCTCGACCGTGCGGTCCATCGCGGCATCGCCGAGCCGGCCCGTCACCGAAACGCCCTCGCCCAGCCGCACGATGCGGGTAAACCCATCCAGCACCCGAAAGCCGCCATCATGGGGTCGGGCAATCAGGAGCCGACAATTATTGGTGCCCAGATCGAGAGCGGCATAGATGGTGCCCCGATGCCGCCGGGGTGGGGGAGGCGCGGCTGATGTCCGCTGTTCCGAGGGGTATGGAGGCGCACCGGCCCCCTCTTCCCTGCCCGGCTGGCCTTGCGCTGGCCGGGAACGGAATGGCGCATCGTCGGCAAGCGACGGCGCTGCAGCGGACCGATCGGGATCGGTCACTGTGAACTCCTGCGTGCACGGTCGCCGGTCCGGCTTTTCCGGACGCGCCCGGGCACTGTTTATTGCGTGTCACCGGGTAAGGTAGTGCAAGGGGCGGCCAAGCGCAATGGCAAGGATTGTTGCTGGCGCGCTATCCTCTTGAGGAGGTAAGGATATCGACCTCGCCCTTGTCCCTTTGTAGCCCCCGCCCTTGTGGCGCTCAAGCCGGGCGCAAAGTCCCTGCACAGCGTCCGAGCGCCCGAAAGGAGCATGACAAGAGCCCACCACGGCGGAGCGGACAACCGCCATCGGTAGGCAATCCTGGCCAGTTATCTACCCTAAAATCAGCTGCTCGGTGCCGCTTCCCCGTAGGCCGCGCCCTTGGCTGGGCCAGGTTTATCCACTGACCCCGCGCTTTCTCCGTCAAAGCCCCTTGATCCCCACCGCCCATGTGCTAAAAGCCGCCCCGAAGCCAGCCGGGCACCCGCCCCGCCAGCCTCCCAGCGCCGGGCTCGCTCACAGCCCACCGATGCCGCTTGCGCATTGGGGAATAGTTCAACGGTAGAACAGCGGACTCTGACTCCGTCAATCTTGGTTCGAATCCAGGTTCCCCAGCCACACTCTCAGCAAAACTCCAGGTTTTCCGCAGGTTTCAGCCAGCTCTAGCCGGCCAAATCGTGGGCTTTCCCACCGCTTTGGCCACCAGATTGGCCACCGGCGTCGTCTGCTTGGCTGCGAAGCAAGTCCGAATCTGGACGGGGACGCTTCGCACCTGCTGCAGCGAGACCGGTCATGACGGAGAGTGTCATGGCTTCGGATAGCTTCCTGCGCCTCAAGGGGCGCACCACCTACTTCCGCCGCAAGATTCCTGGCGACTTGATGAGTCGCCTTGCGTCAACTGAAATCTGCTTCAGACTAGGTGTTCTCAACCGAGATTCGTCGGTGCAGCTTGGGCGGCGCCTGGCCGTCGCGGTCGATGCGTTTTTTGTGTCTGCGCGTAGGGATAAAATGTTGTCATCACCTGACCTGACTGCTTTGCTGGGAGCCGCTCTGGCCGATTGGCGCGCCAGTGTGCAGCCTGTCCCCATTCCGCTGGTCTCGACCCGCCAACAGGCCAAGACCATGGCGTCGCTGGCTGATGGCCTATTGCGGCAGCAAGGTGATGGCTACCCAGTGATCGATGATGCCTTCATCACCGAGAAATTTGGCTCGGCGGGCATTGCTGTCCCGTCAGACCCGGTTACACGACGCGTCGCCAGCACTGTTCTAACCACAGGCATGGCAGCACATTATCTGGACACGGCGGCGGCCATCGCCAGACAGAGTGGGCTCGACCGGGGTTTCCGAAAGCTCCCAGCTGCGCAGTGGGAAGAGCGCGCGGAGCGGCTTCTGGCGCCCTATCACCACGCGGACGGACTAGATCAAGTCGTGACGCCACGATTGGCGCCGCCCGATCAGGCGCAAGCTGCGGCGCTCGTCACGCCGATCGGCCGACCGTCCTCGTTGCCTGGCGCCATGTCGACCAAGTTCGAGCGCGAGGCGGGGACGAGCTTTTCAACGCAAGCGCCCTACCTCGTTGGCGAGCGGGTCAAGGCCAAGCAGGTTGGGCCGGATGCGGTCATCAACCTTGGTCCCTCACTGAGGCTTTGGCTACAGATTTGCGGCGACTTGCACATCGGCAGTTACTCTCGGCAGCACATGGCCGAATATCGCGCCATGTTGATAGATACTCCAAAGATTTATTGGCGATCCAAAGCGGAGCAAGAAAAAACTATTCTGCAAGTCATTGTCGAGGCGGCGGCGGCAGGACCGAACTACGTCCGAGTGTCACCCAAGACCGTCAACAAACATCTGTCGAATATGAATTCGGTATTTGAGGCAGCCAAGGTTGCTTCGGCCATAGATCGAAACCTGCCGAATTTTGCCGAGGGTCTCTATCTCGAGACCGGAGTTGAGGTGAGCGGGCTGGAGGAGAACGAAGAGCGGCCGGGCTATACCCGCGATCAAGTAGAACTGTTCTTCCGCCACCCGGTCTACGCGGGCCGGAAGAGCGCCTATTTTTACAACGACACTGGCACCGTCGTCATCAGGGACGCCATGTACTGGCTCCCTCTGCTGGCGGCCCATGAGCTGATGCGGCGTGAGGAAATCTGCCAGCTCAAGGTGAGGCATGTTCGTGAGGAACACGGCATCTGGTTCTTCGACCTTTTACACCGCGAGATTAAGCTGAAGCGGGCTTCATCCCGTCGCAAGGTGCCGCTGCATAATGCGATCCTTGAACTGGGCTTTCTTGACGAGGTTGTGGCGGGTCGTAACCCGGATGAGCTGTTGTTTCCCGAACTCGCGCCCAATGCGAAGGGCTCGTTCAGCGACGGTGTCGGCAAACGCGTAGGCAGGATGGTCGATGCCCTGGGCATCAAGTTGATCCGAGTAGACGCTTCCGAGGCAGATGGAGCCCTTCATCCGTTCCGCCACCACGGCATAACGCAGCTCGAAAACACCCATGAAGTCAAAAGCGGCATCATTGACGCACTTACTGGCCACTCCTCAAAAGACCGCAAGAGCGAACGGCGCCGTTACACCGACGAAATATATCTCTCAGTACTGCACGACACGATCAACAAGCTGGACATCCCCGTGGATTTGAAGCTGCTCAATCAATGCTGGAGACAGCATTCTCTCTATCAGAAAGGGGGCGCAAGCTAGCGTGGCACCTTTAAGTCGTACTCGGCTTCAAGCATTTCGATGATCTTGACGAGTGCTCGATAGATGCTGAGTTCATTGGCGCCGAAACGGTAGTGGCCGGTGATAAGTTCTTCAGGTTGAAGCCCGTCCATGCTGGTACGGCGCTTCTCTGGCTCGCCATTGCGTATCATCGTCACTGGGTAACGAAACGATCGACCCTCGCCCTCCCACACACCCCAGGAACCGTAGTTTTGAATGTTGTCGTTGTAACACTCGTTGCCGATTATTGCTTCCATACGGACAAGCAGATCGCGGAGCGGGCCAACCTTTTCGCGTGTGTCGCGAACGTAGCGAAAACTGCTGAGCCCGCCTTCGATCTCATCACGTTGTGACGTGAACCAGTCGTGTTTCTGGGCGGCCTGACGTTTTAACTCGGAGACCGTCTCGCGGGGCACGTCTTCTGGCCACGCGCTCAGCTCTGCAAAGGCTTCTACTTCTTCCGCAACAAAGGATGCCTTCTCTTCCCATAGCGAACTATAGCCGTCCGCGGATTCTAGAATCTGCTCTCTGACCCCTTCTGCTGGGCCGAAGTCCAGCTCCAGGATCGCCGCATATCCATCGCATTCGGACTGAATGAAATAGTCCTGCATGTCCGTATCGCCTGGCCATTCTTCCTTGGCGGCGAGCTTAATGGCAGCAAGGATATCGCCAGGAACGTCCGACATTTCAGGTGTGCTCCATCACATCATCTAGTTTGGTGGCCTTCACGTACCGGGCAGGATTCTCGTTCACAGCCAAAGCTTCGAAGTGCGCAACGCCGCACGCAATCTTGGCTGCCTCCTGGTCTCGCAGGTCGTCGGTGAAGAGGCTGCCCTTGGTCTCGACCACGAAATAGAGGCGCTCCTGACCATCGACCTGCACCAGCACTGCCCAGTCGGGGTTGTAGCTTCCCAACGGGGTCGGGACTTTGAACCAGCCGGGCAGCTTGGCATAGACCTTCACCGCCTCGTTCTTTTCCATCTGTTCGGCAAAGGTGCGCTCGACGCCGCTGGAGTCATAGACAACGTGCTCGAACACGGACTTCTTGGTGTCTTCGAGCATGTTCTTGAGGTAGCCGGTCAGCTCCTCCTGCTGGAACAGCTCCTGGGCATAGAAGTGCTCGTCGCCGATGCGCTGGTATTTGATGCCATCGACCAGCGCGAGGCGCTTGGTGCGGTTGATCAGCTCGCCAGCCTGCTCAATGAAGGCCTGGGGGTTGCGCTTGAAATCTGTAAGGCGACCGCTTCCGGTCAGGATCGTCACCAGGCTGCGCCGGGTCAGCTGGGTGCGGTCCTGCAAGTCGGTCAAGATATCGGGCAGGACGATGTCGCCCTCCTCGATAGAGACCGGCCCGGAGGTGGACGTTTCCGTCGCGATGACGCCACCCTGGCCGATGGCAAGGTCAGCCTTGCGAATAGTTGCCCGCGCCTTCGCTATCGGCGCGCCTTCGGCGATAGCCTTAACGCAATCGGCAACAAGCTTGTCGTTGTCGAATTGGACGCGGTAGGTTGTCAGATGCTTGACCCGGTCCCACAGCGCCTGAAATTCCGGGCTGTGAAAGACTTCCTTGCGCACGGCTATCGGACGGCGTTCGTCGGCGTTCTTGATCTCAAGCCGGCCGGCTATCTTGCGCAGAACATCCCGGACCTGGGGCAAGTGGGCGGCGTAGGCGTCGGGCAAGGTCAGCGTGCCGTTCTTGATGGCCGTGCGTAGCGTGTCCTGCACCTTACCCTTAGTGTCGATGAACCCCTCGCCCTTCAGCCAGTCGTAGATGGCGGCCGATTCATCGAATCCAAGCATGACGGTGGAACCGTCCTCTTGCTGAATCGGGATATTGGCAAACTGGTGCTTTTCGACAATGCCGAAGCGGATGCCGGTATCGGCCTCGATTTCCTTCTGCAGATTTTCGGCGAAGGACTCGTAGCTCTCGGTGGCGATCACGGTGAGCGTATTGACCTCAAAGCCCCGTAGCCGCTCGCCCTTCTGGTTGACACAAAGGCGCAGGCCACGGCCGATGGTCTGGCGGCGCTCGCGTTCGGTGCCCATTTCGCGTAGCGCACATATCTGGAAGACGTTGGGGTTGTCCCAGCCTTCCTTGAGAGCGGAATGGGAGAAGATGAACTTGAGTTTTGTGTCGAAACTCAAGAGCTTTTCCTTGTCCTTCATGATGAGGCTGTAGGCGCGCTCGGCATTATCACGGTTGGACTGGTTATTCTCGGCTGTGTCGGACCAACGTTTGTTCTTGTCGATTGAGAAGTAACCGTCATGAACCGCTTCAGCGTCGGAGGTTACGTCCACTTCCTTGAACAGGCTTACAAAGTCGGGAAGCTTTGCGGCACGCCGATACTCTTCCTCGAAGATGGTGGCGTATTTGCCCTTAACGGCGTTTCCAGCCTCGTCATATGAGCGGTAATGCTCCACGGCGTCGATGAAGAACAGGCTCAGCACCTTGATGCCGAGCGGCGCAAGACGCTTTTCCTTCTCTAGATGCTCTTGGATGGTGCGGCGGATCATCAACCGCTTGATGGCGTCGGCATCAACGCCACCGACGGCTTCGCCTACACTGAGAAACGCCTCGGAACCGTCAGTCTTTACTTCAAGGAAGGGTGTATCGCCCACCCGGATTTCGCCAATGCGGCAATTGTTATAGAGGGCGCGGCCGGTTAGCTCTTCCAAGTCATCGCCATCCTGGACGGTGACTTCCTGGCGCTGGACCTTGGTGCCACGCTGCGCGTCAAGCTCCACGCGGGCGGTAATGGTGCCGCCTTTGTTGCTGGCGGATAGGAACCGGAGATAGGCCTTGTTGTGGCCGCCCTCGACTTCAAGCGAAGCCACCTCGATCTGCTTGACCAGCTTCCGCTCATAAGCGTCGACGGCATCGAGTCGATAGACCATGTGATGCTTGTTGGCGTGGGTGGCCGAATAGCGCAGGGTGCAAAGAGGATGCATGGCATCCAAAGCCTGCTTGCCGCGCCCATCAAGGCCACCGTCGACGCTTTGCGGTTCGTCCACGATGATGATCGGGCTTGTGGCGCGGATCAAGTCGATGGGGGCTTCACCGCCGGTTTTCTCGCTATCCTTATAGAGGTTGTTGACGTCCTTCTTGTTGATGGCGCCGACGGTCACCACCATGATCTGGATGGTCGGGCTAGTAGCGAAATTACGCACCTGGCCAAGCTTTGCGGAGTCGTAGAGAAAATAGTCGGAGGGCTGACCGGAATAGAGTCCCTTGAAATGATCCTCAGTGATCTGAAGGGTCTTATAGACCCCCTCCTTGATCGCAACGGACGGCACGACGATAACGAACTTGGTAAAGCCGAAGCGCTTGTTCAGCTCGAAGATGGTGCGCAGATAGACATAGGTTTTGCCGGTGCCAGTTTCCATTTCGACGGTGAAGTCGCCAGAGGCGAGACTGCTGGAAGGCGGCAGGCCGTTACGGAGTTGGATGGCTTTTAGGTTGTCGATGATCTCATCATCGAGCAAGGCTAAACGGTTGCCGATGCCGCGCTCGTTTTCGACCAGTCCAAGCTCACCCTGCGCACCCGTGGACGCGCGGCGGGTGACAGTGAATTCGGTGCGGTTGACTTCCTGACCAGCAAACAGGTCGCAGACAGCTTCAATAGCAGTGTGCTGATAATCTAGGTCGGGCTCGAAGTGGAGCTTCATGGCCGGTCCCTCACAGACTACGCACGTCGAGAATGCCGTTCTGGTTCAGGATGGCAGCCATATTGGTCTTGGCGACGTCGTCTGCGAAGCTGGAATCTTTAAACACGACGCGGGTATCGACGGCCGGTGCCAGCGCCTTGCGCCACGCGACAATACCGTTGGCGAGCGCCTCCACCACGTGTCCAGTGAGGCCATCACCAAGGCAAACGATCAAGGTCCCGCCGCCGATGGAATGAACGGACTTACCCGCAATTTCTTTTTGTTCAATAGGAACGCAAAGATCCAGGCCCAGCTTTAGCAGGAGTTCATAGAGAACGTCCTGCTCTGTCCGGCCTTGAACCAGGTGTTCCGAATTGGCAAGCAGGGTGCCTTCAATGTCCGACGGGGTCGGGTCCCATGAGCGGATGTTTGACTGGGCAAGTTTGAACACGCGAAAACCAAGATCGCTTGCTCCGACAGTAACTTCGCTTTCGATAGTTTTGGCCGCCCTGCGCAGTCGCTCCTTTGTTAGTTCGGCTATGTTTCGCGGCTTTCCAGCCTTATCGCAGAAGGCAGCAGCGGCCTTTTGCTCTTTTTTGCTTGGATCGAGTGGCTCCGGTAGCTGAACAAGAATGAATCGTCGATTGCCCTGATCTCCCGCGTTTAGAGACCAGACAGACTGACCGGTCGTGCCGCTTCCAGCAAAAAAGTCCAAGATCATCGCGTCTTTGTCGGCAGCAGTCGCATACTCAATCAGCCGCGCTATTTCTACATGGTCCTTTGGATTGTCAAAGACCTTCGCCCCCATCAATCGCCGCATGTACTTGGCAGTAACCTGCGCTTGCTTGTAGAAATAAGAACCGCGCACCTGTGTAGCGAGCTCATCCTCAGCGTCGGCATCAACCAGGTCAGCGGCATCATCTTCTTCGGTGTCTTCGAATTTACCTATGAACTCGAAGTCTATTGGTCGAATGTGAGATTTTCTAACTGGCGGCTCGGTATGATCTTCGCGAAATTCTACGATTCCTAGTTCGATCATGCGGGCCATCGTATCTGGTTGAGCGAAGACCCACCCTCTCTCAGGGACTGCGCATGGTAGTTTGGTCACCGGATGGATAACGTCGTACCTAGGTCCACCACCTCCCGGCCAGGAAATATTATCGTCGCGCCACGGACCATGCTTGTCGACGTGTTTATAGCGACTCCATTTTTTCGATGGGTGAGTTTTGGGAAGCTCAGAGTACCACTTCTGAAGTTCTGTCTCGACGGCAGCATCATCAGAGCCGTTCCGCTCGCGGAGAATGACGTACTGCTGCCAGATCTCACGGGCGCCAGGCTTTTCTTCTCGCCATTTGACATTCTTTTCGTTCAGAAACCCCAATGACGAAGCATAGACAACAACATACTCGTGACCAACAGAGACTAGCTTCGCATCATTCTTACGACTCTTCTCCCAGACAATGGTCGCTATAAAATTCTCCGCCCCAAAAATCTCATCGCACAAGAGGCGTAGGTTCGCCAATTCTTGATCATCAATGCTGATCATGACTACGCCATCCCTCTTTAGAAGGCCTTTCGCCGCCTTCAAGCGGGGTAGCATCATGCTTAACCAGTCGGTGTGAAAACGCCCCGAACTCTCGGTATTGGACGTAACCTTCACGCCGCCTTCGAGCTGTCGTGTAAGTTCAAGGTAGCTTTTAATGCCGTCTTGAAAGTTGTCCGGATAGACGAAGTCCTTGCCTGTGTTGTACGGTGGATCAATGTAGATGAGATTTACTTTTCCAGCGTAGCTCTTTCGAAGAATCTTGAGCACCTCTAGGTTGTCGCCCTCAATAACAAGGTTCCTGGTCGTATCCCAATTCAGACTGTCCTCGGGGCAAGGCAACAGCGTACCGGTGGAGGGTGCCAGCGCAATCTGACGCGCCTTGCGCTTGCCGTGCCAGTTGAGCCCATATTTTTCGTCGTGCTCATCAACGGCGCCGCCGAGAAGTTGCTTCAGAACTTCAAAATCGACCGTGCCTTCAGTGAATGCCTCGGGGAAGAGCGTGCTCAGAGCCTCGACATTGCCAGCAACCAGATCTGCGCTCTGGGTTTCTGGGTCATTGAGGGTTAGCTTTTCGATCTTGGGCATTGGCACGGCTTTCTCAGGTCAAATGCTTTGCATTATGTTGGCAAGTTCAGCTTCCACACGCTGAATCGCCAAGTTCAAATCGACAAGGCGGTTCAACTGCTTCTCGCGCTTGGCCTTGGCGCGCAAGGCTTCAATTTCCTTGGTCAGGCGCGAGTGGTCGTCCAGGGCCGCGCGCCGCCGCGAAATGGCGGTGCTGTCGTTTGTCGCCACAAAGGCGCCGGACACCTGCGCGGCGTTTAGTGCTTCGATGCGGGCAAGCCAGCCGGAATAGAGGGCATGGAGGTCTGCCCGGTTCTGCTGCGGCAGGGCAAGGCTTTGCAGGAAGGCGCGCTGCACGACATCTGCCGGATCAAGCCGCTGGTCAGTGGTGGCGACAACATGGTCGATGACGACGCGATCGACCTCGTTCTGGGCCTTACGTTTATGCGCGACGGATATGACAGCGCCGTTGGCGTTGGCGGTGATGAGCAGTACCGGGTATGGAACCGCACGGTGGATCAGCTCGATCAGCCGCGTGCTCTTCGCCGCCGGGCGAAAGGCGCAACCGATGATGGCGATTTCCAGATAGTCCCGTGTTTCATCTGCAAAAGACGGCACACCGATGGTCGCGGGCTTGCAGGCGGCAAACCATTGCAGCTCGTCAATTCCGTCCTGGATAGCGCGTTTGTCGGCGGCTGTCGGCGCGCCTTGTTCTACCAGCATTTTTTTGGGGACGCGGGCATCGACCCGCGCACTGGCCGGCAGGGCCAGCGCTTCGACAATGGTGCCAATAACGCCGTCGGCGGTCATGGTCCCTCCGTTTCGGGCACGACGACCAAGAAGGCCACGACCTCAAAATCGTTGATCCCGGCAAACTCACCCTTAAGGGCATGAGTACCACCTGGCGAAAATAGACTGGCGACGGCCCGCTCCTCGCTCTTGCCGGCTATCGAGGCAACGGCGCGGGCCAGAAGCTTCTGGTACGGTTCCATATCGCGGCCGAAACGGGTGGCGTTGTCGAATCGACCATAGGCTTGAGCATCGGGCAGATCGCGCCCGATGCTCAGCTTCTTGAGCCGGTCGAGTACCTGCTTGGCCTGGGTATAGGGCAAGTGGACCTCCCCCTCGTCGCTGACATGTACGACGAAATGGGGGCTCAAGGGGTAGCCTGGTTCGGCGGCGCTTTCTGCGGCTTCGCCAACCGCCCTCAGGCAGAAGATGGCGCCGGGTGGGATGGGATTGTCGCCACTACCGAATTGATCGTCCGGCGTCGTGACCACGGCATAGGTTCCAAGCGGCAAGGCCTCCAGCCGCTCTCTGTTCTCCCGCAAATAGCCGGACAGATCGATGCGGAAGTCATTGAGGGTAAGATCGGCAATGGAAACGCCGCTGGATAGGTCTTCGAGGTCGATTACGGCGTCTTGCATCTGCTGCAGCTGGGCGCGGCGGTATTCCAGGTCGTTCATCTGGTTGCCGGCCTG
Source organism: Devosia sp. 1566 (assembly GCF_004005995.1). NCBI lineage: Bacteria > Pseudomonadati > Pseudomonadota > Alphaproteobacteria > Hyphomicrobiales > Devosiaceae > Devosia > Devosia sp. 1566. The sequence goes on from NZ_CP034767.1 coordinate 3,224,498, forward strand.
AAACTCGATGACGTTCTCCTCGCCGGTGGCGGAAACGTCCAGCAGCACCATGCGACCGCTGACGCGGGATTCCAGATCAAGATATTCGTCCAGCTCCATATTAGGCCAGAAATTGACCAGTTGGATTCGGGCGTTGGTTGAACCGATGCGGTCCACGCGGCCGAAGCGCTGAATGATCCGAACCGGATTCCAGTGAATGTCGTAGTTCACCAGGAAGTCGCAGTCCTGAAGGTTTTGGCCTTCGGAAATGCAGTCGGTGGCAATGAGCAAGTCGATTTCCCCTTCGCCCGCCATATTGGCCGGGCGCTCCTTGGAGCGGGGTGAGAAGGCGCTGAGGATAGAACTCATATCCGAGCGAATGCCGCCAAGCGTGGTCTTGTTGGCGCCGGTGCCGGTGACGACGGCGGCGTTGACCCCGTGGGTGTCCCGCGCCCAACCCGCCAACTCCCTATAGAGGTAGTCAGCCGTATCAGCGAAGGCGGTGAAGAGCAGGATTTTGCGGTTCCCCGCATTGAGCGGCGCCGTCACCTTGGCGGCGATCAGCTTTCTTAGGTCAGCAAGCTTGGCATCGCGGTCAGCGGTCACCGCCTGGGCCGCAGAGCGGAGCGTCATCAACCGGTTTCGATCTTCGATCAGGTCTTGCTGCCAGCGGACACGGTCAACGTCTTGCAAGAGGACCTTGACCTTGCGGCCGACAAGCAGCGCCTCGAAGGCCGCATCATCCACGTCGATGTCATCAACCGCCAATTCATCGACGGAATCGTCGTGGTTCTCGATCTTGGACAGCAGGGAATTCACATCGTCCAGCTGGCGCTTGATCGTAAGAGAGAAGGAGGCCACAGAACTTTCCATGCGCTTCAGAATGTTGACGCGCATCAGGTGGATCAGGCTCTCCTCTCGATCTGCCTGGCGGAAAATGCTCTCGCCGCCACGAATGCTGGTGCTGTATTTGGCGTCATAAGCGGCCTGCTTATGTGGCAGTACATACCGCATCGGCGCATAGGCGCCGAGCTTGAGGCGTCTGATCTCATTGTTGATCTCGCGGATCGGGCGGAACTCGCCGGCAAGATCAACGTCGGACTTGATGTTGACCGGACGTAGCCGGTCCGGAAACTGGCCGGTTTCGGCAGTGCCATAGTACCGCTGCACATGCTTGCGGGATCGTGCGATGGTCAGCATGTCCAGGAGCTTGAAGTAGTCAAAGCCCAGCATGTCCATGAGACGTGACGGTCGGCGTTCGGTCTCGGCGAGGTCGAGCCACCGGTTGAACTGGCCCTGCGCCTTGCGGATCGTCGTCTCTATGCTGGCAATGCCATGGCCCGCCAAGGCCATGTCGTCGCCTTCGGTCATGAAGGCAATCTGGTTCTTCAGATCAGCCAGCCGATTGTTGACCGGGGTGGCCGAGAGCATCAACACCTTGGTCTTTACGCCTGCCTTGATGATGCGCTTCATCAAGTGGTCGTATCGAGTGTCGTGGTCTCTATGTGTCGTCTTGTTACGGAAATTGTGGGACTCATCGATCACGACAAGGTCGTAGTTGCCCCAGTTGACGTGTGTCAGGTCGATGTCACCCGACATGCCACCTTCACGGGACAAATCGGTATGGTTCAGCACGTCGTAGTTAAGCCGGTCCCCTGCCAGGACATTCCGGTTGTCATTGGATTTGTATAGCGTCCAGTTGTCGCGCAAGCGTTTCGGGCAAAGGACGAGGACGCGGTCATTGCGAAGCTCGTAGTACTTGATGACCGCCAACGCTTCGAAGGTTTTGCCCAGACCTACGCTGTCGGCGATGATGCAGCCGCCGATGCGCTCAAGCTTATCAATGGCGCCCACCACACCGTCGCGCTGGAACTTGAAGAGCTTTTTCCATACAGCAGTGTCGCGGATGCCGGTCGCTGACTTGACGATGCGCTCCTCGTCCAGCTCGTCACCCAAATCCTTGAACAGTTCGAACAGGAATTTGAAATAGAGCAAGGCCGGCGGCCGTTGCGATGCCGTCTCGGCCAGGAGGGCCTGTAGTGGGTCGGGCATGGTTGGAGCCTTGAGCGAATTCCAATTCGCCTCGAACCAGTCGGCAAAGGCTAGAGCTTCCGCCTCGGTATCGGCCGCCTGAACCAGGCCCATCTGCCCCGTGGGCGTGATGCCTAGGCCAGCAGTGGTAAAGGAACAGGTGCCGAGTAGAGCACGCCGACCCGCCTTGCCACCAATCAACACCATAGATTGTGGCGGCGTCATTGGCGCTAGGCGCGTTTCCGCATTGCTCTTAAGCCAATCATGGGCGGATCTGGCGAGCCATCGGCCCTGCAACCGATTGCGATAGGCGATGTCAGCAGGGCCGCCAGACAGGGAAGCGCCATTGACGGCATCATTGCCAATCACCAAGCGGGCGCTGCCCGCCTTCCCAAGCGTGTCGCGCAGTTCCGAAAAGGCATTGAGGGAGAAATCCGGCGACATGATCGAAACGGCGTCGTCTTCGGCCAACCATTCTCGAACTTGGTCGATGACGCGGCTTGTGCCGGTATTAGGTAAAAGCCTCATGCCAGAACCGATCCCCCAAGTTCGATTTGCCCCAAAGGTTTGTGACAGACGATCTACCTCTGGGGCAACCTTAAAGCCAGGATGGGGGCGACCATCCCTACAACATCGAATTTATCCTTCGGTCGGTGAATTGGAATCGACTGGGTCAACCCCACTATCGCCAATACTGCCGCCGACGGCCGCGCTCACTGCACCAGCGATGTCGTCCAGGGCCTCAAGCAAAGCGCCATGCTGGCATTGGGTCGAGGCGGCGGTGGCCAGTTGCCGCCATTGTAGCCTAGGTCGATATCATATCGGACCCGAACATAGTCACCGGCTGCCGCCACCGCTTCGATGAAGCGGCGCGACTGACGCTTGATCTTCAACCCAACCGCCTCGCATTGAGTCAGCATGGCCTGGATATCGTGATTGAATTTCCGGATTTCTTCCGGGGTATGCCCAGACAGGCAGAGGAAGGCGCGCAGATACGTTTCCAGGGCGTGGAGATATAGCAGCCGACGGGGATTTGCAGTCGCCAGGCGAGGCTCACGCCCAAGCACATCGCCCGAAAGGCGATATTCGTCGGCAAGCAACAACACGCCATATGGGGTCAATCCCCCACCCGATACTTTTGCCACCGACGCCTCCAGGGCCATCCTGCATATGACGGCAATAGAGCCGTCTGCACCCCGTGTGGCAAGGCCACTCCAACTGCTTGCCCAGCAAGCCTTCGGCGCCTGCCCATGGGCAGGCTCCGCAATTTTTGAGACCCGCAAAGTGAGCACCGCTTACGCGGCGGCCTCCTTCGCCTTCTGCAACCCGGTCAGATAGTCGGCGGCCTTCTGGGCATAAGACGCAGCGGTGAAAATGGCCCGCTTATCGTTCTTCAACACCTTCAGCCAGTTTCCGATATAGGCGGCATGATCCTTGCGAACCGTCGGGGTGATCTGCATATCGGCACACAGGAATGCGGCGCCCAATTCCGCCACCAGTTCCTCGGCCGCATAGCCTTCATCGCCCCAGCGTTCGCGGCCAAAACTGCGATCCAGCCGCGACTTGTGGCGCGTCCAGTGCGTCAACTCGTGCAACAGCGTGGCATAATATCCCTCTGGCTCACGGAACGCCTGGAAGTCTGGCATCTGCACCATATCCCGGTCTGGCTGGTAAAAGGCCATCGTCCCGCCATTCCGAACCTCGGCGCCAGTGGCAGCAACAAACCTGTCTACCTGCTCTATGCGCTGGGAATGGTCCAGCATCACCACCGGCGGCTGGAGGAACCTGGCCGGCAGTCCCTCGATCTGGTCAGCATTGAAAACGGTATAGGACTTGAGAAACGGAATACCGCGCTCTGCTTCCTCGCCAGTCTGTTCGTTGATCTCGGTGCGGGTCAGGGTTCCGGCGTAAACTACCATGGTGCCTTTTTCACCCTTGCGCACATGGGCACCTAATTCCTGCGCCTGCTTGAACGACATCCAGGTTGGCGACAAAAAACCGTTCTCGCTGGCCGATGCCCAAAGCATCAGCACGTTGATTCCCTGATAGGCCGCACCATTGGCGCGCAATGGCCGGTTGAGCTGGCCGCCTTCACCACCGGTTTCCCACGGTTGCATCCATGGCCGAATACCAAACTTCAAGTCCTTGATGATGGTGTCCGTTACGGTCTGATAGAGGTCTTTCTTCACGTCGGTTTCTCCTAGCTTGCGGGTTCGCATGAACCCGGGCTAGCTCCCGGCAATGAGGGGGACTTTGAGTGTCCAGCACCGACCCTGGTGGAGGGGGATCACCCGGCCTGCACGACCAGCGGGAGGAAGGGTGGGGAGACCGCCAGGGTCGCGCCCATGGGCGTCTAGTGCTTGACGGGAAAAGGGGGGCGCAGCCCCACCCAGAAAGAAGAAGTCGCCCACGGCAGCAATCTGTAGGAGAAGCATGCTCATGCCGCGAACGGGACAGCTACCGCATGGCCGAGACCTTAGGCTCGGGGCACAGCCAATGGCCCGTCAGTTCGCCCTATCTCCCAAAAAGGTCCGTCCGCCCCAGGTGAGCGGCCTCTCAATGGTCTGGCAATTGAGGAAGTGATTGTTAAGGCCCACGACCAGCGGTTGTTGCAAGACAAACCATGTCCCGACATTCTGCCAAGACGGGAGGATCGGGCATGGCAGGATTTACGAAAGAAGAAGTCGCGGCGGAACTCGCACGCCGCGAACAGGCACAGCGTGACATCGAGACTGGCCGATCCGAACAAGCCCAGCGCAATCGAATTGCCAGCGCCGATACCGAGTGCCTGCGCTGTTGCACGCCGTACAACAGCGTCACGGGCGCGCCCATGGTCTCTGCGAACTATGTTTTGACGCAGACTGATGACGCCCGACGTAGACCAACAGTCCCAACGAAGCCACACCAATCTCTACCGCTTTCGCCGCATGAAGTGGGGCGGCCCACCGTCGCGATTCAAGCTAGCCCACGTGCTGCGTGCCAGACCCCAACCCGACCAACCACCCATCAAAGTCGAAACAACGCAGGAACCCTCGGTCGTCCAGTTGGATCGGATCAAGCACCCATGGTCGTCCATCGATGTGGCACTGCTGGTGTGCATCGGCATTTCGTGTGGCGTCATTGCGGTTGTCCTGACGAGCTAGCCTGCCGCTAGCGCCTTGCGGCCACGAACAGCGCCATCGCGTGCAACGTGAGCGCGCACATGGCTCCCAAAACGGCCGTCCCGATATCCACCTTTCCACCTGCCATGGGCGCGAGGAGCATGGTCGCCACCACCGCCACCGCAACGCCGTTGAGGAACTGGGCCACGGTGCGCCTGCCTTCTCGATCAAGTCTCATGGTCATCTCCTTGCTATGACGCAAGGATACGGCCTCTGGCGTGGACGGGGATAAGGGCGATAAGCTCATCGGGCGGAGGTGGCCATGAAGGCATTGGTGGATCGGTTGAGCGCCGAGCTTTCCTCAAAATACATCCAGTATATCGCGACGTTCATGGTGGACCTGTGGAGCGAGGCCGGCTTTATCGAGTTCCGCTGCGGCTTCTGCCTTCGGCGCGATCATGAGCTGCGCCGCTTCACACTCAAGGTGCCAGCGGTTGCCGGCGAAACCGATAGCGAACGCGAGCTGCTGATCGTCGTCATCTTCGATGAGATTGAGGAGCTGGTGGACAAGGCAATTGCAGAAGATCGGGTCGGTGCCAATTGATCAGTCGCGTGCCGGATACTGGTGCAGCGGTACGGGAGCGTGAGCGTTTGGTACGCAAGCTCCTCGCCGACCTTCGGCGCTTCGAGAATGTCCCAGCGCACCGCCGCGAAGCTGAATGCGCCGACGAGGGCGAGGTGACCTGCCGAGGCCTGCTGCGCGAACTCGGGATCGACGTGTAGCGCATGTGCAATCTGTATTCCGTCACCACCAACGTGGAGGCCATCCGGGCCTTTGTTCGAGACATGCGCGTCGATGAAATGGAATAGACGGCATACAAGAAGGCCCGGATAGCAAGCTATCCGGGCAAGTTGATCGCAACACACAGAAAGAGGCGTTCTTTCCCGCTGTCAGGCCTTAACCCCGGCCAAGGGAGTCAGGCCTTAGCCGTCGGCGAGCCGCCGCTGCCGCTCAACCGCCTCGCGTTCGGGCAGACCGAGGCGAAGCTTTTCAATGAGCGCATCGACCAGATCGCTGGGCTCGGGATAGGTCAGACCGGTGGCGCGGTTCCAGCGAGTGTGCGAAGCCGGCGCAAGCTTGATGACTTCCGCCTCAAGACGCTCGATTTCGGGCTTGCTGCCGTCGATGGGCACATAGACGGCGCGGCAATATTCCAAGACGAACAGGGAGCGCAGGCGCTTGGCGGTGTCGGCGTCGGGATGCCCCTGCTGCGACAGGCGACACCGGTACATGCGCCCGCAGTTGTAGACCTTGGAAAAGTAGTGGCTGTAAGTCTCCGAGCCCGTCCGGTGCCGGGCGTGGATGCGCTTACGAAAGTTTTCGTTCGCCGCGCTGGTGGAGCCGATATAGCTGATCCGACCTTCATGATCGATCAGGGCGTAGATGCCCCGCTGGTCAGAGGGCAGGTCCGAAGTCCGCACCGGTTCCATAGTGACCAGACGCTGCAATATCTCGTTGGCGTTCATGTTTTCTCCTTTTTGACGCGCGTGAACGGTCGAGCCACCGGCTAACGGTGACACGCCGAATTGGATAAGTTCGTTTGATGCTAGCGTCGGTGACCAGCACCGCGCTCGGGGTCTAGGACTGGTGGGACAGCTCGCGCCGGTCAATTTCGACCCAGGCCACGGCTCTGACGATGCCCCAATTGCCCTGCTCGTTGGGTCGTCGCCAGCGCGGCTCACTCATCTTTGCCAGAGCCTTCAGGGCCGTATCGAAGTCCTCGATCGTGACTTCACTGCCCTTCGCGCCGATCGTGTAGCCGTTGCGGCGACGCAGGCCCGGATGGAAGAGCCCTCCATCAGCCGCCTGCGGCACACGCAATCGGTCCGGCATGGCGGTTGTGGCCACCTGTTCCTCCTGCCAGATAGAGGGCCAAAACCCTGGACGGCTGCTCAACCACCGCAATGCTTCTGCTGCCGGGATGCGCCCTTGCACGGAGGTAAGTTGCGGCTCCTGGCCGGACATCAGGTTGCGAACACGCCCTTCCGACAGGTTGCCCAGCAGTCCGACTGCCTTTGGTTCGAGCACCCCCGCCCCCAGGTCCAGCGCCTGCCTGCCTGCGGCCAGCACGATGATACGAGTAGGAACCTCATCGTGCGCGGCGGGAGGGGCCTTGCTCACCAGCCATTCGGCTGATCCGATGGCGGCCGCGACCCAGTCCGGCCGCCGGTCGCGCGGGAGCTTCTCAAGCAGGGCGCCGTACCGCCCGTAGAATGCAAGTCCAGCGAAGAGCTGTACAGCGCTCCAGTTCTCGACCTTTGGCGGCCCCATGGCGGCCGTTGTGCCCGAGGCTGCTTGCTCAAACGCTTGCCACGATCGCGCGCACTGAGTCAGCCAAGGGATGACCAGCCAGTCCGCGCCGTCGTCGTTCAGTGTGCGCTGCCAATCATCCAGCCGAGTACCAAAATCCGCCTGCACATCTGCCTCCATTCGTTATTCCTACAGTTTCACGTTCAGCCTCTTTCGTCAACGTACAATCTTCACGAAAAGAGGCTGACGGAGAATTGCCAGGCAGGTAGGCGATGGTGCTGACGCCCTCGAATGCGGCGATGCCGATAACTCAACCCTCAATGCCCATGCCGCTAACGCTCTCGATCATCGTCGCGGCTCTTGTCTCGTGGCTTCGGGGTGTCCGCCGGCCGCTCGCCCTCGCCTCCATCTTCTGGCCTGCCGGGCGAACGGCGTCCAAGCAAGCGATCACGTTCCTCCTGCGAATAAGCTGGTGCATCCGCAGCACGCCCGACGTCGCTGGCGGCCACATCGCCACCATCACGGTCTCGCTGTGGTGCGGCTCGACCGTGACCGCGCTCAAATACAGCCTGCACAAGCTCCCAGACGGTAGCTACACGCTCCCGCTGCAACGACAGCCACCCATGCAACCGGGCAAGGTTCCGCGCCATGACCGTGCGCCACAGGTCGCCGCGCTCGGTGCGCTGTCCCTGGCGCTCCAGCGCCATGGCGATATGGCCGATTTTCGGCTGCGGTTCGCGGTCAAGAACAACTGCCTCCACCTCCAGCGCCTCAGCACGCTCATTGTCATTGGCGGCGCGCGCCTCAGCCGCCTGACGCTCTGCATCACCGCGTTGGGCTTCGAGGGTACGGTGGTCAACGCGCTCCTGATGCCCGGCGCGGTCCAGGGCATGATTGACATGCTCGGCCCACTCCTCACGCCATTGACCTAGGAGCGCGCGATCATTCCAGGACCGGTCCTTGTTACCGAAACCGGCCTGGGTAATTTGCCGTAAGGTGAGCATGACATGGGCGTGCTCATTGCGCGCATCGCCTTTGCGGTGCGAGGCATGGATGGCAATATCGGCGATCATGCCATGGGTCACGAACGCTCGACCGACAAAGCCGCGCACCAGCTCCAACTGCGCCGCCCTGCCCAGCTCGTGGGGCAAGGCCAATTGCACCTCACGGCAAAGCTGCGCATCACTGCGTTTCTCGACGCGCTCGACCGTGTTCCACAGGGCCTCACGGTCCAGCATCCAGTCCGGCGTGTCGGCCGGCGCCATGATTTCCTCATGCAGGATGCCGCTGCGCCGCTCATAGTCGTGGACTAGGCCAGTGCGCTCATCGGCAATGCGCCCGCCAGAACGATAGGCCGCAGCCGCCGTGGCTGATCGACCATCAGCGCGGGAAATGACCTGGGCAGACAAACGGTAAATGGCCATAGCCCTTCCCTTCCTCGCTCACCATTGCGGTCCAGCAGGCATGATGCTGGCGCGGGGGTTTGGGGATTGTGCGGGACATCCCCATTTCGACCACTGGTCGATGCTGGGGAAGCCGTCCGGCTGGGGCAAAGCCCCATTGAGGACGCGCACGTTACGCAGTAATGTATAAGCGCGCATTTCCAACTTCAAGGCCCTTGCCTCCCTAATGTCCGCTTCCAAAACCAACCGCATTAACGAACTGGAAGCCCAGAAGGCCCGCATCGAAGCCCAACTCGACCAGCACAAGGTTCGACAGCTCCGCCAGGACACGAAGCGCACCGATCGGCTTCACGTCTTGTTAGGCTCGTTCCTGCTGGCCGATATGAAGCGCAACCCAAAGTTAAGGGCCTACGTGGAACGACATCTCCTCGACTTCCATACGAGGCAAAGGGATCGGGATTTTCTCGCCACCTTCCTCGACGGGCTGCCGAAGGACGAGTGAATGCCGCAGTTTCCCACCGACCTTCTGGGCTGGGCCCTCTTTGTCGCCGTCGTTGGATTCTTCATTTGGGTATTGTGGGGTCTATTCGGCCGCGAGTGGATGCGTGACTGGCGCCGGAAGCATCCCGTTGACCGCACCGCCGAAGGTGGCCCATGGCGCGGGGGTTTTCTGGATGAGGTGGACCTCAAACACCTGGGCCGGAACAGGGGTGGATTGCCGCTAGGCATCCATGCCGGCAAAATCGTCCGCTATGTCAAGGACGATGAGAAGGGGTGGCTCGGGGGGCACCATGCCGTCATCGCCGGCACTCGGGGCGGCAAATCCGTTTCGGCGCTGGTGCCGGCAATCCTCGATCATGTCGGTCCTGTTGTCGCGTTGGACATCAAGGGCGAGCTGGCCACCATCACTGGCAAGCGTCGGGAAACGACCGACCGAAAGGTGGTCATGCTTGACCCGTTCCGCACCACCAAAACGAGGGGCTTTGCCTATAATCCTCTGTCTTTCATCCGTGACGGTCACCGAGACCGTGACGCGGCGGTAATCGCCGACGGGTTGGTCCTGACAGAAACGGGCGACGGCGCCCATTTTTCGGACAGAGCGCGGGATATCCTGCAAACGGCTATCGAGGTCGTACATGAACTGACAGGGGCAAAGGCCAACCTCCACGACGTTCGGAGCCTGGTGCTCAATGCCAATTTCCTCGACACGCTGGCCGCCTGGTCGGACGCCTCTGACCTGGCCGGCGGCCGCGCTGCCGAGTTGGCGGGGTCGCTCCTCCAAATGGGCGACAAGGAACGGGGCGCAATTCTCTCTACTGTGGCGCGCTCACTTAAATGGACAAGTGCCGGGCATATGCGTGCCTTCCTCGCACCCGAGAAGGGATTCCAGCTCGATCTGCTGCTCAAGGGTAATGTCGATCTGTTCATCGTCATTCCCTTGGACCAGATCGGTCCTCAGGCTGGTTTCCTGCGTCTGTTGACCAACTTGTTGTTGGCCGTGATGGTGCAACAGGATGACCGGGGCAAGGCCGAGCAGCCGGTGCTGTTTGTCGCTGACGAATTCACCAGGTTGGGGTTCATGCAGCGCATCGTCGATATTGCCACCGTGGCCGCTGGCATGTCACTTGAAACGATCTTCGTGCTGCAAGATCGGGGCAGCCTCGAAGCTGTCTATGGCCAGTATGCGGCTGACACCATTCTGGGTTCCTGCGCCACCACGCGGGTTTTCAATCTCGGCCGCGCCGATCTCCGAACCGCGAAATGGCTGTCGGACGCGTGTGGTTTCAAGACCGTCCTGAGTGAGGGAAAGACCTTCCAGAAGATAAGCAATGACCAAGCCACCAGCCAGTCTGAAGTCAAGGAAAGCCTACTCAGCGTCTCGGAAATTCTAGAACTTCCCGCGGATCAAATGATTTGTCTGATACGCGGGCGAAGCCCGGCGAAACTAGGCCGTATATTCCACTTCAGTAATCCCAACTATAGGATCCAAAAGTGATTGAACAGGTACGAGATCAAATCGAGCAGGGCGCCGAACCCTCACAGCATTTTATGCAGGTGCTCGCATCGGTAGCCGCCGAGCAATTTGGCCGTGACTACACTATTCCTCCGAATGCCCTCATAGTGGTCAATGACTACCTCTCGTCTATCAATCAACCCCCGCTGCCCGAAGGCGCTGATGCCAGCACTCTATACGCAATAATTCATACTAAGCTGGGCGACTATCTCACCGCGGACAATCGCACCGAGGTGACCCTTGGGCTTCTAAACGTGGTAATTGCACTACATGCATTCGCCCCCACCCCAGGATATCAAGAGCGCTTGAACCATCTCGCACAACAATGGCAAGCGTAGTCACAATTGGCCTCGATCCGGGCTGAGGGTGTGTGTGAACCGGTTGAAGTGGCCCCGGAGACTAGCTCCGGGGCACCCTCCCGCATAGGGGAGGATAGGGAGGCCCATCAGGCTGAGGGATGTCAACGCTTGGGTCGCCCTCCCGCATCAGGGGAGGATTGTCTTCATTTATAGAAGTCAGTATGCATAAGCGTTTCCCCGGTGCCTACCATTTGCGTTAGTTGTTAGCTACCGCCGCGCGCCCATGTTATCGCCTGATGTGCTGTGGGCGCTGCTCGTAAGCTGCCATAGAGTCACATGAGCCTGATAGGGTATGGAGTGGCCTATCCCTCAACGCTGGGACGACGCTGTAACGGCCTACGTCGAACACCTCCGCCGTTGCCAGGATCGACGTAGCTCCGCTGTCACTCAGCTGGGAGAGTACGCCGCCAACACAATGAAAGCCGAACGAGATTGCCGCTGCATTGGCCCGGCGCCACGCGGCTAGTGTATGGCGGCTATGGTGTGCTTCTCGCCGACTGACCTGACCAGCAACATCTTCGACCTTCTGGGTGCCGTGGTGCTGGGGGCTGTCATGACGATGCTGTAACAAGGGCCAACGGCATCACCCGCTAGGGTGTGCCAAGGAGCGGTATGTTCCAGTTATGGGGCCGGGCGGGCTTGGGCATCATCGCCAGCAAGCCGCCCGGCCGCGTGACACGCTGCGTCTCGATCACCACGGGAATGTCGTACAGCTCCGGATCGGCCATAGCGAAGAGCATGACGTGCAGGCCTTTGTGGAAACTGGCGAGGCACGAGAACATGCCGACACCATCGCTGTTGAAGCGGTAGGCGAATTGCCCCAGTGAGTCCGACTTGCCCTGCCGGAGAGCGTTCAAACCCGGTAGAATGGAGAGAAGCGTGTCCGCAGTATCCTGGCCCAGCCCGACATTCGTGAACCACATGGCGTTGACGGCCCCGGTAAGGGGTAGGTTGGTGCCGATGTGCTCCCGGTAGAGCGCCATCCCGAGCTTGGCGCTGAACACGTCCAGACAGGCAGACCCGATGGGGCCGGTGCGAATTTGCACCCGGTCGAGCAGAACGCCGCCGTCGGTCTTGAACAGGATAGGTTCGGAGTTCGCCTTGGGACCGAAAAGCTCCTCAAGGAAGCCGGGCGCCTTCTTCCGCAGCATCCACGCCTGGCGGTGATTGTCGGCAAGCTCCCAATCGCCCTTGCCAATGAGCGGCCCGATCTTTGACATGAACGCCGCCACCAGGTCGGCCGCGCTCGTCCCGTTGTTGCACGGCTCACAGCAGGGAAACTCCATACCGCTGAGCCGGTATCGGTCCTTGAACATCGTCTTCGGCGGCATGTGTTCGAGCGTATCAGGTGGATCGGCGCAGTAAACGCACCGCTCTTCGCCTGCCATGATGACCTTGCGGCTCAGGCTCTTCTTGCGGCCGAGCTTCTGATTCAACGCGGCCCCTTGCGCTCTGCATGACTGGTCACTATGTTAACCACTTATCAACTATAGCGCCCTTGTGGCGTGCTGGGCAAAGGCTCTTGCTGCGCCTCCCCAGTTTACTGTCAGCCCGGAATACGTATGGGCAAGTAATGACACCCTTCTAACTTGGGGTGGATAAGACCGCGCGTGACGCGCAGGTCGAAGAGCAAGCCACGCCGAGGAATTTGTTTCGACCCTTTGATGGGCGAGCAAGTTCCTTGGCGCATAAGCCAAGGTTCTCTCGCCCAAGAGAGAACTCAGATGAAGATAGACCCAAACAGATTTCTCGTGGCGCTGCTACTCGTTTCAATTGCGGGGCTAGGCTCGACTTATGCTCATGCCTCGGCCGATCTGACGCCGAATGTGTTTGACCTTTGTGGCAACATCCTCGTGGCAACAATATTTGGTATGCTGAGACCTTGAACCTATCCGGTCGGGTGTGCATTTTAGTGCGGTCGAGCAGATGCAACCTCAGCCGCCAATGCACGATAACTAGCCTGCCATCGCCCCCAGTGGTTCTCGGGTGGCCGGTGCCTTCAATAGGCGCCAGCGCTGAGTCACCCGAGTTCGCCTTTAGTGGAGGCGGAGATGGGTATTATACCATCACATCATCTGCGGACCATCGCGAGCATTCTCTCGTGCATGGCCTATGATGTGGCTGTCCGGGTCATCGTGAAGATGATCATTTTATGCATCACCTAGTTTCATGGCCCCGCTGGCAGAATTGCTGGCGGGGCCATTCGCCAAGCGGGCAAAGCTGCTCATGATTCATCGGTGAAAAACGACAAACTTGGTCCTGCTCACGCTCGCCCTGTTCGTAGTTTGGCGACGGTACCGCGAAACATTCATCGCATCTCGTCGAACTAGAACTATGCCGCTAGGTGGTCGTTCCCATTCAATCCGGAACGACCGCTTACTATGGCTCCAGGCCGGGAAGCTATCATTCCGCCTACCACCCCCCTTCCAGTCATTCGTGAGGGAATGGGCCGGCAAGTGCAGATCAGCGATCCACCCATTTTTGAGATTGGCGCCGAGGTGCTGTGTCCTGAGAGCGTAGATAATCACGAAACGGATCCGGCATAACTCTCAGCGGGCTCGCCTAATACCCTTGGTGGCCAGCTTGACCATTGGCCACTAGCATGGTCCATTGGCCGCGTTGGCCGCCAGAACACCTCGGTTTTCGGCGACTTGCGGGCGACATTTAGTTTTGCTGCGAATCCAGGTTCCCCAGCCAATCTCTCAGCGAAACTCTTTGTTCCCAGCAAGTTAGCGCCAACGCCGTCGGCCCGGTTGTGTGGATTACCCCAGTTTGGCCACCGAACTGGCCACCGGACACGATGCGATTTCCGGAGTCGCAGGGGAGCGGCATACCCAGCCGAAACTGTCGTGCCGGTCAGTTGGGAGCATGCATCGAGATGCGCACGGGACACTACACGCCTGAAAGGCCGCGTTACCTACTTCCGCCGGAAGGTACCTGAGTTCCTACAGGAAAGGCCTGCATCTACGGAGATCTGCTACAGACTTGGGTCATCTTCAGCGTGCCCCCCATAAAACCCAGAAAGCTGCCAGGGAGGACCGGCAGCTTTGATCGCGTACTTGGAGAAGAGCACCTCCGGATCGGAGCGGACTTCCAGCCTAAAGCAAGCCCCGGTCAAACGCCTGGTAGACCCAGCGATTAGTTGGAGTGAAGCCAACGCTCATCTGCCTCGGTGTTTGCAGTCCACCATCATCTCCCGATCATCCTGCTGTGGTTCAAAAGTCCGCTGCACGGCTCGGCCTGGCTGCGCTATCTGGGGTTCCTTGCCTTCACCGGCGCCTCCTCCAGGATCGGGCTTTCAAGCGGTGCGAACTACGCAGTAACCATTCGCGAGGACGCCGGAGCGCACGTTTTTGAGAGCGGGTTCCATTCGGAGCGGGGAAGGCTAGGCTTGAGGGGTTAGGCAGCTGCCGGGCGCCTCCTGCGCCCGCTCAACGGGAGTGTCCCGGGGTGAAGCGACGACCGATTTATATCGGATCGAACAAGGCGCGCACGGGCCAGCCGTCGGGGCGCGCTATGGCCACACGCCCCCTTCCCCAGGCAACTGATCCTGCCGCCCAAGAACCTAGTTTCTCCCACCGCGCGCGCCAGCACCTGCACCGGACCTACAACCAGCATCAAGGCAAGGTGCTGGTGCTGTCCTCGGTGCTCCTCGCCCTCTTGCTGGTGGGGCTCTACGACGTGTTGCGTCCGCCCGGCCAGAACCTGAGCCAGGGCGACATCACCGACGCCGTGAACTTCGCCCTCGACGAGCGCGGACGCCCCCCGTCAATCGCATCCCAGGCTTATGCTACCATTATTCCTTCGGTGGTGCGGGTCACTGGCTATGACCCGGCTGCCGGTGAAGAACCCGCGGCTCGCGCCCAGGCCGGGGAGCCGCCGGCAGCCGAACTGCCCCAATCGGGGGAGATCGAAGAAGATTTCCATGAAGAGTTCACCGCCGTCGGCAGCGGCGTCGTCATCGACGACCAGGGCACTATCCTGACCAATCTGCATGTTGTGCGCGCCGCCAAGCGGCTGCGGGTGTCGTTCTTTGATGGCACCGAAGCCGACGCCACGATCGTCGGCGCCCGACCCGAACTCGACCTTGCCATCATCCGCCCCAGCGTGCTGCCCGATGACCTGCTCCCGGCAACGCTCGGCTCGAGCAGCAGTCTGCGCCCGGGGGACGATGTTGTGGCTGTCGGCTTTCCTTTCGGCATCGGCCCCTCCGCCTCGGCCGGCGTGGTGTCGGGCCTGTTGCGCGTGCTCGAGCGGGAAGGCGAAAGCACCATGCGCAACCTGATCCAGTTCGATGCAGCCGCTAATCCCGGCAATTCGGGCGGCCCGCTGGTCAATGCCGATGGCGAGGTCGTCGGCATCGTCACCGCCATCCTCAATCCCTCGGGGCTGCGCACTTTTGCCGGTATCGCCTTTGCCGCCACCATCGAGGAAGCCGGGGGCGCCGTCGAAGAGTCACCGCTTTAGCCAGGAACGGAAGCAGCCATGGACGATCCAATCGAGACCCCGACGCCCGCCGCCTCCTTGATGGAGCAGGTGCTCTATGAAGTCAAAAAGGTCGTGGTCGGGCAGGACCATTTCCTTGAGCGCGTGTTGATCGCCCTTCTGGCCAAGGGCCACCTCCTGGTCGAGGGGGTTCCGGGCCTCGCCAAGACACTGACCGTCAACACCCTGGCCCATGCGATCCAGGGGCAGTTCAAGCGCATACAGTTCACGCCCGACCTGGTGCCCGCCGATCTTGTCGGCACCCGCATCTACAACAACAAGGATGGCGAGTTCACCACGTCCCTCGGGCCGGTGTTCTGCAATCTGCTGCTCGCGGACGAAATCAACCGGGCCCCGGCCAAGGTACAAAGTGCCCTCCTCGAAGTGATGCAGGAACGGCAGGTCACCATTGCCGGCCAAAGCCACCGGGTGCCCGAGCCCTTCGTCGTGATGGCGACGCAAAACCCCATCGAAACGGAAGGAACCTACCCGCTGCCCGAAGCGCAGGTGGACCGCTTCATGATGAAGGTGCTGGTCGGCTATCCCTCCGAGGAAGAAGAATTCGTGATCGTCTCGCGCGTAACCGGGGTGATGCAGACCGTGGCTAAAGTGGCGACCACCGAGCAACTCATTGCCCTTCAGGCGCGGGCGCGGCAGCTTTACGTCGATCCGACGCTGATCCAGTTCGTGGTGCGGCTGGTTGCAGCCACCCGCAACCCCGAACTGGTCGGGCTCAAGGACCTGCAGCGCCTGATCACCTATGGCGCGAGCCCGCGGGCCAGCATCAACATGATTGAAGCCGGACGAGCGCTCGCCTTCCTGAGGGGCCGCGAGTATGTCTTGCCCCAGGATGTGATCGACGTGGCGGCCGATGTCATGCGCCACCGCATTGTCCTGTCCTATGAAGCGCTCTCGGAATCCATCGGTCCCGACGGGATCATCAACCAGATCCTTCGGGCCGTCCCGGCACCCGAACAACCCTTGCAAACCCATGCCCGCCTCGCCTCGGCAAGCTGAAGCGCTGCTCCAGCGCGTGGAATGGACCGTGGTGCGCCGCCTCGACGGCGCATTGCAGGGCAATTACCGCACGCTGTTCCGCGGCGCCGGCCTAGATTTCGCGGATTTGCGCGAATACCAGGCCCACGACGATGTCCGCCACATCGACTGGAACGTCACCGCGCGCACCCAGGTGCCCCATGTGCGCATCTTCCACGAGGATCGCGAGGTGACCGCCTGGTTCCTGCTCGATCTCAGCCCCTCGGTCGATTTCGGCTCCGGCGACACCAACAAGCGGCAGGTGCTGACCGAATTCACCGCCGCGCTCGCACGAATATTCGTGTATCACGGCAACAAGGTGGGCGCCATTCTGTTTGATGGCGTCGACGAGCTCATCGTTCCCGCCCGCAGCGGCCGCCGCCATCTGCTGCATCTGATTGACAAGGTGCTCAGCCATCCGCGGCGCCTGCGCGCACCGCAAACCGATCTTGGTGGCTTTTTTCACCGCGCCGGTTCGGCCCTCAAGCGCCGGTCCATCGTCTTTGCCGTATCTGACTTTGTGTCGCTTCCCGGCTGGCAATCCTCTCTTGGCGCGCTCGCGCGCCGCCACGAAGCCGTTGCCGTGCGGCTGGTCGATCCCCTCGAACAGGCACTGCCCGATCTGGGCCTGCTGGCCATCGAAGACGCCGAAACGGGCGAGCAGTTGCTTGTCGACACGGGCGACCGGACCTTCAGGGATCGGTTCAGCGCGCTGGCCGGGCAATGGGAGGAAGAGATCGTCGATGGCTTCAATCAGGCCGGAATCGATGCGCTTGAACTCTCGACGGCCGACGATCTGGCCGACGCGATCCTCAGATTCGTCACCATGCGCCGGATCAGCGCCAGTGGCGCCATAGCAGGAGCAACGGCATGACCTTTCTCTGGCCAGATATGCTCTGGTTGTTGCTGCTCCTGCCGTTGCTGGTGGGCGCCTATGTCTGGATCCTGCGCCGGCGCAAGAAAACGGCGCTGCGCTATGCCAATCTGCCGCTCATCCGGCAGGCGCTTGGCAAGGGGCCGGGCTGGCGCCGCCATGTGCCACCGGCGCTGTTGCTGCTTGCCGTTGGCGTGCTGGTGCTGGCCGTGGCGCGCCCTGCGGCGGTGGTCACCCTTCCCAGTTCCCGCTCCACGGTGATCCTGGCGATCGACACCTCCGGCTCCATGCGCGCCACCGATATGTCGCCCTCGCGCATTGCTGCCGCGCAGGAAGCGGCCAAGGCCTTCATCACCAGCCAGCCCATGGATGTGGAGATTGGCATCGTGGCCTTTGCCGCTTCTGCTGTCCTGATGCAGGCGCCCACGCTCGACCGGGAACTGCTCACGGCCGCCGTCGATGGCTTTGACCTGCGGCGCGGCACTGCCGTGGGCGCGGGCGTGATCACGGCGCTTTCCACCATCTTTCCCGACCGCTCGTTTGAGATCGAAGGCTATGATCCGCGTGATCAGCTGGGGATGCGAAGCGGTGGCGTGACGCCCCAGACCGGCCGCTCGCTCGACAATGCCGAGCCTGAGCCCCAGCCGGCAGAACATGTGCCGGTTGAACCGGGATCCTACCAGAATGCGGTCATCATCCTACTGACGGACGGGGCAACCACCACCGGCCCTGATCCTCTGGCAGCGGGGAAATTGGCGGCCGATCACGGCGTGCGGATCTATACGGTGGGCTTTGGCTCGACCGGCGGCGAAGTGGTCGATTTCGGCGGCCGCTTCATGCGCGCCATGCTCGACGCACCAACCCTGCAGGCCATCGCCGCTACCACGGAAGGTGAGTATTTCGAGGCCCAGTCCGCCGAGGCGTTGTCGGAGGTTTACGGAACGCTGGCGACCCGCCTGATCGAGGAAAAAAAGCTCACCGAAATCGCCTTCCTCTTCGCCGGCCTCGGCGCCCTCCTCACCCTCGCCGCCGCTGGCCTGTCCATGCTCTGGCTTGGGCGCATAGCCTGATCTTTGGCGCGAGTTCTGCGGGCAAAGCTAGGTCCCGAGTGTGGTTACTTTCTGCTTCATGCATTCCCGGAACGTCTCGTCTGGGGCCGTAATTGGTGTATAACAACCAGTCACAAGCACCTCGGCCAAGCGGCTGGTGGGCCTAGTCGAGTGTGGGCTAAACAAGCAGTCCCACCTTGAAAGCGTCTGTCGTGATTGACGGCAGAGTGCTTCATCCTTGCCACATTGATAGTAGCTCAGTGCGATAACGGCGCCTAAAGGGCCCAGCCCTGCGAGGCCAGCCAATCGCGGTCATCAAGATTGAGCCTGTCCCGGAACACGTCCCGAGCCGAAGGGGCAGAACCATGCTGCCGCATAGTCGGCGGCAGGATCGCCCACGGCATATAGCCTGCAAATCGAGCACACCCGGCAAAACACCATCTCGGACGATCAGGTTGTCAGCCTTGAGATCACGGTGCAGCCAAACTGCTGGCCCCATAAACTCTGCGTGCAGACCTCGTCCCAAAGAGCATGCGCGCGCCGGGCGTCTATTTCGTCGGCGACGATGTCAACCTCAAGGACCCCACCGATGAGCACGCCCGGGCAAGGTAACGCAACTGCAAAACCGGGTCGCCGGGATTGCTGCTGAGGCTGGCGCGCCTGACCGACCCGGGATATTTCCAAACGGCTGTGGAGTAAACTGGGGAATCTCCCGGCCAGCCATATGCTAGTTAAGGCAACTCATTTTATTGCGCACGCACGACTCTTCCTGCTAGGGCTTAAGCTTGGCCCCGGCAATCCAATTCAGCTATTTTGGAGCCTAGGCCATGTATGATGTTATCATTATCGGCCTCGGCGCCATGGGCAGCGCGGCGGTCGCCGAAATCGCGGCCCGCGGGCACAAAGTGCTTGGTCTCGAGGCGTTCCAGCCGGCGCATAAGCTCAGCTCTTCGCACGGCGACAGCCGTATCATCCGGCTCGGTTACCATGAGGACCCAGCCTATGTGCCGCTGCTACAGCGCGCTTATCGCAACTGGGCCCGCATGGAACGCCGGCGCCAAACCAACCTCCTGAGCAAGGTCGGCGTGTTGCAGATCGGCAAGCCGGGCAGCGAGCTGATCGGGGGCATGTTGGCCTCCTGCGCAGAATACGGCCTCGCGCACGAGATTCTGGATCAGGCTGAAATGGCCGACCGCTATCCGGCCTATCGGCTGGCTGGGGACGAAATTGGCGTCTTCGATCCAGAAGGGGGTTATATTCGTCCCGAAGCCGCCATTTGGGGCAATCTCAAGCTGGCAACCGCCGATGGGGCCCATATCCATATCGGCGAGCGCGTCACCAGAATCGAGCGAGGGGCAACGATTATGGTTCGCTCGCCCCAAGCGAGCTACGAAACGCGCAAGGTCATCGTTGCCACCGGCGCTTGGATATCGGAACTGGTCCCGGAGCTTGCGGCCCGCGCCCCGCCAATCAAGCAGGTCGTCGCCTGGTATCAGCCGGGCGATGGCTTTCTCGCCCAACCCGAAAGAATGCCCTGCTTCCTCAGCGATGAAGGCGAAGACGGCACCTGGTTTGGTTTCCCGCAAATCGGCGTTGATGGCGTCAAGATCGGCAAGCACTGCCATTTTTTCGAGCCAATCGATCCAGACCAGGCCAATCCGCCCGTCACTCACGCGGACATGGATCTCCTCGACGCCTTCGCCGCACGCCGAATGCCGGAGGTCGCAACCACACGGATCAAAGCGGTCACCTGCCGCTACACCATGCTTCCGGGCGAAAATTTCCTCATCGACCTTCTGCCAGCCGATCCTCGCGTTATCGTGTGCTCCGCCTGCTCCGGCCACGGGTTCAAATTCGCCAGTGTCATTGGAGAAATCCTTGCCGATCTGGCGCTGGATGGCGGCACTACCCTGCCCATAGCGCCCTTCACGTTCGACCGGCACATGGTGGGGTAAAGCCTGCTACCCTGAGGCGGAGGTGAAGTTTCTCGGAAGCATGAACCAGAGTGGCAGCTTTCCAGTACTGCACTGCACCGCACTGATTTGCTTTACGTCTGCAACCGGGGGCACGCTGCCGAGCAGAAAAGCGCCCCCTTCTTGGTCATTTTCGAGAGCTGCAGCTGGCACACAAAAGCGGACATAGACGTATTGCCGCCGAGTAGAGCGGATCAGGGCAATACCCAAGCTCTAGATCACCGCCGCCCTGGGCCGATAAGTCTCTTCCAGCTCCGCGACGTCTTCCGTGCTGAGCTTCAGCGCCAGTGCCGCAACGGCGTCGTCTAGGTGATGCGGTTTGGACGCGCCGATGATGGGCGCAGTGACGACGGGGTTTTGCAGAACCCAGGCGAGAGCGACCTGAGACATGGCGACGCCGTGGCGCTGGGCGACGCTCTGAACGGCGTCTACGATGCCATGGTCCATTTCGGCAGTGTCGCCATAGACTTTGGGAATGACATTGTCCGTCCCTGAGCGACCGGTGACCTGGCCCCATGGTCGGGTGAGCAGCCCCCTGCCCTGCGGGCTCCAGGGAATGACGCCAACGCCCTGATCCGCGCAAAGCGGCAGCATCTCACGCTCTTCCTCGCGGTAGAGGAGGCTTAGCTGGTTCTGCATCGAGACGAACGGCGTCCAGCCGTTCATTTTGGCGACATACTGGGCCTTGGAAAATTGCCAGGCCGACATGGATGAGGCTCCGATATAGGTGGCCTTTCCCGAGCGCACGACGTCGTGCAGCGCCTCCATCGTCTCTTCAATGGGGGTGTCGTTGTCCCAGCGGTGGATCTGATACAGGTCGACGTAATCGGTTTGCAGGCGAATGAGTGACGCATCGATCTCACGCATGATTGCCCGGCGTGACAGTCCGGTGGCGTTGGCATCGGTTCGACGGGTTGCGCCGTTGACCTTGGTGGCGAGGACGACGTCCTCCCGTCGCACAAAGTCCTTCAACGCGCGCCCCAGGATTTCCTCGGAACTGCCGTCGGAATAAACGTTTGCCGTATCGAAAAAGGTGATGCCGAGGTCAAGCGCTTGGCGGATAAAGGGACGACTTTGGTCCTCAGGCAGCGTCCATGGGTGGTTCCCCTGGTCAGCTGCCCCATAGGTCATGCAGCCGAGGCAGAGCCGCGAGACTTTGAGACCGCTAGTGCCCATTCGCTTGTGGTCCAAAGTCGCTCTCCCGATACCTGTGTTTGGTCCAGGCAAGGGTAAGGCTTAGTGGCGCCGGATGTATAGGACTATTCAGCGGGCCAGCGTGGCCCGCGTTCCAAGGACACGGCTGTTGCCGGACAGAACCAGCGTAGAATGGCGGAACATGCGCTTGGCGCCGCGCAGCGGCGGATGAGAAACCAAGCAATAGCTTCAATGGTGACGACTGCCGATAATAATGCGCCCCCTTTCGGTCATGCGCACGAGCTGCGGAAATTCCCAATAGCAGCCGTTGTGTCTAACCACCATGACGATGGTACCTAGAACACTAGATAGGTACCTCAGCGGCAACGGCAGCTCCTGTAGGTTGCCATTAAGCGAGATGTCCTTGATGATCGGATGTCGGTGACGCTCCGTCAAAATGCCAAATGCTCAGTCCTGCAAAAACGCTGATTGGGATCAAGCGGACATCCGCGTTGCCGATACATCGCGGACGGGTGGCATGCCGAACATGCGGCGGTATTCGCGCGTGAACTGTGGCACGCTTTCATAGCCGACAGCATACGCCGCAGTGCTGGCAGAGGCACCCTCTGCGACCATTTGTCGACGGGCCTCAATCAGCCGTAGCTGCTTTTGAAACTGCAGTGGCGAGAGCGACGTCACCTGACGGAAATGTTGATGAAAGGACGAGAGGCTCATGCCGGCCACAGCGGCAAGTTTTTCGACCGGCAGCGGCTGAGCGAAGTCGGAGCGTAGCACTGCCACCGCCTTGGCGATGCGCTGGATGTTGCTATCGGGCCAGCCAAGGCGCCGAATGGCCGAGCCGTGGCGGCCTGCCAACAACCAATAATGCATCTCGCGCAGGAGCAGCATTTTGAGCACGGGAATCGAGGCCGGGCGTTCGAGCAAATGCAGCAACCGCCGAGCCGCGTCAGCAACTTCAGCATGGGTCGGTTCGGTTCGGATCGGCGCAGCGTCAGCCACCGGGGCCAGTCTCATCTCGACGCTAAGCTCTGTCAGCAGCGCCCGTTCGAGGTCCAGCACCAGCGAGAAATAAGGCCGGCCGACGCTAGCTTCAGTGATCTGGCTGATTGTCGGCACGTCGGCGGTGACAACGAGCGAATCTCCTGCTCCGAAATCGAAGACGTCGTTGCCCATGGTGACGCGCTTCTGCCCTTGAACCACAAGTGCCACGAGCGGCTTCGAGACTGCGTATTGCAAGGCACTTGGCCGGGTGGCGCGGATCAGTGTCAGACCTGGAATGGGCGTCACGGCAATGCCATCCGAATCGGCATGAGCATTGGCGTAACGCGCGACAGCATCGAGCAAAGCTTGGGTCACCGTGGCGCTCTCCTCCTTGGATGCTGCCGGCACTCTAGGGTGGGCTCGATGGCGCGTAAAGTCAGTTTAGAGGATTAGGCAAAGTTCAGCGAGTTCCGGCAAAGCGGCCGAGTCTCTTTAGGCAAGTATCTGCCACCCAATCAGCCCTGCTGCGGCAAGGCAAGCCAAGGAGGACAAGATGAGCCAACTCGCTCGCGTATTGATGCTGACAGCAACGGCTTTGCCGAATTGATGGGGCCGCATGCCGGACGATCTGCCGCGCTCTTGCGCCGCAGTGGTTGGTGCCATTTTCGCCTGACTGGTTTTATCCGATCGAGCAAGACAGGCGCAGAATTGAGCAAAACGTCCGCTCCCCGCACTCGTAAGTTCAATTCATCAAAGCCTAGGAGACTTCTATGTCCAAGATTGCACTCGTTACAGGTTCCAGCCGCGGCCTCGGTCGCAACACCGCCCTGTCAATCGCCCGCCGTGGCGGAGATGTTATTGTGACCTATCGCTCCGGCGCCCAAGAGGCAGCCAAGGTGGTCGACGAGATCGAGGTCTTGGGCCGCAAGGCGGTCGCTATACGGCTCGATGTGGCCAGTGTTTCGAGCTTCGCGGGCTTTGTTGAGCAGCTAAAGGCTGCGCTTTCCGCGACCTGGGACCGCGATACTTTCGACCACCTCATCAATAATGCCGGACATGGTGACATGGGAATGCTCGCCGAGACCACCGAAGCCCAGTTCGACGCCCTGGTTGACGTCCATTTCAAGGGCGTCTTTTTTCTCACCCAGGCACTATTGCCGGTGCTCGCCGATGGCGGCCGCATCGTCAATATCTCGACGGGGCTCACACGCGTTTCCTATCCAGGGTTCTCGGCTTATTCGGCGGTCAAGGGGGCCATCGAGACACTCACGATCTACATGGCTAAGGAACTGGCAGTCCGCGGGATCACCGCCAATGTTGTCGCGCCCGGCGCTATCGAGACCGACTTTCTGGGCGGCGCGGTCCGCGACACGCCTGACCTCAACACGGCTTTCGCCGGGATGATCGCGCTGGGTCGGGTGGGCGTGCCCGATGATATCGGTCCGATGATCTCGAGCCTCCTGAGCGAAGACAATCGTTGGATCACCGGTGAGCGCATCGAAGTCTCGGGGGGCCAGGTGATCTAACAAGGCGCAAGGGGAGCTCACGCTTCCCTTCTACGTCTCTCCGGTAAACGAAGCTCGGGGCAACTTCACGCCGGCTCGTCACCAATTACGGGCAAACACTTGATCAGCTTGCATGATGGCGCATCAAGGAACTCCACCCCCTGCGCGCCCAACTCGGTCGAACGATTGAGCCGCCGTTCAACCCAGAGGCAGACGCTGACAGCTCGCGAATACCGGGCGGCCAGGCATGCGCCTAGGCGTGCGTTGCCGACAGCGACCGCAATTTCTGAGCATCCTGGCTAGGTGCGGCACCGAAGTACCTGCGGTATTCACGGCTGAACTGAGACGCGCTGTCGTAACCAACCTTGAAGCCTACGCCAGTGACGTCGTTGGGGTGGCTGGCAAGCAGGAGTCTGGCTTGCTGAAGGCGGATCTGCTTTTGAAACTGGATGGGGCTCATGGCAGTGACCGCCTGAAAGTTGCGGTAGAAGGCCGAGACGCTCATGCCAACAAAGTCGGCCACGTCTTCCACCTTGAACGACGCAGCATGATGCTCGCGGATCCAGCGCACGGCCCGGGAGATGTGACTGAGATGGCTGTCGGCCAGTCCAAGCTGGCGTACTGCGCTGCCTTGCTCCCCCACAATCAGCCGCCAGAGGATTTCCCGCTTGATGAGCGGGGCCAGGACAGCGATGTCGCGGGGAGAGTCGAGCAGGCGCAGCAGGCGAATAACAGCATCCAGCAGAGCCTGCGGCGCATCACTGACGAGCATGCCCGATGGTGGCGGTCCAGAGCCCTCGCGCACACAATCGCGTCCCCCTTGCAGCAGCAGTTCCGCAATGGACATGGGATCAAGCTCGAACCCGAACCCAAGTGCCGGGTGGTCGGGGCCCGCATCCAGAAACTGCCCGGAAACGGGAAGGTCAACGGATGCCAGCAGGTATTGCCCTGGACGGTACTCATAGAGCCGATCACCCAGCGCCAGGTATTTGGCACCCTGCGCCACAAGCGCCATCACTGTGCCAGACATGGTTTTCTCATAAGCGGACACATCATGGCGGGCCAACATGATCCCGGCAATTGGTGTACTCATGTCAGGCCTGGCGTGGCGATCGATGAGATCCCGAAGTTCGGTGATGTGCTCGTTCATGGGGCCACTCCCAAGTCGGTCAGGACTGTCTAAAGCTACTCGGGTGCTCGTCTTCATGCACCCGAGTATTCCTGCTTGAGAGCGCAGCTCAACTCGCGCGCGCCAGTTCCACAGCGTCAGCACCTGCGGGGAAACGAAGCTGTCCGGAAAGATCGTTGGCAGCTGCCCAAACCGCCTCGGCAACATCGCTTTCTTTGGTCGTCAGCGCCGGGTTGGCAAAGGCGACAAAGATTGGTTCGGCATAGGACTGATAGGCGGGTGGGATCAGATCCGCGATGTTCAGCTCTGAGTTGGCTCCAAAGCGCGTGGTCGGCGCATAGCCAGGCTCCACAAGCTTGGCCCGGATGTTGAATGCTGCCAGTTCATGCGCCAGCGATCCAGTAAAGCCTTCAATGGCCATCTTGCTGGCCGTGTAGGCTGCCGCGAGCGGCATGGGCACCAGTGTCACGCTTGAGGTGACATTGACGATCACGCCGGAGTTCCGGGCGCGGAACAGCGGGATAACGGCTTGCGTCATGGCCATGACACCAAAGGTGTTGGTGTTGAACACCTTGCGGATATGGCTCATGGGCGTTGCTTCAAAGGCTCCAACCACACCGATCCCCGCATTGTTCACGAGAACATCAACGGGGCCGGCCGCCCCGAGGGCTGCCGCTATGCTTTGCTCGTCCGTGACGTCGAGGGCGATGACGCGGAGCCGCTCAGAGCCGGGCAAAACATCGTCCCTGGGCGTGCGCATCGTGGCGACGACATTCCAGCCTTTGGCGTGGAAGAAGCGAGCGGTCTCCAGTCCATAGCCCGACGAACTGCCGGTGATCATAACCGTCTTCATGGCGTATTCCTTTGATGTGGTGCGATCCCTTTGACCGCCTCGACACCATCTAAGCGCCCGCCCGCTCGCTGCGTTATCATCAAACTGCCAATCACTTGCACGATCCTATCTCAAGCGAGAGCCGAGTTGACGATTTGGACGCGACGCAGATTGCCTTGTTCAGGTCCAACGCGCGATTGGCGCCGGTCGGCGACTCGGAAGGGCTTGCATGAGGGGGTGCGCACTGGACGCTCGCAGGCGGGCGACGCCCGCAAGCGGGCGCCTGGCAGGTGAACTTCGCGACAGCGTGGGCTGTTGTCACGCCTTCATTTTCCCGCCGTCGTCTAGCGCGAGGTCTCGAGCACCTTCAGCACGCCGTCGGCAAGGGCATCAACACATGCCGCGATGTCTTGCGAGGCGCGCGCCGACGGCAGCCCAAGAACCGCGTCTTCCAACCGCTTAGGCACGTGAGGGAGCCTCGCTGCGAGTTGCACAAGCCTCTTTTCGCCAGGGTGGGTGGCGCGATTGGCAGCAAAGAGAACGTCGAAGTAGCTGCCAAGAAAGGCGGCGCTGCGATGGCTAATAGCAACCGCATCACCCCGTTGTGCTGCTTTGATGACCTGCCCGCCGAAAGCTCCGAACGAGTCCCGTAA
Organism: Devosia sp. 1566; assembly: GCF_004005995.1. Taxonomy (NCBI): domain Bacteria; kingdom Pseudomonadati; phylum Pseudomonadota; class Alphaproteobacteria; order Hyphomicrobiales; family Devosiaceae; genus Devosia; species Devosia sp. 1566. The sequence goes on from NZ_CP034767.1 coordinate 3,251,367, forward strand.
CAAGGGTAGATTCTCGGCGATGATCGCCCGTGCCAGTGCCTCAGATTAGGGCTGGCGGGCGTAGGCCTGTAACGCTCCGAGCACGCCCCGTTTGTCCGGCAGCACCCTGCAGGTGGCGAGATTGTGTACGATGCAGGTCGTGTACCCGATTGACGCCTCGTGTTGGTGGAGAACCCGCGACAGGTGGGCGCGAGTATCCGCCAATGCGCGATACATCACGTCGACATGGATGCCGGTTCCCAGTTCGTCCCATTCGTCGCTGGTCTCCCAGTAGCGGTTGTCGATCTCAACGGGCGCCGTGTCGGTGTGCCAGTGCCGAGCGCGTTTCCACGCGCACCGGAACATTGGAGTAGACGTAGAGATCAATGTCCGATGCGTCGTCCGCCCAGCCACTGACGCGCGAGAGCTACTGCCTCAACTTCGGGGACACGCCAAGTTCCTCCGCAAGATCATCAATAAGCATTTCCAAGCCTTCAGGATGCCAGGGTTGTAGTGCCTGACTACCCTGCCGGAGTGCCCGTTAACGGCTGCTTCCGTGCCAATCAAACACTTTTCGGGCCCTACAGGCTTACATTCTGCCTGGACCGACGTGGCACCTATGAGGTTCGCGGGGGTGGGCTTAACTGCTCCGGTCGAATGAACTGGAACGTCTCCGGGCGCGCCGTTTTGATGGAGCTTCAGAGGTCGTCGTGTGGGCAGAGGCGAGCCTGGGAAGCTGCGCGAATAGATTGCCGTTCCGCCGGAATATTGAGCCGGATAGCGGGTCAGCTTTTAGGCACACCAAGGCTCTCCGCCTTGCGGTGCACGTACTTTCCTAGTGTCCGTGGTGTGTCTTCTCGGACTTTCACTGCCAACCGCATCTAGACTGCCGCTGTCGGTTGCGCCGGGCAATCCCGCACCCCCGTGTTTCCGCCAGCGTAGTTCAGGATTGGAGCTACAGGATGTACTCTGCCTCGAGGTTGCAAACAAAAGGCCGCTCAACCGAGGAAGTCACACGCGGTACGCCCCACCACTTCGTCCTCTTCATTTCTCAACGGACGAGGTTTTGGTGCAGCATCGATTTACGACTTGGCGGGATATGCATTCGGTAGTCGTCAACTTGAGCACTAACGCGGATGCTGGCGCATTTTCGGGACGGCATCGAACCTGGGATCTGGGCACTATGGTGCTTCAGACGATCCAAACGGACGGCGTACAGTTCGCAAGTCTAAATGAACATGCCAGACAGGGTCCGGTGGATCATTGGGTGATCACTTTATTTCTTAAAGGCGACTGCAACATCCGACGCCGCGATACGGTTCTGAAGACCAGGCCTGGAGTTCCGCAAATCACCTCGCTGGCAACTCCGTTTCGAGGCCATATCACCCGCAGCGAAGTGTGTTTGCTCTACATCCCGCGCGATACCTGCAGAGATGCAGCTTATATGCTCGATGCCGCCTCGTTCTCCTCCCTGCAACACGGAATGGGCGGCGTATTCGCCGACTATATGCAAAGTCTCGAGCAACGCATGCCCCAAATGCAGCGCGTTGATTTGCCTGAGCTCGCCTCCTCTACTCGTTCCCTACTCTTGGCCGCAGTCGCCTCGTCGCCAAGGCGCTTGGAGGAAGTCGAGACCATGATCAATTATGTACTGATAGAGCGAGCAAAGCGGTGCATACATGATCATCTACAGAGCCCCCCTGCTAGACGTTCGCTTTATATTGAAGGAACTGGGGATTTCTCGATCCAGACTATATCCACTATTTGAGGCCTCAGGCGGCGTTGTGCACTACATTCAAAAAAGACGTCTTCTTGCAGCTCACAATGCGCTAGCCAGCTCGGTGATTGGCAAACGCATTTTCGAAATTGCTGAAGCATTCTGCTTTAACGATGCGGCGGAGTTTAGTCGCGCCTTTCGGCGAGAATTCGGCTACAGCCCGTCTGATGTTCGGAATGACCGACGCACCCCACCGGTCGGCTATCCGTGCAATCCGGACTGGAAATCCAGCGATTTGCGCTCTCTCCTGAAGCGATTGCAGGCTTAAGAACAGCATCAGGCTCACTGCTTTTGTTGGTGCGGTATGAAGGCGAGCCCTGACCAACCTTCTTGATCGTACAACGCTTGAGGGCAGCTTTTGGGGACACGCGAACTGCCGGTGAACGGCTGAAAAGGGGTCGAGAGCCGTCAGTCGGCTTTTGGTGGCTTTGGCAAGTTAGCAGACATTTGGCACGCCGAAGTCGTTTCGCCGACCAATCCCGGCCGAGCGGCGGGTTGGCAAGCCAGACCTTACTTCTGTATTAGCAGGTCCTTCGACGTTACGACCAGACAGGCGGAGGGGATTTCTGCCCCTCCGCCTTGCCGGTTACTGTGCCGCTGCCGGTTCCAGCTTGGCGGCGATGAACTTGAAGTTGCTCCACCACCACCATGGCCCCTCATAATAATTGTCGGCCGAAGGGTAATTGGTCCAGTAGGTCTCGTTGACCGGCACGAATTTGGACGTACCGAACAGCTCGATGCTCGGCATGCCTTGCACCAGTTCCTTGAGCATATCGGTGCTCAACCCCACGACGCGCTCGTCATTGGCCGGGACCGCCCGCAGTTCATCGATAAGGGCGCTCAGTTCCTCGTCGACATATCGGCCCTGGTTGGAAGACGCAGGCGTGCCGTTCTCGCGGACATAATCCTTGTGCCAGCCTTCCAGCCGCACGAACAGATCGGGCGTGATCGCACAAGACGAGCCCCAATAGGAGCCAACGTCGTAGTCGCCCGTGTTCTCGGCGGTAAAGAATGCACCCGACTGCATTTGCTGGACCTGCGTCGGGATGCCGAACTGCGTCCATTCATTGGCGACGGCAAAGGCGAGGCGCTGCGACTGCACCTCGAAATCGGCCGGAGCCAGGATGTTGATCGTCCACGGCGTGCCGTCCGGCTTGAGCCACTGCCCGCCAGTATTGGTGAAGCCGGCTTCGGTCAGCAGCTTTGTTGCCTGTTGGGGATCATGCTTCCACCACCCGACCCCGAGGAGTTCGCGCAAGGCGTCCGGATCTTCGGGAATGCTTTCGACCCCTTCCGACCTCAGCCGTTCGCCCAGGCGCACGGCATAGTCGGGATCGAACGGCTTGTAGCCATCCTCCATGGTGAACTCGGCCAGCCACTGCGCCATGGGCTGATGATAGGTATCCATCAGCACCGTCGTGGGTGGAATGGCGAGTGGCGAAGCCCTCAGCATGCCCGAGAACGTTGCGATGCTGGCCTGCTCGGCATTGATGGCCAGCGCCAGCGCCCAGCGCGTTTTGGGATTGTCATAGGGCGCCTTGGACGTGTTGAAGTGCATGCCCCGCTCGCATGGATCGTCGAGATTGGCATAAGGGAAATCGGTGAACCATGCCCGCACCGCCGGGTTCTGGTTGCGCAGGATGTCGAGGCTCTCGGGCGAGATGTCCGTGAGAATATCGATGTCATTGGCGGCCATCGCCAAGACCCGCCGCTCTTCCGTGCCATAAGAGCGGAACAGCACGAATTGCGGTTTGGGTTCGCCAATGATCTGGCCGATATCGGAGTTCTGCCAATCCTCCCGCTTCTCCCAAAGGAACCAGGTGCCGTTGGGGTCATAGTCCTTGAACTTGTAGGCACTTATGGAAACCGGCGGGAAATTGGCGAAGGTCGCCGCATCCTCGTTTTCCCAGATGTGCTTGGGCACGACGTGGAAATTGTTGCCATAGATCACCGAGCCGAGCACTACGGCAAGGCGCGCCGTTGGCTTGGTGGTCGTCACCTCGATAGTATGGTCATCCACCTTGGTCATCGAGGCGATCTGGGCCGCATAGGCGGCGCTATAAGCGAGGGCCGAGGTGTTGCGGATCATGTTGTCGGTGAAGATCACGTCATCGGCAGTGAATGGCTGGCCATCGCTCCAGGTCAGGCCCTGCCGCAAGGGAACGGTGAACACGGTGAAGTCTTCATTGGCGATCGGCATTTCGGCCGCCAGATCAGGGAACTGCGAACCCTTGGCCGTGTCGATATCGTAGAGCAAGGCGCCGGCCATCTGGTGGTAGCCATGGTTGATGGTCACGCCCTGCTGGTACATGTTCATATTGGTCGGATTGCCGACGCGGGCGTTTAGCATGTCTACCACGAGGGTCTGCTCGCGCGGGGTCCCCACATCGGTCATCTGCTGTGCCCATGCGGGCAGCGTCGTGCTGGTCAACATCGTGCCGCCAAGGGCCAAAACAAGCCCGAGGCTGAATAGGGTGGTTCTGGCGCCGGGGCGCAGGGAACTGGTCAACAAGATCTCCTCCTCATTTGGATGCTTGATGCGCGTTGGGGTGCACGAGTGCACCGGGCTTTCTGGTCTGCTCGGATCGATAGCGGGCATCGATGGCGGCCAGTTCGCTCCAGCGCTCATCAACGGTTGGAATGGCGGCCATCAGTTCGCGGGTATAATCCTGCGTTGGATGGTCGAGGATGTCGGTGGGCACGCCACTTTCGACCACGCGCCCCCGGTTCATGATCGAGACCTGATCGGACAGGTAGTAGGCGGTGGACAGGTCATGGGTGATGTAGATGAACGACACACCCTGTTCTTCCACGATCTGGCGGAACAGGTTGACGATGCTCATGCGCAGTGAGGCGTCCACCATGGACACCGGCTCGTCGGCAACGATCAGCTTGGGTCGCGGAATAAGCGCGCGCGCGACGCTGATGCGCTGCAGCTCTCCGCCCGAGAACTGACGGATATACTTGCCCCGAATGCGCTCCAGAGAGAGACCCACCGAGCGAAGCGCCCGGTCGCAGATTTCGCTGGCATTCCCCCTTTCCCCGGCGATCTTGAGGTTGATGGCCGTGCGCCGCAGATAGTCCTCGACAGGCAGGTAAGCGCTGAAGGCCTCAAAGGGGTTCTGGAAGATCGGCTGCACCAGGCGGCGGAATTCCAGGTCGTCCACCCGGTCCTGGTGTCGGCCGGTCAGGGGGCGCCCCATGAGCCGGATACTGCCCGAACTCGGCTCGACCAGCCGCAGGACCATGCGCGCCAGCGTCGTCTTGCCCGATCCCGATTCTCCGACCACGGAGAAAACCTGGGGCGTCTCGGGCAAGCAAAACGAGACATTGTCCACCGCCGAAAAACGACTGCCCGAAAACAGGCCGCCCTTGCGATAGACGCGGCTCACGCCCTCCACTTCCAAGATAGGGACCCCGCTCATGCCAGGGCTCCCACGGGGTCGGCCGATCGCCTTCCATGCAGTCGCGGCAACGAGGCAATGAGGTTCTTGGTGTAGTCATGCTGGGGATTGGCAAAGACCTGGGCCGTCGGACCCTCTTCGACAATCTTGCCCTTGTACATGATCACCAATCGGTCGGTGATCTGGTAGTGCACGCCCATGTCATGGGACACGAGCACCAGCGTATTGCGCTGGCTGCGTTGGATTTCCACCATCATCAGCAGGATCTTTTTTTGCACCACCACGTCGAGAGCCGTGGTGGGCTCGTCGGCAAGGATCAGCTTGGGGTTCACAAAGGCGGCGATCGCCACCAGCACCCGCTGCCGCATGCCCCCGGACAACTGGTGCGGATAGGCATCGAGCACGCTTTCCTCAAGGCCGAACCCGCCGAGGAAATCAACGATCCGCTGGCGCAGTGCCACGCGGCTTCCGTGCCGCTCGCGCTGGGGCAAGCCATCGATGACCTGCTTTTCGACCTTCATCAGCGGGTTGAGAACGCTCATCGAGCCTTGGGGAATATAGGTGATCTGGTCCCACCAAAGCTTTGCGAAATCGCTCGATTGCGCCTCGACGAGTTGGCTTGTCCTTGGGTCGGTGAACTTGCCCGAAACGGTGCCGCTCTGAATCCGTAACCCGGTGGAAAAATCACCATACACTGCCCGCATCAGCGTCGACTTGCCCGACCCGGACTCCCCGGCAATACCCAGGATTTCATTGCTGTTGATGGCAAGGCTCACCCCATCCACCGCGGTTATGAACCCGGCCGTGCCATAGCCGACGGTTACATTGTCGATGCTGATCATACGCTCATCCTCCGGGCAGATGATCTCATCGACAGGCCCGAGGACACGAGGAACAAACCGATGAACAGCAGGACGATGGACACCACCGGAGAGCCGACCCAGACATACTTGCCCGCCAGCAGCGCCTGGTAGTTGATGGCCCAGTAGATCATCGTTCCGAGCGTCGCCTGCTGCGCGCTCGACAGTCCGATCACGGCCACGGCGCTTTCCGTCGAAATGCCGACAAGGACGGTGTTGATGAAGTTGGCCGCCGACCAGCCCGCGATATAGGGGAAGATGTGGCGCATCAGGATGCGAACACTTGATTCCCCGCTGAACCAGGCGACGTTGACGAACTCACGTTCGCGCATGGTCAGGGCCACGGCCCGGACCTGGCGCGCCGGATAGGGCCAGTTGAACAAGATCAGGATGAAGCCGATGATGGGCAGCGCCAGTTGGCCGCCGAACAACGCGGCCATCAGGATGAGGATGGGCAGGGTCGGGATGCACAGCAGCGCATCCATGAAGAACGACAACACCCGGTCGAGCCACCCGCCGGCATAGCCTGCAGCAAGGCCCAGAAACACGCCGATCAGCGTGGAGAATGCCGCAACAACAAGCCCCAGGATCAGGGAATTGCGCAAGGCATAGGTCAGGAGCCAGAACACGTCCTGCCCGAGGCTGGTCGTACCCAGCCAATGGGCGGCGCTGGGGTTCTGGTTTCGTGGCGCCGTATACCAGACCAGCGGGTCGGTCGGCGCGAACCAGGGCAGGATGCCGCCCAGCACTACGAACACCACGACAAGGAAGATGCCGAGATAAAGTCGAAACGGCGCATGGGTAAAAAAGCTGCGCATGGGTCTATCTGTGCCGAATTCGAGGGTCGATCAGCGGGTAGAGCAGGTCGATCACCATCGTGGCTGTCGCCACCGCAATGATGGAAAGACTGATCGTGCCCATGAGAAGGTTGAAGTCGCCCTGCAAGACGGCCGAGTAAATCAGCAGGCCCAGGCCCGGATAATCGAACAGGATCTCGGTGATGAGCGAGCCGTTGAACATCAGCCCGATCTGGAGGGCCAGAAAGGTGATCTGCGGCAATATTGCGTTGGGCAGCACGTAGCGACTCAGGATTCGGGCATCGCTGAGCCCCTTGAGGCGAGCGTAGCGGACAAACTCTTCCTCTCGCAGCGCCGTGGTCTGCGCCTTGACGCTGATCACCCACCAGCCGAACACCACGATCACGATGGACATGGCCGGCAGGAACGAATTCCAGACGATGCTAGCGATCAGGTCCCAGCTCCAGGGCGCACCCCGGATCGTGGTCGTCAGCGGGAAGATCTTCCACACATAAGAGAACAGGATTGAGAGCACGAGTGCCAGGATGTAATAGGGGATCGGGTAGAGGCAGATCGCAATCCCTTCCATCACCCGGGAGCTGTTGCTGGTTGGCCGCCAGCCCGAGAGCAGGCCGACGAAATTGCCGAGGATCCAGGCAATCAGCGTTGAGGTCAGCAACAGCCCGAAAGTCCAGGGCAAGGCGTTCCAGATCAGCTCCATCACCGGCGTCGGATACATCGAGAGCGAAGGGCCGAAATCGGCGGTGATGACGATGCGCTTGATGAACGCCCAATATTGCTCGAGCAGGGTCCCGTTGAGCCCGAACGTGTCCGAGAGCGACTGGCGCAGCATGTCTACCTGTGCCGCGTCCATATAGGCGCCCTGGGAAGCAACCTTAGCCAGCATGGCCTCCACCGGGTCGGTCGGTCCAAGCCGAGGCACAAAGAACAGCACGGTGAGCGCGAAGATGATCACCAGTGCGTACACCACGAGCCGTCCGGCGATGTAGCGAAGCAGGTTCATGGGTCAGATGACTTCAAGGTAATCGGCGGGCGCGAGTTCCGGGAACGGCGCCGTCGGCAGGGTCTGATACCAGAAGGCCACCGAGGCGATATCGTCTTGCAAGGGCAGGTAGCGCCGGTTCTTCTTCTCCGTCCGCCAGCCCAGCGCTTGAATGGTTACCCGCAAGTCCTGGTCGAACCGGATGGGATCGGGGATGTGCCAGCGATACATGCCGAAGCGTAACTGGCTTTGGTAAACCCCGTCGGGCCGCAGCACCTGCGGCAGCCCCGCATAGGGCGTGGTGAACTCGCGATAGGCGCTTTCCATGGTGTCATCCACCACACCGCCATCGAAGTTGTAGGCGCCGCAGAAATAATCCTCAGTGCCTGTGCCGCAGATGGTCGGAAACTCCTGGTCACCGTCCATGAAGAACTTGATCTCGCCCTCGCCCCACCAACCTGAATTGTTGGTGCCCCAGGCCATATAGGTACCGACATAGTGCCCCCTGCCCTGCACGCCATCGAGGATCGTGTAGTCCTGCATGAACGGCAGCGGGTTGGTGCGGCGGAACTGAGCATGGAAATAGGCAGCGTCTGGCGGCACCTCGGTCAGGGCATAGTTGATCTGATAATAGATGATGCCGTGCTCTGCAGGATCGCGGTTCTCGATAGTGATCCGGGCGCGCTGGCGGAACGGCATCTGCCAATAGCAATTGAAGGCCCGGCCCGGATTGACGCAAACAGCCAGCGAGGTCACCTGCGCAAATCGGTTCCAACCCGAGCAGAAGAAGTCCCCGATCGGCGACTCCACTGAGGGATGCTCTTGGTCGTCCCAGTAGATCCGCAGGATCAGGTCCCGCCAGCGCAGATGGGCCGTGGTCAGCCAGATCTGCTGGATGGCACCCGGGCCTTCGATGTCGGCGAGCACGCGGGTTTCACCCGGCTCGATGCGGATCGACGGCGAAACCTTCCAGCCCTGCCCCAGGCCGCGCGCGCAAACGGCACCCGTACCTTCGGTTGCCATCCCGCCCTTACCCTTGTCCCCGCTGAAGTTCTCCGGCGAGATCGAGCGGGTTTTGGCATCGGACAGCCGATACAAATTGCCGATATTAAGGTCCAGGCCGGAAAAAGGTGAGTTCATTGTTCTTGCCGGGGTAAAAAGGCCAAAATGGGGGCGAGCATCGTCCCGCAGGCGGACGGCGCATGAGCCCGGATCGAAGCTAAACGGCACGCACATTCTCGCCCCGCCGGGTTGGCCGGGCGGCTCAGCGTGTGCATGCAGGCGCGCCTAGGCGCTTTCTAATTGGCGCATTCATGATTCTCCTCGCTAGCTGGGCACCGAACTGGCGTCGCTTTTGCCCTTTGCCGCCGGAGTTCTGGGCTCCGACACTCAGACCGTAGCATCAAAAAATCGTTTTGCAAATGCATTCACGGACCGATTTGCCAACGACGCTGCCGGGTGCTAGCGAATGGCTCCATGACAACCATTTCCAAGGTAGCCGAACGAGCGGGCGTGTCTCGCACTACGGTTTCGCATGTGCTTAATCATGCGGACCGCGTGTCCCCGCATCTTCGCGAACGGGTGATGCAGGCGGTGGCCGAACTCAATTACCTCCCCAACCCGCAGGCACAAAGCCTGCGCACCGGCCGCACCAATATGGTGGCCATGGTGATCCCCGACATTCGCAACTCGTTTTATCCCGAACTGGTCAAGTCGGTGCAGACCGATCTGGAAGCGGTTGGTCTGGACACCTTGATCTTCAACACCGACGTACCGGGTGGCCACAGCCAGGAACACGTCTACGAATATCTCCGGCAGATCCGCAGCAAGCGGGTCGACGGGCTGATCATCGGTGATTTTGCGCTGCACGGCATGCACGACGCCTTGCTCAGCATCGACATTCCCACGGTGTTCATCGGCAAGCTGCCCAATCGGGCGGTCGACAGCGTGCGCGTCGATGATGAAGGAGCCTGCTACGAAATGGGATGCTATCTCGCAAAGCGGGGGCACCGCAAAGTTGCGCAGATTACCGGACCCAGTTTCTTCGCTGAAGCCATGGATCGCGCACGTGGCTTGCGAAAGGGCCTTATCGACAACGGCGTTTCGCCCCAAGATGTTTGGGAATGGGAAGGCACCTTCCTTTCGCCATCCGGCACAGAAGGTGTCGACTGGCTGCTTAGGAAACACAAGCAAGACATGCCCACTGCTCTATTCTTCGGCAACCACCTAATGGCGCTCGGCGGCATTGCTCGCCTTTTCGACCAGGGGGTACGCATCCCGCAAGATCTTTCAGTTGCCGTTTACGGCGATCAACCCCAGATGAATTATATCCGGCCGCGACTTACGCGGGCGGGCGTGCAGCCCGCAGAACAGGCGCATGTCGCTACAAGGATGCTGCTCGAACGTCTTGACGGTTCTTACGTCGGCCCGGCCCGAAGCGAAGTTCTCATGGGCGGCCTCTATCCAATGGACAGCGCCTGATAACGACACCCAACTTCCACAATAAGGTCGTGAGCGGCCGATCAGCTATGCTTAGCGACATCTTGGAGCTTCAGCTGGCTTCCATGAATACGGATACGAGGTACAGCGCGGCAACGGATAATACGGCCGTCGCCAGGATTTCAGGTCCAGGACTCGCCGATATGGCCAGTATGAGCTCATCCGCGTTTCACCGCGGCTTCAAAGCAAGCACGGGCTTGTCGCCGCCGCAGTATCGAAAGCACCTCAGCGTCGGCTCGCCTTGGCGAGGGAGCCGCTTGGGAATGGCGGCTGCGCATCGTATTCCATAGACAACTGAATGAGCTGGGCGCGTTCGTCGCCGAATATTCTGGCCACCAGTGCGAGTGCGAAGTCGATCCCCGAAGTCACCCCTGCCCCGGTTACACGATTGCGATCGATAACTACGCGCTCCTGCACCGGCACTGATCCCATCCATGCAAGCTGAGATAACTACATCCAGTGGCAAGTCGCCTGATAACCCTGCAGCAACCCGGCGGCCGCAAGAACGAGGGACCCTGTGCATACCGACGTCACGAACTTGGCCTGTTTTGCCTTTGACGAAGGAAGGTCAGCGACTCAGCGTCGTCCATCAAAGCCAGTTGCCCTGGCCCGCCCGGCACAAACAGAATGTCAGTAGGCGGTGCATCGTGGAAGGCGTGAGTGGCAAAGAGGCGAAGGCCGGAGGCGTCCACAATCGCCATGCGTTCCTTCCAAACCAAGTCGATTGAAAGACCAGGTACGCGAGCGAAGACTTCAAATGGGCGGGTTAGGTCAAGCTGCGTCAGGCGTGGGTAGAGGAGCATGGTCACGTGGATGAGCATCACCATTCAAGTCGTGGAATTGCCCAAGCGAGCGGCACCGCAAGGTTGCGCTTCCCCATGGTGCCCCATCTCGTTCGCCAGTTACGCAACGAACGCAGTATTCCAGAGCCTGTACGAACCGCAAGCTCGGCGGTTCCCGTCTGGGCTTATACATTTCAGGCGAAAGCGGTGGCTCCCTCGGTTGCGCACCACGTCCTAGCCGCCAATCCGCAATGCGCTTGTCAAAAGCAGACATCGTGATGGTGACGGTCGCGCGTTGTGGTCAGCAGCAGCCAGACTGATCGTGAAACCAGTGCTCGACTTCAGCTCCGATGGTAGGCCAAGCCGATCGGAGGCCATCAAATCGTTGCGTTTCGCTGCGGTAGCGGGCACGGAGTTCGTTATGCACGGCATCGAGGTCGACACCGATATTTCGGCCGGCCTTGACGATGGTACGGCCGGCGACAATCACTTCCATAATGTGATTTGCGTCAGCCCTCGCGAACAGCAGGTCGATGGGGTCAACATCCATGATGCGGTCGCGGTCGAGCTGGTCGTAGTCGATGACAACAAGGTCAGCAGCAGCGCCGAGGGTGATCCGGCCCGTCCCAGGCGCACCCGTGGCATCTCGACCATGGGCGATGCTTTGCGCCAGAAATGCGGGGCGATGCCATGTCTGCTTGAAGCCAGTCCCGCCATGCAGTGCATTGGCAAGCCGGGTCTCGCGAACTATGTCGTCATCTTCGTCGAACGCCAAGCCATCCATGCCGACAGCTATCCGGCAGCCACGGGCATAGGCATCCGCAATTGGGCCGATGCCGGAGCGCAGATGCATGTTGGAGCTTGAATTGGTGACAATGGTCGCTCGGGCTTCGGCAATCAGGTCAAGTTCGTCCGGTCGGGCATGAATGCAATGGGCGAGCGCCAGCCGGGGAGAGAGGAGGCCGATCTCCTTTAGGTAGGTCACGATGCCCCGCGGAAAATTGCGGTCCGCCCATTCGCGCTGATAGACGGTCTCCAGAAGATGCATATGGACGCGGCGGCCCGTTTCGGCGGATCGCGCGGCAATCGCTTCGAGCAGGCCGGGCGAACACCACTGAACTGCTGCGGGGCCGAATTGCACGTCCACCATCGGCCCTTCGATGGCTTGGGCGATTGCCTCGGTGGTTTCGATCATGGCCGTGATCGATCCTGACGGCTGGCAATAGGTTTGCCTGACCAACGCTGCGGTCTCAGGGGATAGGCGGGCGAGAATATCGGCGTCATCGCCATAAACCAGCGGATTTCGGTCGCGCAGGGCGGGGGCGTAGGCGATGCGCACACCGATATCGGCAGCGGCGCGCGCGACTTCGCGTGCTTCATCCACGGGGGATAATCGTCCGCAAGGCCGCGTATAATGGACCATGACCGAAGCGCAGCCAGATCGGGCGGCCCGCGCTAAGGGCGCAAGGGCCGCCAGATAGGCGTCGGGCGGCGTGGCGAGCATGGATCGAGGCAGCCACGTCTCAAGCGGCATGAAGGCGGCACCAAAGGACGACATGGCCAAAGGCCGGGCGTGGTCGTGTCCATTGGCAAAGGCGGGCAGTACCAGCGTGCGGCCAGCGTCGGCCCGAGACGCCTGGCCTGGTAGTAGTCCCGAGATGATCTCTCCATGCAATTCTATCGCAACATCGCTGTCGATCCCTTTGGCCGGATCGATAAAGGCGTAAGTGGCGTGAATCAGTGGCATGGCGGTCGCCCCGGATGCATCGGCGTCGATTGTCCCCGGAACCAACGATGGCTCCGGGGAAAGCGCACTTCACTGTGCTACATAGACGAGTTCGCGATCTTCGCGCGGAGGGAGGAACTCACGCGAAAAAATCTGGCTCGCCTCTGGTGTGTTGGCAAGGCCATAGCCTTCAACGACGATCTCGATCGAGCGCGCCAAACGTTCGTCATCGACGTCGCCGAGACCGATTTCCGCAGCTTCCTCGGAAGCCATGAGCTTTGCATAGGCAAAGTTCAGCCGCATACGCTCCACCTCTTCATTGACGAGGTTGTCGTAGTTCATGACGGCCTGCATGGCCGTGTCCTGATCCACGCCGATCTCGATGGATGCCCGGTTCACCGCGCGCACCAGACCGGCGATCGCTTCGGGGTTTTCCTTGATAAGCTGCTGGGAAACCATCATGCCATTGGAATAAAGATCCATCCCGTAGTCACCGAACTGCCAGAAGTCGAAATCCTTTTCAGGGTCCTGACGGTTGTTGATCAGGTTGAAGTAGCTGGTGATATTAAAGACCAGGGCGCCGTCAATCTCGCCGCGGATCAGCATGGGTTCCTGCAGGTTGGGCGCCATGTTCGAAACGGCGATGGCGTCGACATCGAGATCGTTGGTGCGGGCAAAAACCGGCAGGAGGCGGGTCGTTGGTGTGCCCTGCGCGCCGCCAAGGGTGCGACCTTCGAAGTCCTTGATTGAGGTGATGCCGCTGCTCTTTTTGGTGACAATGGCGAAAGGCGGCTGGTTCCACATCATGTAGACCATCACGGGAACTTCGTTCGGACGCTCCGCCGCGTTCTGGATGATGGCATTAATGTCACCAAAGCCGGCGTCGTAAGCACCACCCATGATGCGGGTCACCGTCGCGCCGGAGCCTTCACCCTTGTCGATTATGACATTAAGGCCTTCTTCCTCGAAGTACCCCTTGTCCTTGGCGACAAAGAAGGCGGCGTCCGAGCCCTGAGTGACCCAGCCGAGGGTAAAGCGGATATCGGTGAGCTCCTGCGCGAAGGCTGACGAGGTGGTCAGAGCGAGAAGGCCGAGGCCCGCAATCAGTAGACGTTTCATTCAAGTTCTCCATATGCGTGGGGCGATGTGAATGGATCAGGTCGGAATGTCCCGCTTGCGGGTCGCCCAGCCGGTGACCCGACCCTCGATCAGCGAGAAGATGGCGTAGAGCGCGACCCCGAGCGCCGCGAGAATGAACAGCCCGGAAAAGACGAGGGGCACGTCGAAATTTGATGAGGCTGTCATCATGACATTGCCGATGCCGCGGTTGGAGGCGACGGTTTCGGACAGCACGGTGCCAACGAACGCGTAGGTGACGGCCACCTTCAGCGACGCGAAAAAGAACGGCATGGTACGGGGCAGCCCGACATTCCAGAGAATGTCGAGCTTGCTGGCGCCAAGGGCCTTGAGCACGTCTTCCTGTTCCGGCTCGGTCGTCGCCAGGCCAGTCGCGATGTTGACGACAATAGGGAAGAAACAGATCACGATGGCGGTGAGGATTGCCGGCACGGTGCCGGAGCCAAACCAGAGAACGAAAATCGGCACCACGGCGACTTTGGGGATCGATGAAAAGCCGATAAGCAGCGGATAGGCCGTGTCATAGGCGGTGCGCGAAACCCCGACCGCCGCGCCGATCAGAACGCCGATCGCGACCCCCAGTCCGAAGCCGATCAAGGTTGTGACCAGCGTCTGCACTATGTGCGGCCACAGCACATTCATGCGTGAGAACAAGGTGGCAAATACCTGCGAGGGTCGTGGCAGGATGAGGTCTGAAATGCCGAGCGCAAGGCAGAGCACTTCCCAAAGCACGAAGAACCCGACGATAACGGCGGCCGCGGCCAGCCGGCGGCGAAGAGTGTAGCTCATATGCGGGACTCCTCGCTGGGGCGGGCACCGCCGCGCGCGTCGACGATGAGGCCGCGCAAGCGTTGGTTGAGATCTACAAAGCCTGACTCAAATGTCATCTCGATCGTGCGGGGCCGAGGGAAGGTGACAGCACTGTTGTCTAGAATGCGGCCTGGACGAGCACTCATGACGCAGATGCGCTCGGCAAGAAAACCGGCTTCCTTGAGGTCATGTGTAACCAGAAGCACCGTGGGGCGCAGTTTGATCCAAAGAGCCTGCAAGGTCCCCCAGAGTTCCTCCCGGGTGAACTGATCCAGGGCCCCGAAGGGTTCATCGAGCAGAAGCAGGCGCGGCTCGTGAACCAGCGCGCGGCACAGATTGGCCCGCTGCAGCATGCCTCCAGACAACTGCCAGGGAAAATGATTGGCGAAGCCCTTCAGCCCCACGTCATCAAGAAGCGCATGGACGCGATCACGATACTCCGTTCTCTTTTTGGCGTGAAACTCGTGCCGGAACGGCCGCACGATCTTGAGCGGCATCATCACGTTCTTTTCGATGCTCAGCCATGGCAGCATGGTCGGGTTTTGAAAGGCCATGCCAATTCGCAACGCCTTTGCGGCCACTTCGCGCCCGCCCACGATCACGGCGCCAGTGGTCGGATTGATCAGGCCAGCGGCAAGCTTGAGGATTGTCGACTTGCCACATCCGGACGGGCCTACGAGGGCGAGGAATTCGCCATCAGCAATCTTGAGCGAGGTTTCCGACAGGGCCGGAACCTGGTTGTTGCCCCGGCCAAAGGTCACCGTAGCCTGTGACAGTTCGACGGCGGGGATCACGCGCGATGTGGAAGCCGCCTCAGCGCTTGCCACCGGGGAAAGAGGAGATGTGGGTTGCATACTGATCATAACTAGAACTGTATGCAATCTCAGTGCCAGTTTGCTGAGCTGCCGAAAATCGCGGAAGTTTCGGCTTTAACACCGCTTTCTGCAGACCTGAGCCTGATCAGTTATGCAACGCAGAGAAGATTCTGCACATCGTTTAGGCATAGGGTGGATTCAGAATGGGCGGCGGCAAGTCATCTGGTGGCGTTCCGACATTGCCTGCCGGTGCATCCGCCGCTATCACCGGCACACCACAAGGGCGGGAAGATTGTCCAGGAGCACCATGCCAAGCAATGCGGACAGCGATAGCTCCAAGGGTGAAGACAAGGCCGGGGCCATCTGCCGAGCCATACGCCGTGCCATTGTCGAGCGCGCATTGTGCCCGGGTGATCGGCTGCCCGAGGATGCGCTGGGCGAGCGCTTTGGCGTCAGCCGGACCATTGCGCGTCATGCGCTCGGCCAACTGGGCGCGGAAGGCCTGGTCGATCTGCGTCGCAACCGGATCGCCGTGGTCGCGACACCTTCAATGGAAGAAGCCCGTGACACATTCGAGGTCCGGATCGAGCTGGAGCGGCTAGTGGTTAAGGCGCTTGCCGGCCGGCTCCACAAGAACCAGGTCGCCCAGCTGCGCGATCACGTCAAAGCAGAGCAGGCAGCGAGTGGCGGCAGCCAAGCGGCTTCGATCCGCCTGGCGACCGAATTCCACGTCTTGCTGGCGGAGATGACTGGCAACTCCATCCTCACCCGCTATGTGAACGAAGTTTCATACCGCTGCGCCTTGACGCTGTCAGCCTTTAGCCGTCCTCATTCGGCCGACTGCGCTGTTAATGAGCACAGTCAAATCATAGACGCACTCGTTGCCGGGACCACCGACAACGCCATGAAACTGATGAGTAGTCATCTTGAGGAAGTCGCCGAACGCGCGCTTTTGGTAGCGCCGGAGGCGCGTGCCCGCGATCTCATGGATATCCTTGCGCCTTATGCCGAACAGGTGGCGCGGCCGCCCGGGCGCCGGCCGGCAAGCAAGCGCTGACCCGCACTATCTAGCTGATTAGCGCCGTGAAATCGATGGATTGAGAATCCACTCGGCACTGTCGTTCCAGACATCCATCTTGACGATTTTGCCTTCCCGCACGACGAAGCGATCGACATAGCGATTATCCTTGAACGGCGTGCCATCAGGCCATTCACCATAAAGCGTTCCGATACTGTAGACGACTGTCTCGTCAGTTGAGCGAGCGACATCGAAGCGCTCCATGCTCTTTTTCACCCATTTGTATCGCGCAGCATTGAAGCCCGTCGGGCCCCGCGGGTGATCGTAGTCTCGGCCGCCCGTAAAGGTGACGACGAAATCGGGCCCCACGAATTCGGCTGCCGCATCGGGGTCTGGGATCATGGAGGCATCTAGATATTGCCGCACGATCTCGGCGTCCTGGTCAACTAGACGAGCCAGGATGTCCTGTGAGGATAGGGTTGCAGCCATCGATCTGTCCTTCCATAGAGCAGTGGCCTTGGCGCACTGGACCTTGCCAAAGTGAATGCAATAATGCTTCAGAAGTGTATGCGACTGACGCGCCGCTGCAAGGGAGTTCTTGCCTATGATCGATCTGATTTTCCGCAAAGCATGTCTGCGCGGTCGCAAGGGCGTCTGGGACATGGCGATCGGAGGCGGGCGCATCAAGGCCATCGAGCGCGAGATCACTGCCGATGCGCCTGTCGACGATGTGGAAGGCTGCATTGTCCTCCCTGGCTTTTGCGACACCCATGTTCATCTCGACAAGGCGTGCCTGCTGGATCGGTGCGGGCATGATCATGCAACGCTGGGCGAAGCCATCGCCGCTGTTTCAGCGCTCAAACATGGCATGAGCGTCGAGGACGTTTACGACAGGGGCGCCCGATGCCTCGAGCGGGCTATTGTCCAGGGCACGAGCTATATGCGCACGCATGTGGAGATCGACCCCAAGATCGGTCTACGTTCGTATGAAGCTATCCGGCAGCTCAAGCGCGACTATGCCTGGGCGATCGATCTTTCAATCTGCGTGTTTCCCCAGGAAGGGCTGTTCAATAATCTCGGGACGGAGGCGTTGCTGGTCGAGGCGCTGGAAAATGGCGCGGATTTGGTCGGAGGCTGCCCCTATACCGACACGGAGCCGGAAGCTCATATAGGCCGCGTCTTCGACCTCGCCGAGCGCTTCGAGGTCGATATCGATTTTCATCTCGATTTCGACCTGGACCCGAGCTGGACGCACCTCGACACGGTCCTGCACGAAACCGAAAAGCGGCGGCTCGGGGGAAGAGTTGCTGTCGGCCATGCCACCAAGCTGTCGGCGCTCACGCCCGAAGCCCTCGCCGCAGTCACGACGAGGCTGGTCTCTGCCGGAGTCGCCGTAACCTCGCTGCCTGCCACCGACCTCTTCCTAACCGGACGAGATCGCACTCAAGACGTGCCTCGCGGCGTTGCGCCGGTTCATCGATTGGCAAGCGCGGGGGTGTGCTGCTCGATCGCGACCAACAATGTGCTCAATCCCTTCACGCCCTTTGGCGATTTCTCACTGCTGCGCATGGCCAATCTCTACGCCAATGTGTGTCATGCCGGTCCGCTCGACTTTGACACCGTGCTTGACCTGGTGACCGAAAGTCCTGCCCGGCTTCTCAGGCTGGAGGGGTACGGGGTTGAAGTGGGTGCATTCGCCGATCTGGTGGTGCTCGATGCCCCCGATGAGGTGGAAGCCTTGGGCGCCATCGCGCCACCGCTGTTTGCACTCAAGCGGGGTCGCAAAACCTTTGCACGCCAGCGCCCGGTTTTGCTCCCGCCTCAAACTGCTTCCAACGCATGAGATCAAGCCATGCCGACATGGGCTGAATCCTTCATCTTTGCCGTTGCCGGCCCGGCGGCGGCCATCCCCATGTTCTGGAGTTTTCCGTAATGCCCGGCATGATTGTCAGCCCCCATCCCGTCGCGACCAAGGCGGGCGAAAATGTTCTGGCCGAAGGCGGCAACGCTATTGAGGCCGCCATCGCCGTTAATGCAGTGCTAGCGGTGGTCTATCCGCATTTTTGCGGCATTGGCGGGGACGCGGTCTGGCTGGTATCCGATGGTCAGGGAACCGAAACATCCTTACTGGGGATCGGGCAGGCGATAAAGTATGGGAAGGTGACGGCTCCCATGCCCGTCAGGGGCCCCGGCTCGGTGCTGACCACCGCTGCGGTGGTCGACAGCTGGGCCCATGCACTGGCGCACTGGCCCGCCCGGCACTCCCTAGGCGACCTCATCGCCCCGGCCATTAAGATCGCCGCAGACGGGTTCGCGGTTTCAGCGTCCCAAGCGTACTGGCTGGCACTACGTGCCAAGGAAACGGCGAGCTGGCCCGGGTTTGATGCGTTGTTCCGGCAAGAAGGCCGCTGTGTGCAAACCCAGCTCGCCCGCACGCTCGAGACGATAGCAAAGGACGGGGCACGTTGCTTTTATGAGGGAGAACTCGGTGACAGGATCGTCCGGGGCCTCAAGGCGGCGGGGGTCCCGATCGACCATGCCGATCTTGCCGCGACGCAGACGCGCAGCGCCGCCCCTGTTGCCATCGACTATCGGGGTTTGCAGCTTCTTGCGCCGCCAGCGCCCACACAGGGTCTGACGACACTGAGCATCATGGGCATTCTCTCCCATTTTGATTTCTCGTCCATTGCCGAGGACAGCGCCGAGCATGTTCACCTGGTGGTGGAGGCGGTCAAACATGCCTTTCTCGATCGCAACATGATCGCCGATCCAGATAGCTGCAATGTCGATTTCGGTGCCATGCTCGATCCGGCGCGACTTCGCGCGAAGGCGGCGTCGATCAGCGATCGGGCCATGGCCTGGCCCCAGGTCTTTGCCTCCGCCGATACGGTGTACTTCGCCGCCACTGACAAGGAGGGTCGCTGTGCCTCCGTGCTCCAGAGCATCTACTTTGATTGGGGAAGTGGGGTGGTTGCCGGTGATACCGGCATTCTCTGGCAGAACCGGGGGGCGGCGTTCGATCCCGATCCCAGCCACATCAACGGCTTTCGACCCGGTAAGCGACCCTTTTACACCCTCAATCCAGGCATGGCTTTGCGCAACGGCAAGCCAGGCTTGCTTTATGGGACCCAGGGGGCGGACGGGCAGCCGCAAACGCTCGCCATGCTGCTCACGCGCCTCATTGATTACGGCAGACGGCCAGCCGAAGCGTTGGCGGGCGGGAGGTTCTTGCTGGGACGGACATTTTCGGACAGCCGCGACACGCTTAAACTTGAAGGTCAGTTCCCACCATCAGTTCACCAAGAACTCGCAAGGCGCGGCCATGAAGTGGCGCCGATCCCCGCGCTGAGCCCACTAGCAGGACAGGCCGGCGCGATTGCCATCGACATCGATGGCTCGCTCGATGGAGGTCACGATCCCAGGGGGTGAGAGGTTTGGAGAGCTAGAAGATGCCGACGGCCAGTTGTGCCCAGATGGCAAGAAGAGCAATGAGCGCTAAGCTTGTGCCCATTAATCGTGCGCGGACAGTTTGAACCGCTCTGAAAAGAACTTCGATTGCAGCCCAAGCTGCCGCCAATAGGCCCGCTGCTGCAAAGAAATCCTCGGCGCCCCAGTTCACTTCGCCAGACACTTGCGTGGCTACGGCCGGGAGCAAGAGCACCGCGAATGCAGTGCACGCAAATGCCACCCGCCACTTCCAGGTGACACCAGTCCGATGGGATAAGCGATCCATTGCGAGCCTCCATGAGCAGGCATCTGACATGGACTTCAGGCAAGCTATGGTAGCAAGCTAAGCGGACCGGTAGCAATCAGGAATCGAAGATGGCCTGGACGACCGAATGAGGGGCATTCAAGCCCGGGGCGGACTGCCCTTCGATAGGCTCGGCGGGTAGAGGCCACAATGAAAAAGCGGGACATGCAAGCACGTCCCGCCGAGCGCTCTCTCAGAAGCGATCGTCGCGCATCTCGTACCACATGGCATTGAGGATGGCGAAAGAGCAGGCGAGCCCTACCCCGAGGATCCAGGCGAAGTACCACATTGAACTGAACTCCTAGTAAGCGTTGGGATTGCGGCCAAGGCTGGTGGTGGTGACGGGCCCGCGCATGACGCTGAAGACCCAGCTGGTGTAGCCAAGGATGATGGGCAGGAAGATGATCGTCATCACCAGCATCAGGAACAAGGTGAGCTGGCTCGACGAGCTGTCCCAAACCGTAAGGCTCATCGAGGGATCGAGCGAAGACGGGAGCAGGAACGGGAACAGCGACAATCCGGCCGTGCTGATGATGCCGAAAATGGCAAGGCTTGAGCCGATAAAGGCGGCAAGCTTGCGCCGGGCGCCAAGGGCAAGAAACGCCGTGGCCGAACCCAGGATTGCCAAAAGCGGAGCGATCATCATCCAGGGATAGGCGCTGTAATTGGCCGCCCAGGCGCCACGCTCGACCACAACGGTCTTGCCCAGGGGATTGGAGGGGCCGGCCAGGTTCTGGATGCTCGTGACCCGATAGCCGTCGAGCAAGAACAGCGCCGCGATCCCGCCCACCACAAAGAGAATGATGGTGGCAAGGGCGGCCCAGCGGCCATAAAGGCGTGCCCGCTCGGCGGTGATGCCTTCGGTGCGCATGGCAATATAGCTCGCCCCCTGGGTGAGGAGCATGCAAAGGCTGACGATCCCCGCTAGGAGAGCAAACGGCGTCAGCAGGCCAAAGAAGTTGCCGGCATAGCTGATGCGCATATTGCCATCAAAACCGAAGGGAGCGCCGAGAAAGACGTTGCCCACGGCCACGCCAAACACCACCGCCGGCACGAAGCCACCGATGAAGAGCCCCCAGTCCCACGCCTTTTGCCAGCGCGGATCCTTGACCTTGCCGCGAAACTTGAAACCGACCGGACGCAGGATCAGCGCCAGGAGGATGGCGATCATCGCAATGTAAAAGCCGGAAAAGCTTACCGCATAAAGGGTGGGCCAGGCGGCAAAGATCGCGCCGCCCCCCAGAACCAGCCAGACCTGGTTGCCTTCCCAGGTGGGGCCAATGAGATTGATGAGGACGCGCCGCTCCTCATCGGTGCGCCCCACCGCGGGCAGCAGGGCACCCACGCCCAGATCCATGCCACCCATGATAGCGAAACCGATCAGCAGGGTGCCAAGCAAACCCCACCAGATGAGGCGCAGCACTTCGTAGTCGAGAGGAATAGCACTCATTTAAGCTGCGATCTCCGCATTGGGGCTGGGTGCAGGCGGCGTGCGCCGACCCGTGAAATCCTCTTCGGGAAGGCCAAGCCCGAGCTTGTCGGAAGGGCCCGCCTTGATTACCCGCACCATAAGCCAGGTCATGATGACGAAAAGGACGGTGTAGACGATCATGAAGAAGGTCAGCGAGATGGCCAGGTCCCACCAGTTGAGGCCCGAGGCCGCGTAGAAGGTGGGCAGCACGCCCTCCACCACCCAAGGCTGGCGGCCATATTCGGCAATGATCCAGCCGGCTTCGATGGCGATCCAGGGCAGCGGGATGGTCAGGACGGCCGCCCACAGCAGGACACGGTTGGTGTGGAGCCGGTGCTGGCTGGCCTTGAGGAACCATAGCGCGAAAAAGACGATGTAGAACATGCCCACAAAGACCATGACGCGGAAGCTCCAGAAGAGCGGCCAGACATCGGGCACGGTATCGAGGGCTGCCTGGGTGATTTCCTCGCCCGTGGCGTTCTGGACGTCGTCGCGATACCGCTTGAGCAGCAGTGCATAGCCGAGGTCGCGCTGGTGTTCTTCGAAAAGGGCACGGGCAGCACTGTCTTCGGGATTGGCCCGGATGCCCTCGAGCCCCTTATAGGCTTCAACGCCACTGGCGATGCGCACCGCCGCATGCTCAACCAGCTCGGTGATGCCAGGCAGGTCGCGATCGAGCGAGCGCGTCGCGATCAGGCCCAGCACCCAGGGCAGCTGGACAGTAAAGGCCGGGCGGTTGTCGGCTCCAGGAATGGCAAAGAGATTGAGCCCGGCAGGGGCCGGTTCGGTCTCATACATGAGCTCCATGGCAGCAATCTTCATCTGCTGGTGCTCGGTGGCGACGTAGCCCGACTCATCGCCCAGCACCACGACCGAGAGGGCCGAGGCCAGACCGAACGAGGCGGCAACCGTCATCGAACGCTTGGCCAGCTCCACATGGCGGCCCTGGAGGAGGAACAAGGCGCTTACGCCCAGAACGAACACCGAGCCGGTGACATAGCCGGCCGAAACCGTATGCACGAACTTGGCCTGCGCCACCGGATTGAAGATCACCTCGACGAAGTTGACCACTTCCATGCGCATGGTGTCGGGATTGAAGAGCGCCCCGACAGGGTTCTGCATCCAGCCATTGGCGATCAGGATCCAGAGCGCGGAGAAGTTCGCGCCCAGGGCCACGAGCCAGGTGACCACCAGATGGGTGACCGGCTTGAGACGATCCCAGCCGAAAAAGAACAGGCCGATAAAGGTTGCTTCGAGGAAGAAGGCCATCAGGCCCTCGATGGCGAGCGGGGCGCCGAACACGTCCCCCACATAATGGCTGTAGTAGCTCCAGTTCATACCGAACTGGAATTCCATCACGATGCCGGTCGCGACACCCATGGCGAAGTTGATGCCGAACAAGACGCCCCAGAACAATGTCATCTGCCGCCAGATCGGCCGGCGGGTCATGACATAGACGCTCTCCATGATCGCCATGAGGAACGACAGTCCCAGGGTCAGCGGCACGAAGATGAAGTGGTACATCGCTGTCGCCGCGAACTGCAGGCGCGACAGATCGACGACTGTCATATCAATCATGCGAAAAGCCCCTAATCAAACCGGCACCTGCCGGCATGAGCGCCTCGATAGGACCGGCGGGGCCAAAATACCTTGACCTAGATCAAGGCGGCCGGGGGCACGGAGCACCTAGATAAGCCCATCTTTTCGAAGGCCCCGTAATGACCGACACTCCCTTATCCGAACGCGATCGCAGCCGGTGGATCACCCGGCTTTACCGCCAGGCCGGCGGCGCCGCCGTTCTGGCGCTGGCACTGCCGCTGCTGAGCGGCGCGCTGCTGCTGGCGCAAGCCTGGGTGCTGGCCGATGTGATCCATCGCACGGTGATTGAGGGTGCTGGCCTGACGCAGCTGGTGCCTTCCATCCTCGTTGTCGGCGGGCTGATCGGCGCCCGCGCAGCACTGGCCGTCCTGAGCGAGATCATCTCGGTGCGCGCGAGCGAGGGGCTCAAGGCCAGGCTGCGCCGCGAGCTGTTGCACACCGTGCTGGCGCGGGGACCCGTCTGGACCGCGCGGCAGTCTTCAGGCGCGCTCAGCACCGCCCTGGTCGAGCAGGTCGAGGCGCTGGACGGCTTTTTTGCCCGCTACATGCCGGCCATGGTGCAGGCCGGGGTGCTGCCGCTGGCCTTTGCCATTGTGGCCTTTCCCATCGATTGGGTGGTGGCGTTGCTGTTCCTGTTCACCGCACCGCTCATCCCGGTCTTCATGGCCCTCGCCGGCTGGGGCGCCGAAAGCGCCAGCAAGGCCCAGGCGCAAGCGCTGAGCCGGCTGACCGGCCGCTTCGCCGACCGGCTGCGGGGCATCGTGACCCTCAAATTGTTCGGGCGCGAAGCGGCCGAGACGGACGATATCTTCAACGCCAGCGAGGAATTGCGCCTGCGCAGCATGCGCGTCATGCGCATCGCCTTTTTGTCCTCGGCGGTGCTCGAATTCTTCGCCGCACTCGGAGTTGCCGGTGTCGCCCTTTATGTCGGGCTAACCTTTCTCGACCTCGTTTCCCTGCGCGGCAGCGAGCTGACATTGCAGGCGGGGCTGTTCTGCCTCCTCATGGCGCCCGAAGTTTACCAGCCGCTGCGCCTGATGGCCGCCCATTACCATGACCGGGCATCGGCCAAGGCAGCGGCCGGCGAGATCGCCCGTCAATTGGGCGACCTGCCCGAGCTGACCACGGCGCCGGAAGCCCAGGCCGTACCTGTGAATGCACCAGCGCAACGTCGCAGCATGTCGTTAAGTGCGGAAAGCCTCACCATCGCCTCGCCCGATGAGCAAAGGGTCATCACCGAGGCGGCCCTCAAGGTTCCGGCCGGCGCGCATTACGCGATCCTGGGGATGAGCGGCATAGGCAAGTCGACACTGCTGGAAGCCTTTGCCCGCCTGCGCCCATTTGAGGGCACGGTGCTGCTCGATGGCATCCCGCTCGCTGCGGTGCCGGAGGGTAAACTGCGCCAGCGTGTGGCCATGCTGGGCCAGCGCCC
The DNA here is from genome assembly GCF_004005995.1 of Devosia sp. 1566. NCBI lineage: Bacteria > Pseudomonadati > Pseudomonadota > Alphaproteobacteria > Hyphomicrobiales > Devosiaceae > Devosia > Devosia sp. 1566. Next base: position 3,276,227 of record NZ_CP034767.1, read on the forward strand.
GCGCATCTTTGCCGGCACGGTTGCCGACAATATCCGGCTGGGCTGCGCGGACGCCGACAATGCAGCCGTGCGGCGGGCGGCCGAACGCGCCAAGGTCACCGCCTTTACCGATGCGCTGCCGTTTGGGCTCGACACCCTCGTGGGCGAAAATGGCCTCGGGCTCTCGGGCGGTGAAGTGCAGCGGCTCGCGCTGGCGCGCATCTATCTGCGCGATCCTGCCCTGATCCTGCTTGATGAGCCTACAGCCCATCTCGATGCGCAAACCGAAAGCCAGGTGCTCGACGGACTGCTCGACTTTGCCGCGGGGCGCACGCTCCTTGTCGCCACCCACTCCCATGCGGTCGCCGAGCGGATGGACAAGGTCTTCCGCATTGCCGGCGGCAGCATCCTGGCCGCACCCCACCCTGCCCGCACAGCTCTTGTTTCCCGGAAAGGCGCCGCATGAACGCGCTCCCGCACTTCGCGCCGCTGTTCGCGCGGCAACGCCGGCGCCTCCTTGTCGCCCTGCTCCTCTCGCTCGTGACCCTTGCCGCGGGCATAGCGCTGCTGGGCCTGTCCGGCTGGTTCCTGACCGCCGCCGCCATCAGCACCGCCGGGGCAGCCTTCAACCTCTTTGCGCCTTCAGCCGGGGTCCGAGGGCTGTCCTTTATCCGCATCCTGTCGCGCTATGGGGAAAAGCTTGCGGGGCATGACGCCACGCTGCGCCTCCTCAGCGACATCCGTCACTGGCTCTTTGGCAAACTCTTTCCCATCCTGCCGCTGGGTCGCCGTCATGGCCGGGCTGACCTCGTCAGCCGCCTCACCGCCGATGTGGAAGCACTCGATACTGCCTTCCTCGTGGCCTTGGGACCGATCACCACGGCCGTGCTGACGGGTCTCGCCATGAGCCTGGGCTTGAGCGCCGTGTCGGGTGCCGCTGGGCTAGTTTATGCCGGGGCGTTTTTCACCGCCGCCGTGCTCGTACCAGTGATGCTGATCCTGGCTTCCCGCCGCAGCGGGGAGGAAGCCGTGCGCGCTTCGGCAGCCCTGCGCCAGGCCGTGCTGGACGGTCTCGACTGCCACCAGGACCTGGTCCTCTTCGGGCAAACCGATCGGGCCAGTAAAGCGGCCGCTGCTGCCGGCGAACGGCTGGCGCGGGCGCGCTGGCGCCTGGGGTTTTATGGAGCACTGGCTTCGGCCACGGTGCAGGTGGCAACAGGCGCCGCCATTATCGGCACGCTCCTGGCGGGCGTTCCGGCCATGCAGGCCGGGGTGCTGAAAGGCCCCCTGCTTGCCGGTCTCGTCCTGGCTGTCGTGGCGAGCTTTGAAGCCTGTGCGGTGCTGGTGCGCAGTGCCACTCGGCTGGCCTCGGCTGCCGCCGCGGCCGAACGGCTGCGCGATCTAGCCGACGAAGCGCCCGGCATACGCGAAGCCGCCAAGGCTGTCGCCGTGCCCGCTGGTGGCACGGTGCGCTTCGAGAACGTCACCTTCGGCTATGATGCCGACCGGCCGGTGCTCAAGGATGTCAGCTTCACCATCCCAACCGGCAGTGTGGCAGCGATTGTCGGGCCCAGCGGCGCCGGCAAGTCGACCATCGCCCAGCTGCTGGCGCGTCTTTGCGATCCGCAGGCAGGTGCGGTGCAGCTCAACGGGATCGACCTGCGCGCCATCCGCACTGCTGAGTTGCACCGGCGTCTGGCTCTGATGACCCAGGATGCCCCTGTTTTCCTCGACACCGTGCGCGAGAACCTGTGCATCGGCGCGCCCGAGGCGAGCGACGCGGCTTTGTGGGACGTGCTGCGCGCCGTCAAGCTCAATGGCCTCGTCGCGGGCCTGCCCGAGGGGCTCGACAGCTATCTGGGCGAAGCGGGCCTGAGCCTATCTGCCGGGCAGGCGCGCCGGCTTTGCCTCGCGCGCACGCTCCTTTCGAGCGCCGACGTGATCGTGCTCGACGAACCCACCAGCGGCCTCGATTGCGAAACCGAAGCTGCCTTCCTCGCCGACCTACCCGAGCTTGCCTGCGAACGCACCGTCATCGTCATCACCCATGCGAGCCTGCCACCCAGCGGCTTTGACACAGTGCTCAGCCTCAAGGCCGGCCGCCTCGTGCCGCTGCGCCGTACCCCATCAATCGCGGAGAACGCCCATGCCTGACCATAACCGCGCCGCAGGATTTTCCACCCAGCACCGCCGGCTTCTCGCCATGTGCGACGAACTCGAGACGGTGGCCGACAGCCTGCCAACAATGTCGACCGGCACAAATGCCTCGCCCTCTCCCGCGCGCTCGGACCCCTCCTGGCCGAGGCGCAGGAACTCGAGGAAGGCGAGATCTTTCCCGCTCTTCTTACCCTAAAGCCGCTGCAGGCAGAACTCGGTGGAACGCTCAAGCAGCTGCGCTTTGATCACCAGCTCGATCTGTTCTACGCCGAGGAAGTGCAGGAAATGCTGCATTCCTATGGGGAAGGACGGCGCCGCGTCTCGCCCGAAGCCGCGGGCTTCATGCTGCGCGGGTTCTTCGAGGGCCTGCGCCGTCACATCGCCTTTGAAGAGCATCTGCTAGTGCCCCTGATGCAACTGGTGGAGAAACAGCCGCGGGCGGCGCCCATCTAGACCTTGCCCGCTGCCACCGTTTGGCGCCAGACGGCGCCGCTCAATCCAGCAGCAGGCGGTAGCCGATACCGGGTTCGGTGATCAGATGCGCGGGCTGGCTCGGGTCCCGTTCCAATTTTTGCCTGAGTTGGCCGATCGCCACGCGCAGATATTGCGTGTCCTCGACATGAGCAGCGCCCCAAACTGCACTCAGCAGTTCCTTGTGGGTCAACACCTTGCGCTGCCCCGCGATAAGGCGGGTCAGCAAGGCATATTCCTTGGGTGGCAGACGGATCGGCTCGCCGGCGCGGGTCACATAGCGCAGATCGAGGTCCACCACGATGTCGCCAAAGGACACCTTGGCCTGCGAAGGCTGCACCGCTCCTCGCTGCCGGAGTGCGACGCCAATACGCGCCAGGAGTTCACCAATGCCGAAAGGCTTTTCCACATAGTCATTGGCACCCTTTTCAAGGGCCTCGATCTTTTCGCCTTCCTTGTCGCGCGCGGAAAGGATGATCACCGGGCCATCGTAGAAGGTGCGGGCTTTCACCAGCACATCCTTGCCGTCCATGTCGGGCAGGCCAAGGTCGAGGATCACTACATCGGGGCTGCGCAGCACGATTTCGCGCAAGCCCTGCGCGCCGTTATCTGCCCGCAGATGCGCATAGCCTGCCGCCTCAAGTGCCGGACCCAAAAAACGATGCATCTGCGGCTCGTCATCGATCACGAGGACGCGTTTGCGGATTTCGGTCATGGCTTGATCCAGTGATCCTGCGGCGATTTGTTGAGGCCGATCAGCATGCGGGTGCCCTTATCGCCATGGATGGGGCTGGCGGCCTGAATGGTGCCGCCCATGGCTTCGATAAAGCCCTTGGTGATGGAAAGGCCAAGGCCAACGCCCTTGCCGCGGTCGGTAGGTTCTTCAAGGCGCCGGAACTTGTCGAACACCCGCTCCAGCTCGGCGGTGGGAATGCCGCGGCCCTCATCCTCGATGCTGATCACGATCTTGGAGCGGTCCTCATAGGCGGCGATGCTGATTTCGGTGTTGTCGGGCGAATAGGCAATGGCGTTTTCGAGGATATTGACCACGGCTTGTTCCAGCAAACCGGGATCGACGATGACCATGGGCAGTGCCGTGGGGAAATCATAGGAAATGGAATGCTCGCCCAAGCGCCGGCTGAGGCGGGCGGCGGCGGCCCGCAGAATGGCTTCAACATCGCAGGCTTCGAGGCGGAGCGTCACGCCATTGCCCTCGAGCCGGGTCATGTCGAGGAGGTTGCGGATATAATGGTTGAGGCGCTCGGCTTCCTCCCGGATGGAGTGGAGCAGGTCGAGCTTGACTGGCGCTTCGAGCTTGTCGCCCAGTTCGATCAGGGTCGAAGAAGCGCCCAGGACTGTCGACAGCGGCGTGCGCAAATCGTGGCTGACGGAATTGAGGAGCGCGGTGCGGAAGCGGTCGGAGCGGCGCAGGGTTTCGGCTTCCACCGATTGGAGCACCAGATCGGCGCGTTCCAGCGCCACGCCGCCGCCATCGGCCAGCGCGGTCAGCAGTTTTTCGCGATCCGAGCCCGGCAGCGGCGCCTGGGCCTCGACGCCCAGAACACCGGTGCGGCTGGCGACGCCCTGGAGGGGCCGGAAAGTCCAGCTGGTTTGCGGCAGCGTGCCGGTGCCCTGCCCTGCCAGCTCGCCCCGTTCCCAGGACCAACGGGCGGCGGCCATGGCGCCGGCGCCGAGCTGGGCCAGATCGGGCGCGCCGGCCACCAGTTCCAGATCATCGCCCCGGGGCAAGAGCACCACCGATTTAGCACCGGTGACCGCCGTGGTTTGCTCCACCAGGGCCTTGGCCGCGTCGAGGCGCGTGGGGGCGCGCGAAAAGGCGCGGCTGGCGACAAGGAGCGAGGCGACATCGCCGGCCCGGCGCTGGGCATCCCGGGTGCGGTCGCGCGAGCGGCCGGCGAGAATGCCGGTGGCCAATGCGACGGCCAGGAACACCAGCAGGGTCAGAAGGTCCGTGGGCGAGCCGATGGCAAAGCTGTAGCGGGGGCTGAGGAAAAGGAGGTTATAAAGCAAAAAGGCGAATACCGCGGCTACGAGGCCGGGCCACAAGCCATGGAGGAGCGCGGCGGCGAGAATGGCGGCCAGAAAAATCATCCCCAGATCGGCGCGTTCGAAGCGCTGATCCAGCAGGTGGGCAATGCCGGTAGCCGCGGCCACATAAACCATGCCCACAAGGTGGGAGGGCCAGCTATGGCGCAGGCCGCGCAGCCACCACCAGCGCCGCTGTGCCGGAGCACTTTCCCCCGGCTCGGTGACCACATGGATGGAAACGCCCCGGGCGGCGCGCAGCAATTCGGCGGCCAAGGACAGGCCCAACAGTTCGCGCAGGCGGCTATCGGGGCCCTTGCCGATCACGATTTGGGTGACGTTGTTCTGGCCGGCATATTGCAGGGCTGTAGCAACCAGATTGTCGCCATTGAGCACGACGGTGGTGGCGCCCAGCTGTTCGGCGAGCTTGAGCGCATCGGTCAGGCGCGAGGTGGTGCCGGCATCGCCGTCTTCGTGGCGGCCGCGCGAGATATGGGCGACGATCCAGGGGGCGTCCTTCATGGTGTCCGAGAGGCGCCGGCCCTGCCGGACCAGGCCGCCCGCCATGGCATCATCGGCGACCAGCACCAGAATGCGATCGCCAGCGGCCCAAGGCCCTTCGAGCCCCTTGACGCGCATGGCGGCATTGAGCTGGTCATCCACGGTTTGCGCGGCGCGGCGCAGCGCCAGTTCACGCAAGGCGGTGAGGTTTTCGGGCTTGAAGAAATTGTCGGCGGCGAGGCGCGCGGTTTCGGGCACATAAACCTTGCCGGCGGCCATGCGCTCGCGCAGCTCGGCCGGGGTGATGTCGACCACTTCGATATCGTCGGCGCGCGAGAGGGCACTGTCGGGCACAGTTTCGCGCTGGCGCACGCCCGTGATCTTGAGCACCACATCCACCAGGCTTTCGAGGTGCTGGACATTGAGCGTCGTCCAAACATCGATGCCAGCGCAAAGCAGTTCTTCCACATCCTGCCAGCGCTTGGGATGGCGCGAGCCCGAGGCATTGGTGTGGGCATATTCATCAACGATCAGCAGTTCGGGCCGGCGAGCCAGCGAAGCGTCGATGTCAAATTCGAGGAGCGTGCGGCCGCGATGGTCGATGGGTTGGCGCGGCAGAACTTCGAGCCCGCGCAAGAGGCTCTCGGTTTCTTTGCGGCCATGGGTTTCCACGAGGCCCACCACCACGTCGAGGCCCTCCGCCTTGCGGCGGCGGGCCTGGCGCAGCATTTCATAGGTCTTGCCGACGCCCGGGGCCATGCCCAGGAACACTTTGAGCTTGCCGCGATGCGCGTTTTGCGCGGCGATGAGCAAAGCTTCGGGATCCGGGCGTCGGTAGTCTTGCAAGGCGAGTTTACTCCGTGGGCGCCGGCAGGGGATAGGCGCTGTCGAGGGCCAGATTGGTCAGCAACACATTGACCCTGGGCTGGCCGATAAAGCCAAGCAAGGGGGTTTCGGTGTTCTGGGCAATAACCATGCGCACCGCTTGGGCGTCGATGCCGCGGGCTGCGGCAATGCGGTCGGCCTGCAGGTCGGCAAATTCGGGCGAAATCTCAGGGTCGAGACCCGAGCCCGAAGTGGTGACCGCATCGGGCGGTACGGGGGCACCGGCGGGGGCATAGTCCCGCACCGCCGCCGCATCGCTCGCCACCCGCTCAAGGAGAGCGGGATTGAGCGGCCCCAGATTGGAGCCCGAGGAGCCGGCGGCATTATAGCCGTCGCCAGCCGCCGATGGGCGGGGCCACAGATAATGGGGGGCGGTGGTGACTTGCCCGATCAGGCGCGAGCCGATCACGACGCCCTCATTGTTGCGCAACAGCGAGCCCTCGGCCTGGGCAGGAAACAGCGCGCCCCCGGCGGCGGTCACCACCGCGGGGTAAGCGCCGCCCAGCAGCAGCGAAAACAGCAGCATGGAGACAAGGGCGGGTCTTGCTTGGTTCAGCATTTTCCTGGTTCCTTTCCTAGGCCAGACCGAGAGCGGTGAGCACCAGATCGATCAGCTTGATGCCGATAAATGGCGCCACCAGCCCGCCAAGGCCATAGATCAAGAGATTGCGCGACAAGAGCGCTCCGGCGCCCACGGCACGGTATTTGACGCCGCGCAGGGCCAGCGGGATCAGCGCCACGATCACCAGCGCATTGAAGATCACGGCCGAGAGAATGGCGCTTTCGGGGCTTTGCAGGGCCATGACGTTGAGGGCCTGCAGCTGGGGCAGCACGCCCACAAACAGGGCCGGGATGATGGCGAAATACTTGGCCACGTCATTGGCGATAGAGAAGGTGGTCAGCGCACCGCGGGTGATCAGCATCTGCTTGCCCACTTCCACGATCTCGATGACCTTGGTGGGATCGCTGTCGAGATCCACCATATTGCCCGCTTCACGGGCCGCCTGGGCGCCGGTCTGCATGGCAACGCCCACATCGGCCTGCGCGAGGGCTGGAGCGTCATTGGCGCCGTCGCCGCACATGGCAACGAGCCGGCCCTTGCCCTGTTCTTCGCGGATCAAGCGCAGCTTGTCCTCAGGGGTGGCTTCGGCCAAAAAGTCGTCAACGCCCGCTTCGGCGGCAATGGCGGCAGCGGTGACCGGGTTGTCGCCGGTGATCATCACCGTGCGCAGGCCCATTTTGCGCAAATCGGCGAAGCGGGCGGCGACGCCGGGTTTGACCACGTCCTTGAGGTGGATGACGCCCAGGAGGTTGCTGCCTTCGGCGACCCCGAGCGGGGTGCCGCCGGAGCGGGCAATGCGTTCCACCGCCTGGCGGAAGGCGGCCGGGGTGTCGGCCTCGCTTTTGCCGGTGAAGCGCAAAATGGCGTCCACCGAGCCCTTGCGCCAGCTTTTGCCGCCGGCATCGAGGCCGGAGAGGCGGGTGGTGGCCGAGAAGGGGATCACATGGGCGCCAGCCGGCACTTGCGTGGTGACGCCCTTGTTGCGGCCGAGTTCCACAATGGAGCGGCCCTCGGGGGTTTCATCGCCCAACGAGGCCATCACGGCCGCCTCAAAGGCGAGATCGTCGCGAATGCCGGGGGAGGCAATCACTTCGGTGGCCATGCGGTTGCCGAAGGTGATGGTGCCGGTTTTGTCGAGCAGGAGCGTGTCGACGTCGCCCGCCGCTTCCACCGCGCGGCCGGAGGTGGCCAGCACATTGACCTTGAGCAGCCGGTCCATGCCGGCGATGCCCACGGCCGACAGGAGCCCGCCAATGGTGGTGGGGATCAGGCAGACAAAAAGGGCGCCCAGCACCACGGGATCAAGCGCGAGGCCGGAATAGGCGGCAAAGCCCAGGAGGGTCACGACCGCGATCAGGAAGATCAGGGTGAGGCCGGCGAGAAGCACGGCCAGCGCGATCTCGTTGGGGGTCTTGCGGCGATCAGCGCCTTCCACCATGGCGATCATGCGATCAAGGAAAGTGGAGCCGGGCTGGGCGGTGACGCGCACCTTGATCCAATCGGACACAACCGTGGTGCCGCCGGTCACGGCCGAACGGTCGCCGCCCGATTCACGGATCACGGGGGCCGATTCACCGGTGATAGCCGCTTCATTGACCGAAGCGATGCCCTCGATGATTTCGCCGTCCACGGGGATAACGTCACCGGCCTCAACGAGGATGATCTGCCCCAGGCCCAGTTCATGGGCCGGCGTGGGGACGATCAGGCCCTGCTTTTCGTCAACGATCAGCTTGGCCTTGGTGGTGGTGCGGGTGGCGCGCAGGCTATCGGCCGCCGCCTTGCCGCGCCCTTCGGCGACGCTTTCGGCGAAGTTGGCAAACAGCACCGTGGCCCAGAGCCAAAGCGCGATGGCGGTGGCAAAGCCGCCATTGCCGCCCGAGGTAAAGGCCACCACCGCCGAAATGCTGGCCAGCACCGCCACCAGTTCGGTGGCGAGAATAACCGGGTTGCCGAAGAGCTTGCGGGGGTCGAGCTTGCTGAAACTCTCACCCACCGCCCGGGCGAGCATGGCCGGCGAAAAGCTGCTGGCCAGGCGCCTCGGTGTCGACGACCCGGCGTTGAAATCCACTGATGTCATGATGGGAAACCTTAATTGGCCCCAATCGTCTCAAGCACCTGGAGGTGCTCGACGATCGGGCCGAGGGCGAGTGCAGGGAAATACTGCAGGGCACCCAGGATGATGATGATGCCGATCAGAAGGCCGATAAACAGCGTGCCGCTGGTGGGCAGCGTGCCAGCGCTGGGGGCCAGCTTGGGCTTGGCCGCAATGCTGCCGGCAATGGCAAGCACCGCCACGATGGGAATAAAGCGCCCCATCAGCATGGCCAGGCCCAGCGTGGTGTTCCACCAGGGCACATTGGCCGAGATGCCGCCAAAGGCCGAGCCGTTATTGGCCGTGGCCGAGGTATAGGCATAAAGCAGCTCGCTCAGGCCATGCGCACCGGGGTTGAAGAGGCTCGACAAGCTGCCGGGCCACACCACGGTGAGCGCCGCCCAACCCAGGGTCGAAAGCGGTACGATCAGGAGCGCCACCATGGCGAACTGGATTTCGCGCGCCTCGATCTTCTTGCCCAGATATTCGGGCGTGCGCCCGACCATGAGGCCAGCCACGAACACCGAGAGCACGGCCATGACGACCATGATGGCAATGCCCGAGCCGATGCCGCCGGGCAGGATTTCACCCAGCATCATCAAGAGCATGGCCATGCCACCGCCCAGGGGCGAGAAGCTGTCATGCATCCCGTTGACCGAGCCGTTGGAGGCGCCGGTGGTTTGGGCCGCCCAGGCGGCCGTGCTGGCGATGCCGAAGCGGGTTTCCTTGCCCTCCAGGTTGAGGGGGTTCTCGATCCCGGCGGCAACAAGGGCGGGAGCGGGTTGGGCTTCGCTGTGGTAGATCACTGCGGCGCCGGCCGCCAGGATGATGATGGCGGCCGTGGCGAGGGCGCGAATATCCTTGCGGGCAATGGCCGTGCGGCCAAAGGCAAAGAATGCGGCCCAGCCCAGTACGTTGATGGCTACAGCGGTCAGGAGATTGGTGAGCGGGCTGGGGTTCTCGAAGGGATGGGCTGAGTTGGCGTTGAAGATGCCGCCGCCATTGATGCCCAATTGCTTAATGGCGAGCTGGCTGGCGGTGGGCGCCACCGAAATGGTTTGGCTGGCGCCTTCCAGCGTGGTCGCCGAAACGGTTGCGGCCAAGTTTTGCACCACGCCGATGCCAACGAGGCCCACGGCAAAGACCAGCGACAGGGGCAGCAGCACGTAAAGCGTGGTGCGCACCAGATCGGCCCAGAAATTGCCGATGCCCGCTTCCTTGTTGCCCGCGAAAGCGCGGGCCAGCGCGGCAGCGATGGCGGCACCGGTGCCGGCAGAAACGAAGTTCTGCGTGGTCAGGCCCACCATCTGGGTGAAGTGGCTCATCGTGGTTTCGCCGGCATAGCTTTGCCAATTGGTGTTGGACACAAAGCTGACCGCCGTGTTGAAGGCGAGATCCGGAGTCACCCCGGCAAAGCCCTGCGGATTGAACGGCAGCACGCCCTGCAGGCGCAGCATCGTATAAAGCAGCAGAAAGCCGACGAGGTTGAAAGCGAGCAGCGAAGCGCCATAGCCCAGCCAGCCCTGCGAGCGGTTGGGGTCGATGCCGCAAGCGGCGTAAAAGCCGCGCTCGATGGGCTTGAGCACGGGGTCGAGCCAGGTGCTTTCCCGGTTCCAGACGCGCGACATGAAAATACCCAATGGCCAGCCCAATGCGAGGGCGAGACCAAGGGTCAGGGCGATTTCCGCCCATCCTTGCCAGTTCATTTTGGTGAGTTTCCGCTAAAGTTTGTCAGGCCGGAACAGGGCGATAACCATGTAAACGGCAATGGCGAGGGCGCCGGCGCCCCAGAGCAAGAACAGCATGGCGCTACACGCGAGCCAACAGCCGGGCCAGGGCATAAGTCAGGGCAAAAAACCCCAGGCCAAGGGCAAGAAAGAAGATGTCGAACATATCGAGCCTCCGGAAAGAGAGGCCCGGACATTCCTCCCGCGGAGCGTAAAGTTTCCATACGAAAAGCAGTCATGCCGCATAAGGCCGCCATAAAGAAAAGAGGCGCCGGGAGGCGCCTCAAAACAATAGGGTGGCAAGGACCACAAGGCCGCTGCAGAACGGCAGTCCCACCGCGCTTACCAGCAGCAGCACGTCCCGTTCGGCCTCCCGGTCGCGCTCTCGCCGCGACCCTCGCACCGGGGCGGCGCCATGAACCACCCGCGCCCGCGCCTGGCAAAACAGCATCCAGGCCATCACGCCACCCTGGAAAGGATCAGGGCGTCATCGGGTTCGCAATCCTGCAGCGCCAGGCGCATTTCAGCGGCCGTGACCACATTGCGCCGATTGGCGAGGCTGTCCCCGGTCACGTCATGGAGGCGGAACAGAAAGCCGTCGAAACCGGTCACCAGATACCAGCGCGGCTCGGTTTCCGCCGCCAGGCGCGGCAGATGAAGGCGCATGATGCAGATCTGGCGGCGTGCGAGATAGCCCAGGATCATTTCGGGCGTGCCGGGCATGGGCTCCTCGATGAGCCGATCGGCGAGATCGGGCGCCAGCAAGGCGCCCGTGGCTTGAAACCCAATGCGGACCACATAACGGCGCCGCGCCGCGGCAAGCGCCATGGCATGCGCCACGGGCAAGTCAGCGCCTTCCGAGTTCAGTTCATGGGCCACGACCTGGCGGGCGCGCGGCGTCAGCAGCATGGCAGGCTCCAATGCGCCCATGGCCACCAGCAGGCACTGGGCGGCCGACTCTTCGGGGGCAACCGGATCGTGCCAGGGCACGGCAATGTCACTATAAGAGCGGGACTGATGACCGTTCCAGAGCCCGAAGGCCCATTCGCCCGAGCCCAGATCGAAAAAGCAGTGCTCGGCATAAAGGCGCGCCAAGCCATCGGCGCGCTCGGGCACAGCGGCATAAAGCACGGCGCCGCCTTCGGAGCGGGCACGGCCCACGAGGGTTTCGAGCAGGAGGTGCCCAATGCCACGGCAGCGTACATCGGGGCTCACCAGCAGGAATGGGAGGGAGGCCTCTGCAGCGCTATAGCCGTGCGCCAAGATGCCAACGCCAACCACGAGGTGGCATTCGGTGGCCACCAGCACATAGGCACCCTCCCCTTGCAGCAGTTCGGGCCAATCGAGGGCGGTGTGCTTGCCTTCGCCACAGGCTCGCTCGCTCAGGGCCCGCAATTGCGGCAGGTCCGCTTCCCCCGCTCGGCGCAAGCGGGCAAAGGTGGAAAAATGAGCGAAAGACGCATGAGCCGACATGGTGTCGTTCTCCTTGAAACAAAATGGGGGCTGGTGGTGGGGTGCGCGGCCGATCAGGTCAGCAGGACGAGGGCCCCGACCACTGCAATCGCGTAAAGCAGGGCCACCACGACCAGGGTGATCCGCGTGCGCCGCCCAAGCGCCGCACCCTCGCATTGCGCGGCACCGCCGAAATGGCGATGCAGATACCAGTTGTACCGGTACATCTCGAAACTCCACGAACGAACCGGCGCGAAGATGCTCCCGGGGCGCGTAAAGTTTCGATGTGAATTGGGGGTTAGGTACGTAAAGCCGAGCTAAAGATGCGGTGCCCACACGGTCCACAGCACAGCGCCACGGTCTGCTGAAGGTGCACTCTCTGCCTTTAGGGGGCGGACCGTGCTTGTGCCCGGCCCCGCGCGTCATCGCAGATTCTGCAGCAAGTTTCCCTGTTTGCTTGATGCCACTATCTCGATCAAGCGATCGCCGGGGATGGGCCGAGACAGCAAATAGCCCTGGAAGCTGGCGCAGCCCAAGTTCCTCAGCCGTTGCAGCTGCAGATCGTCTTCCACGCCTTCCGCAGTCACGCTCACGCCCAAGGCATGCGCCATTTCTATGATGGAACGGACAATCGTGCTCGTGGCCGTATCCCGCAGGAGGTCACGGGTAATCGATTGATCGATCTTGAGCTTGTCGACGCTGTGGTGCCGCAAATGGCTGATGGAGGAATATCCGGTGCCGAAATCATCGAGTGCAATTCTGATCCCGGCCGTTCTCAGCTTTGCCAGCGTATCGCGCACCATTGGGGAATTTTTCAGCAGGATACCTTCGGTAATCTCCAGTTCAAGCCTGTCAGGCTGCAGATGCTGGTTGGAAAGAACGTCGAGGATGCGATCGGCGAGGTTGGGATCATCGAACTGGAGGGGGGACACGTTAACCGCGATCCAGGGCAGCTCGGCAATGGCTGCAAAGCCGCAGGCTTGTGCCAAAACCCACAGACCAAGCTCGTGAATGACACCCCGCTCTTCGGCATCGCCTATGAAGCTGTCGGGCGAGAGCGGGCCGCGCACCGGATGGTTCCAGCGCACCAAGGCCTCGGCCCCGACGATCTCCCCGCCCAGTGCGCCGTAAATGGGCTGATAAAGCAAATGGAGCTCGGTTCCTCCAAGGATGGCATTGCGTAAGTCGACTTCCAAGATTCGCTTCTCCCGCCGCAACTGGTCCATCGAGAGATCGTAAATCCTGAAGCAGTTCCGGCCGGCAGCCTTGGCGGCATAAAGCGCCACATCGGCACACCGCATCATTTCAGCGGTGGATACCGCGTCCCCAGCTTCAAGGGCGACACCGAGGCTTGCCGTGACATTGACCGCCTCGCCGCCAAGCACAAAGGGATCGTGGAAGCTGTCCAGCATCGATTGACACAAGAAACGCGCATGTCCGTCGCTGACAACGCCAGGCTGCACGAGCGCGAACTCGTCGCCCCCCAGACGGGTCAGCGTCGCTCCTTCAGGGAGGGTGGCAGACAAGCGGCGCGCAACCTGCTTGATAAGCTGGTCGCCGGCTGCATGGCCGAGCGTGTCGTTGATCTCCTTGAATTTGTCGAGGTCAATGCAAACCAGCGCGACTTTGGCCTTGGCCAGATACTCATACTGCAGTGCCTCCTGCAGCCGAACTTCAAAGAGGGCCCGGTTGGCAATGCCGGTCAAAGGATCATGGAAGGCCAGGAACTCGATCTGGGCTTGGCTTTGCTCCAGTTGTAGCGTGGTTCGCCGGAGCCACACCAGCAAGCCGCCCATCCCGGCGGAGCCCAACAGCAACAAGCCCAGCGCGGCAGGGGCGCTATCCTTCAACAATGCCAGTGCCGGTTTTATTGGTGTCCAAACAACAAAGCCAACTATGCGGCCAGCATTGCTGAGCAGCGGTAGTGTACCGCTACCCTTCCCGGGTCCCCCGATCCGAAGGTCAGTCAAGCCCGCTTGCCGGCCGAGCTGGTCGAGAAATCCCGAGCCTAGCAAGACAACTGAAACATGCAGGAACTCACTGCCTGGAGTCTGGGTTACGGCGCGGCTTGTTGGAACAACGGGCCTGATGCTCACAAACGCCAGTTGCCCGTCGGTTAGGCGGGCGGTTTCAGACAGTCCCAAGCCAGTAATGGCGGCAGTTGAGTCGCTCATGGCTGCTGAAACGGCGGCCATCTCCTGACGAAGCAACTGCGTTAGTGCTTCGACGGTGGGCAAGTCACGGGGGTCGACCTCGGGTTCCGCCGTCACGCCCTCGTTGGCGGCCCGCACCACGCGGTTATCCGGCGCAATGACGTAGACGCGATCGTGCTTGAAGAAGGTCCCCATCCACTCGACCAGATTCTGGGCGATCCAGGTCTGGTTCGCCGCCCGTAGGTTGACGACGGCATCGTCTCCGGCAGCGGAGCTGTCCTGCTCCATAGCGATGCGCTCTTTGCGAGCAGCAATTCCCGCGGCAATATAATGCTGTTCTTCCACCAGTTCCCTGGTGTCTATTCTATGAACTGCCCACCACGCGGCCACGGCAAAGGCAAGCACAAGGGCCAAAGCTAAACAGAGCGAAACCGTCGCCACTGGCCTTATGCTGTGCTCTTTGCCGTGTTGAAGTCTATTCATGACGCGGATGCCGATTTACGCACACGTTAGTCGGCCAACCTGGCAGCCGCTTTCGTAAGGATCTCTGCCGCACATCAAACTATCAAAGTAGTTACGGTCACATTACTTTCGCCCTCTTAAACGCTCTGCTGGAGAAATCTGAATTCTCCATGGATCATTTCAGGTCTCCAAGCGCTCAGTAGCGAGCCCCAATTCCCCACCGCAGACTTATAAGGTTAGTTGACTGGCAGAAGTATCAAGAAGAGCCAGCCCTGAAACAGGGCTACTTACCTTCTAGTACTTGGGGCCGGACCATCGAAGAATCGTGAACTGCTCGGCCGCAGGAGCAAGACCATGCTTGCCAACTGCCATCGATGAGAACAAGCTGCCTCGGCCGGACCGGTGGATGCAGTTGGACAGACCCCCGCGACCGGCATGGGGAGGTTGGAACATCATGGACGATGGATTTGCCGGTGCCGGTGAAATGACCACCGCAGCGGGGGTATGTTCGCTCAACCGCCGCCGGTTCCTGGTGGGCGCTGCGGCCGGTCTTGGCGCCGTGGGGCTTGCCGGCTGCGCCAGCTCGGGCACCGATATGAGCCTGGCTGAAGCCAAGCTCGCCTATGGCCCCCTTCCCCAGGAACGCTTCCCCGTTCCGGCGGTCAATGTCAGCAAGATCAACCCGAAATATCTGCGCCGCATCGTGCGCTACGACACGGCGGAAGCCCCTGGCACGATCATCATCGATCCGCGCAATTACTACGTCTACCGCATCGAGGGCGAGGGCAATGCCACGCGTTATGGCGCCAATGTCGGCCGCCAAGGCTTTTTGTGGAGCGGGGACGCCTATATCGGGCGCAAAGCCGAATGGCCGGTCTGGACGCCGCCCCGGGAAATGATCGCGCGCCAGCCCGAGGTCGCCAAATATGCCGGCGGCATGCCCCCGGGCCTCGGCAATCCTCTAGGCGCGCGCACGCTTTATCTTTATCAGAACGGCACCTACACGCTTTACACCATCTACAGCACGATCATGCCTGAAACCATCGGCAAGGGCATTTCCAGCGGCTGTATCGGCCTGCTGACGCAGGACATGGTCCATCTTTATGAGCGGACCCCGGTCAAGACCAAGGTCGTGGTCCTCAAGGCCTGAAGCTGACGCGGCAGGCGGCTGGAGCGATCAGCGCCGCCTTTGCGTCAGCGCCATGCCCGCCAGGATCATCACCACGCCAAGGCTTGCCGCCCACAGCGTCACCGGTGCGCCGCGCAGCATGTCGAAAATGACGCCGCATACCATCTGCCCGGCGATCACGAGGAGCGTCGAATTAACGGCACCGATACGTGGCAAGAGCCAGGAGCCGGAGGCGACAAACACCACCCCGAGCGCCCCACCCGTGAAAACCCACCACGGAATAGCGGCAAGGTTGCTGGGAATGAGCCCGCCGATCACTAGGGCAATGGCACTGAGGAAAACAAAGCCGACGCCGTGATTCCAGAAGGAGGATATCAGCGGCGTGCTGGACAGGGACAACCGTCCATTGACCTGGCGGCTTAGGATCACGAGCAGACCCGCGACGAAAGCGAAGACGCTGGACGTAATCATGCGCCACCCAGTCCGAACAGGATGATGACCATGCTGCCGCCCCCGATCAGGAGCACGGCAGCGGCATCGCGCCACTCAAGGCGTCGCCGCGGCAGGCCGAGCAAGCCCCAGAAGTCGGCGGCTAGGCTAAGCACCACCTGACCGACCAGGCCCAGCGCCAGCGTGCCCGCCAGGGCGAGCGGCGAATTGACGGCGGTGGAGGTCAGCATCACGGTCGCTGCGCCCAAGATGCCCCCGAGATAAGCCCAAAGGGGTGCCTTGCCCGCTTTTTCCTGCGCAGCTTGGCTTGAAGCGCGTTGTTGGCGCCAAACGATCGCCAACACCGCTACGGAAACAACCATGCCGACGCCATGGGCAAGCCAGGACGAAAACATGGGCCCGCCATAACGCCCCGCTTCGCCATTGATGAACACGGCGAGCGACAGCAAACCCCCGGTTGCAAAGGCTGCGATCAGGTGCAGCGGGTTGAGGCGCTGCGCACCAGATGACGACATGACAAGGAACCGACTCGGGTTGGGATCAAACAGCTCTAATGGTTGTGAGGCGCCGGTAGAAGTGCAATCCACCGGGCGCCCTATCCGTGCGGACAAGAAGCAATAGAACGCCCACGTCATGATGTTGCGTTGCGTCGCAGAGCACAAGATCTGCGGCAAGACCGAAGCATTCAGGTTGGGCGCGCAGCAAGGCAAGCTGCGCGCTCAAAACTATTGCGCCGGGCACATATTGGTGGGCTCGACCTTGAGGACGGGGAAGCAATCCTTCCACTGCTCGGTGCGAGTCGGCCACGGGGTGAGGAACTCCGGCGATTCTTCGTATTCAAGCACGCCCTGCGCCTGCAGGTTTTTGACCCGCCCATCGAGATATTCCTTGAGCACGGCGACCTTACCGTCGACAACCGTGGCGATCCAGACATCGTTGACCACCTGGCGGCTACCGCGCTGGATGGTGCGGAACTGAATTTCCATGGCGACCCGATTGGCTTCGGCATCAATGTAGAAAGCGTCGGCCGGCAGGAAGAAGCTCGTATCCTCGGCCTGGCCGCAAAACAGTTCGAGATCGGCGACCGCCGCATCAATGCCAAGCACGCGGCTTGTAGGATAGGAAAAGTCCACGTCCTCCGCCAAGGTGGCCCGCATCAGATCTGTATCGCAGGTGGCCCACGAACTGGCGAGGTCAAGCATCAGCGCTTGCATCTGAGCGCGGGCCGATCCTTCGGACTCGATCGTACCGGCAAACTCCACGCCCGGACGAACTTCGGCGGCCACAAGACTGGCAGCAGGCAAGCTTGCGAGAAGGGCAAGACAAGAAACGGCGAGGCACTTCAAATTACGCATTATAGTGTTGTCCCATTGAGCAAACATCTGTTCGCCCGCTTACTATGGCTGTGGCACATTCCTCCGGCAAGATGACCGGGGGCCTGCGAGGCCTTCCTAGTCCAGCGAGACGTCGCTTACAGGGACGGGTTGGGCGATCCGCTACTCAAGTGCCTGGCCGTTTGCCCCAAAGCCGGCATCAAAAATGGCAGCCCGAGGCCGAGAGCAGGACGGGCTGTGTGGAGCTCGATCTCCCCGAACTGAAGCCTGACCATGCATGAGCTCAACACAGCTGAGTGCAATCAAGGCATGGACCGTTTTGTGCGGAAAAAAGATGCAACTTTGTTGACACGACGTAGATAAGATGTTGCAGGTGCGGCAAGCAGACATGCAAGGACCGCGAGTTTGACGGGTTCACCGAAGTCCACACGGACGACACCGCATCCGCCCCGGACAGCACAGGGCGACAGAGCCTTTGGCCCAATTGTTTCCTCCCAGCATCTGGCTGAGGGCTCATCGCCGGGCCTTTCGGAACTGGAGTTCGGGGTGACGCAGGTCTTTCATGCCTTTTCGCGGTGGATGGTGCGCTGCATGACCGCAGCAGGTCAGCCGGGTTTGTCGGCTATGGAGATCCTGATCCTTCATTCTATCCGCCATCGCGATCGTCCGAAAACACTGGCCGATATTTGCCTCGTGCTCGATATCAACGACACGCATGTCGCCAGCTATGCCATCCGCAAGCTCGAAGCCGCAGGCCTGGTTCATGGCGGGCGGGCCGGCAAGGAAAAGACAGTGCGCATATCGGAAGACGGGATTGAGCTGTGCGGGCGTTATGCGCGTATTCGGGAGGAGCTTTTGGTGCGCGCCACCTCTGCTGGTCCTTCCCAGGAAGAGCTGTCGAACATGGCCAGCGTGCTGCGCCATTTGTCCGGGTGCTATGATCAGGCTGCGCGGGCGGCCGCCACAATATGAATACCGATTACGCAGCGCAGGCCAACACCAGTTCGCCAATCCTGAAAGTCAGTGGCCTTTCGGTGGACTTTGGGGCCAGCCGGGTCGTTGAGGATCTATCCTTCAGCGTACGTCCCGGCGAAACGCTCGCCATTGTCGGCGAGTCCGGTTCCGGCAAGTCGGTCACCTCGCTTTCGGTGATGCGTTTGGTCGAGTACGGCAATGGACGCATCGTGAGCGGCGAGATCCGCTTTGATGCCGGCAATGGCCCCCAGGACCTCGCCCAGGCCAGCGACGCCGATATGCGGCGCATTCGCGGCAATGACATCGCGATGATCTTCCAGGAGCCAATGACGTCGCTGAACCCCGTTTATACCGTGGGCAATCAGATCAGCGAAGTGTTGACGCTCCATCGCGGCCTCAGCCGGAGCGCGGCCCGCACGGAGGCCGTGCGCCTGCTGTCGCTGGTGCGCCTGGCCGACGCCGAAAGCATGCTGGACCGCTATCCCCACCAGCTGTCAGGGGGCATGCGGCAACGCGTCATGATCGCCATCGCCTTGGCCTGCCAACCCAAGGTGCTGATCGCCGACGAGCCCACCACGGCGCTCGACGTGACCATCCAGGCGCAGATTCTGGCCATTCTCGCCGATCTGCAGCGCGAACTTGGCATGGCCGTTGTTTTCATCACCCACGACATGGGCGTGGTCGCTGAGATCGCCGACCGGGTCGTGGTGATGTGGCGGGGCCGGAAGGTTGAAGAAGGTTTTGTCAGCGAAATTTTCGCCAACCCGCAGCACGCCTATACCAAGACGCTTCTTGCAGCGGTTCCCCGCCTGGGGGCAATGAAAGGCCGCGAACTGCCCCGGCGACTGGCCTTGACGGTGATGGACGGGGAAGTACCCCGAAGGATTGGTAAGGATCGCGACCACGATACGGCAGACCTTTCAGCCGCTCCTATAGCGGAAATCCGTGATCTCACCGTGCGCTTCAACGTAGGCAAGACCCTTTTGGGCCGCGTCACGCATCGGGTCCACGCCGTGGAACATGTCAGCCTCGACCTCCGGCCGGGCGAGACGCTTGCGCTGGTGGGAGAATCCGGCTCGGGCAAATCCACCATTGGTCGCACCCTGCAGGGCCTGCAGCCCGCTACATCGGGACAGATTTTCTATCAGGGCAGTTCCGTGGCCGACATGACCGGCGCCGATGCCATGCGCCTCAAGCGGGAAATCCAGTATATCTTTCAGGATCCCTTCGCTTCGCTCGATCCGCGCAAGAGCGTTGGCTTCTCCATCGCCGAGCCGATCCGGACCCATGGCCTGATTAAAGACGAGAAAGCGCTGCAGGCGCGCGTCGCCGAGCTTCTGGTCAAGGTCGATCTCGACCCGAGCGTCGCCAGCCGCTATCCCCACCAATTCTCGGGCGGCCAGCGTCAGCGTATTTCTATCGCGCGGGCACTCAGCTGCGATCCCAAGCTGATTATTGCCGATGAAGCGCTTTCAGCTCTCGACGTCTCCGTACAGGCCCAGGTTATCGAGCTGATGATGGCGCTCCAGGAAGAGCGTTCCCTAGCCTACCTGTTCATCAGCCATGACATGGCCGTGGTCGAGCGCATGGCACATCGGGTCGCGGTGCTTTACCTCGGCCAGGTGGTGGAAATCGGCACGCGCCGGCAAGTGTTCGAGAACGCTACGCACTCTTATACGCGCCGCCTTCTCGCCGCCGTGCCGCGCGCCGAACCGGGAAAGGATTGGGGACGGACCCTGATGGAAGGGGAGATTCCCAGCCCCGTGCGACCCGTCGGACAGGAACCAACAGCGCTGAGCTACCGCGAAGTCGCGCCCGGGCACCTGGTTGCGATTGAAGACTGATCGGCCCCAGATTCAACAGGAGAGAGAGCATGAAACTTTGGCACAAAGCCCTTAAGGGAGCGCTCTTGTCGAGCGTCCTGGCGCTCAGCGTGACCGGCGCTGCCTTGGGGCAAGGAGCGGGCACCCTCAACATCGCGACCCCTCAGGATCCCGGCAGCTGGGACCCGATCGACACGTTCCTCGTTAACTGGTCCGCCGTCGCCAACAATGTTTTCGATGGCCTCGTGGCACGCACGCCCGAGCTTGAGATCGTGCCGGCGCTCGCGACCGAATGGGAGATCAGCGAGGATGGGCTCACCTACACGTTCAAGCTGCGGGATGGCGTGAAATTCCACAATGGCGAGGCGTTCGACGCCGACGCCGTCAAGTTCACCTTTGATCGCCTCCTTGGCGAAGAAGGCGCCGTGGGGCCGCAGCAGTCCAACTACAATTCCATCGAGAACGTCGAAGTTGTCGACCCAATGACGGTGGTTTTGCATCTGTCGCAGCCCGACCCGGTCCTGCTCACCAAGTTGACCGGTTATGGCGCGATGATCGTGCCGCCCGACTATATCGCCGAAAAAGGCGATGAGGTCTTCAACACCCAGCCGGTCGGCACCGGGCCGTTCCGCATGGCCTCTTACGAGGCACGCAACCAGGTGACTCTGGAAGCTTTTCCCGAATTCTGGGGCGAAGCACCCAAGCTGCAAAGCGTGGTGTTCCGCTTCATCACCGAGCCCTCCACCGCTGTAGCCGAACTGCAGTCGGGCCGCATCGACATGGTGATTCCGCCTTCCGTTCCGGTCGGCTCCATCCCCACCATTGAACAGGCCCCCAATCTCAAGGTCGTTTCGGTCCCCGGCCCTACGGTATATTCCCTGCGCTTCAAGACCGATGAAGGCATTACCGCCGACGAGCGCGTGCGCCGCGCTCTCGTGATGGCTGTCGATCGCGACACCATTATCGAAGCGATCCTCGCGGGCCAGGCGACCCCAATCTCGTCGTTCCAGTCGGCTCAGACCTTTGGTAACGACCCCGATCTGGAGCCTATCCCGTTTGATCCCGAGGGCGCTAAGGCGCTGCTAGCCGAGGCGGGTGTCGAACCCGGCGCCACCGTCCAGATCGACGTGCGCGGCAACGACGCCACCTTCAACGAAGTCGCTCAGGCCGTGGCTGCCTACCTGTCCGCTGTTGGCATCACGGCAACCATCCAGCCCTATGAAACCAATGTCTTGCTCAACGACATCATTCCCGCCGGTCGCACTGGCGCTATGTGGCAGCAGTCCTGGGGTGCATGGACGTTCGACTACGACAACACCGCCTATCTGATGTACCACGAAGGCGAAAAGTGGAACCCGTATGGCAACGACCCCGAGTTGGACGCACTGCTGGAATCGCAGCGCAGCATGACCAATGTCGCCGAACGCGAGACCGTGCTGAAGCAGATCGCGAAATATGTTGCCGACCAAGCGCTGGAAATGCCGCTCTACAACGTCAACCAGATCTACGCGGTCAGTGACCGGGTCGGCAATTTTGTTGCCCCGCCCGATAGCCGCTTGCGCCTGACCGACGTCACCGTCGAATAGTCCGAGACTTTTTAAACTCGCCGCTCCGCGAGGCGGGGCGGCTCATGCACTTCCGGGGTGAAGCGATGGCAGGTTTCCTTATCAAGCGGTTGTTGCAGGCAGCCTTCGTCGTCTTCGCCGTCACGCTGATCGTCGCCTTTGCCATTCGGCTCACCGGCGACCCTGCCCTGATGCTGAGCCAAGGGGTCGGCAGTATCACTGAAGCCGATCTGCAGCGCATTCGGGTGGGCCTGGGCATCGATCGGCCCTTCCTGGTGCAGTATTTCGATTTCGTGGGCGGCATTTTCACCGGCGATCTCGGCCGCTCTTTCATGGGCGGCACACCCGTCAGTCAACTCATTGGCCGGGCGTTGCCCGCAACCTTGTCCCTGGCACTCACCTCCCTCGTCGTTTCCATCCTGGTCTCGATCCCGCTGGGGGTGGCTTCAGCAACCCATCGTGGCAAATGGCCCGACCAGCTCATTCGCGTGTTGTCGCTGGTTGGGCTGTCCTTTCCCAATTTCTGGCTTGCGATCATGCTGGTGTTGCTGTTGTCGATCACCTTCCAATGGCTGCCGCCAAGCGGCCTCGAAGGTTGGCAGAGCTTCATCATGCCAGCGCTCACCATGGCCATCATCCTGACGGCAACCAATGTGCGCCTGGTGCGCACCTCCATGCTGGAGATCTTGCAGCAGCAATATGTGTTGGTCGCGCGGGCTAAGGGGCTCTCCGAACGCGCCGTCCTCTACAAGCACGCCTTACGAAACTGCGCTATTCCCCTGATCACCTATCTGGGCCTGCAATTCGGTGGCCTTCTGGGCGGCATCGTCGTGGTGGAGCGCGTGTTCAACTGGCCGGGCATGGGCACGCTTGCCTTTGATGCGGTGTCTGCGCGCGACTACCCGGTACTGCAAGGCGTGATCGTGGTGCTTTCGCTGATGATCGTGCTGGTCAACCTTCTGGTCGACATCGCTTATGGCCTGGTCGATCCGCGCATTTGGACGGAGTAGAACCGTGAGCGAAATTGCCATCAAGCCGCATCCGCTTTCCGCCTTTCGCTCGGTCGAACTACTGGTGGGCCTCCTTATCGTCGGCAGCATCGCGCTGGCTGTTATCTTCGCTCCCCTGCTGTTTCCCGATGGCGGCACGGGCGTGAACCTGATGGCGCGTCTCACGCCGCCCTTCACGAACGCGGCCCATCTCTTTGGCACCGACCCTCTTGGTCGTGACGTTCTGGCCCGCGTGGTTTGGGGGGGCCGCATATCCCTCCTTGTGGGCATGGTTTCGGTTGCCGGCGCGGTTGTCATCGGCGTCGTCATGGGCCTTGTTGCCGGCTATTACCGCGGCATCTGGGATATCCTCGTCATGCGCTTTGCCGACATCCAGCTAGCGCTGCCCTTTATTCTGCTCGCCATCACCTTCATGGCCATCATTGGCGGTGGGCTGACCAACATCATCATCCTCATGATCGTCTCCCAATGGGTGCAATATGCACGCATCGTGCGCGGCCAGGTGCTGACGCTGCGCGAGCGTGAGTTCGTGCTGTCGGCTCGCTCCTTTGGCGTGTCGGGGTTCAACCTTATCCGTCATCACCTGCTGCCCAACCTGCTGGGGCCGGTGATCGTGCTGATGACGCTCAACATCGCCAACAACATCCTGTTGGAATCGAGCCTGACCTTCCTGGGCCTTGGTGTTGATCCCTCAACGCCGTCCTGGGGCGGCATGCTGGCCGACGGCCGCACTTACCTGCAGACCGCATGGTGGGTGAGCGTCTTTCCCGGCCTTGCCATCTTCCTGACC
Source organism: Devosia sp. 1566 (assembly GCF_004005995.1). NCBI lineage: Bacteria > Pseudomonadati > Pseudomonadota > Alphaproteobacteria > Hyphomicrobiales > Devosiaceae > Devosia > Devosia sp. 1566. Next base: position 3,299,790 of record NZ_CP034767.1, read on the forward strand.
GTGCTCGGCCTGAACCTCCTGGGTGACTGGCTGCGCGACCGTCTCGATCCTACTGGAAGAACCAGCCGATGAGCTTCCCACTTCGCCGGACCTTTCCCTCCACCATCGAGGAGATCACCGTCCGCTTCGCCGATGCCACTGACGTCGAGGCATGGCTCTTCGCCGACGAAGGCTCGCGCCGCGCGGCGGAACTCAAGCTCGCCGCAAAAGGTATTCGGGCCCGGTTTCGCTCTGCCTACAAGCCACTGGTCCACGCCTTTCTGGAAGAGATCGACCTAGCTGGCGTTGCCGCAGTGGAAATAGCCTATCCTGTTCACTCCCAAGGGGAGCCTGGGCGATTCCTGCTCGAAGCTTACCCGCTCGCCGGTCTTTTGGCCGTGCCGGTCCGCTTCACCCCCCGAGCTGACGCCGACCTTCACTATGACGTCGTTCTCCTGCACGAGGATGGCAGTTCGGCAAGCCTGGCGGTGCAAGCGCCAAACCGTGTCCATGTGGATCACACGGGAGCGCAGGTGCTTTCTCCCACAGGTTGGGTGCGGGTGGAGCGCGCGGGTGTAACGGTAGCTGACGAGCGGATTGAAACCGACTTTGAGGCGCTGTTTGCAACAGCGATCAAAGCAATTGTTGATTATGAGTGGGGCCCTACTGAGCCATTCTTTGACGAGCTACGCATTGCCGTGACATTGCCGATTGCCGACCGGCCCCTGCCGCTCGGCGAGGAGGTGATCAGCCTGACCGAAGCACTGCATGAGGATCTTTACTTCTCAGGTCTCGAGATTTTTCATAGCAAGTCCGGTCGGCCGTCAGGCGATCGTGGCCTGCAGCCCGGCCGCATTGTCCCGGTGGTCAGCTATGGGCTTGGGCCAGCGCGCCTCGATATCTCCTTGCGCCATCATAGCCACGCCCTGCCCTCGGCTCCCCGCCAGCCCCTCGAGACCGCGCAGGCCCCCATTGCCTTTGATGATGTTGATGAGGGACTTGAAGCGGTCGGCGGCGAGGTTTTTACCGGCACCTCCTACTGCGGGCGCACTGTATCGGGGCGCTATCACCTCGGGTCAGATGCCCCTGTTCTTGTTTCCGGCGGCCAACATCCCAATGAGCCAACCGGCGTGGTCGGCGCCTTGCGGGCGGCTCAACGCCTTGCCGGCCGCAAGAATGCCCACTTCAGCGTCGTGCCGCTCGAGAACCCCGATGGTTATGCCCTCGCCCGTGAACTTTACGAGGTCGAGCCGCGCCACATGCATCACGCCGCCCGCTACACGGCGCTCGGCGACGACCTAGAATACCGGCAGGCCGGCCCACTCTATGAACGCGACGTCCGCGAGCAGATGCTGGCGCTTTGCAGCCCTGCCCTGCATGTCAACCTTCATGGCTACCCCGCTCACGAGTGGACGCGGCCGCTGACCGGATATGTGCCACGCAATTTTGCCCTGTGGACCGTGCCAAAAGGCTTCTTTCTGGTCCTGCGGCACCAGCCCGGCTATCGCGCCCAAGCCGAACGTCTAGCGCGCGAGGTAGCCCAAAGACTCACTGGGGTTCCTGGCCTCGCCGAACTTAACGCGAGACAGATCGAGCTTTATCGGGCCCATGCCGGGGCACTAACCTTCGACATTTACTCCGGCTTTCCGGTGAACATCACTGAATTCCCTGACCTGAAAGTGCCGGTGACGCTCATCACGGAATACCCCGATGAAACCATCTACGGAGACGCTTTCCAGCTGGGCCATGAAGCCCAGACCCAGACCGTTCTAGCCGCCTATGATGTTTGGCAGGAGATCGCAAACGACCGGCGGCAATAACGGCCGCCTCCAATCGCAGCCGAAGTAAACCTTCGCCTCGCTGAGGGGCAGAGGCTTACATAAACATGCTGGAGTGCTGATTTTCCAGATCGGGTAGATCGTCCAGTATGCTCCCCAAGTGCTCGGCCATGGCCGTCTGGGCCCGCTGCACATCATGGGCGTCGATGGCCTCCATGATCGCCTGATGCTCGCGCACCCGGCGTTGCATGTCGGCTTCCCGCTGCAAGGTTAAATTGCAGACCCGATCCATATGCGTTTTCATGTCCGCGATGGCTCTCCAAGCCATGCCGACGCCAGCCCCAGTGGCCACGGCAATATGGAACGCCTCATCATGCTCGCGAAAGGCGGCGTGATCGAGCCGGCTGGATGCCTCCTCCTGCTTCACCAGCAGATTGGCGATGCGCTTGCGTTGCCAAGGGTCGAAGGACTGCGCCGCCCGAGCCACGACAGCAACTTCCAAGGACTGCCGCACGAACAGCGCTTCGGTCATTTCCTGAGCTGAGATGCGAGCAACCACGGTGCCTCGATGGGGCCTTATCTCGATCAGCCGCGAATTAGCCAACCGGATCAGCGCCTCGCGGACAGGCTGTCGTGACACGCCCAAGCGGGTGGCGATCTCCTGCTCGGAGAGGCGGGAGCCAGGCAGCAACTCCAACTCGATGATAGCGCGGCGAAGGTCTTTCTCGATGGTCACGGCAGCGCTCTCGCCGCTCTCGGCCATCTGGATATCCAAGGTCATCGTACAAGTCTCATCCCGATTGACAGCTCACATGCCCCCGCCATACGGTACCATACAATTCCATACAGGGCGCAATGAACGTCCGGCACATCTGAGGAGAGGCGGGTTCCACCCGCAATGGCGATGAACATCCAGTCCCGCTTTCAGCCCAACTTTGTATCGCCAAACCTTAGTGATCCGCGACTGGCGAGTAAACGTAGCTATCGTATGGTGATCGATGGCGTGCCTTGCGATGCTCAGTCGGGCAGGGTTTTTGAGCGGGACAGCCCAGGCCACCGGGGCAAAGTTGTAGGCGTGTGGCCCGCGGGTGGCCCAGCAGACGCTGCTTTGGCTATCAGCGCTGCCCGTCGGGCTTTCGACGATGGTCCCTGGCCGCGCATGAGCGGAGCGGAGCGCTCAACCATCTTGCACCGCGTGGCCGCAGGGATCTTGGCTGATCTAGACGAGTTGGCGCTGATCGAATGCCTCGAAACGGGCAAGCCGCTGAGCCAGGCGCGTGGGGAGATCGGATACTGCGCTGATTTGTGGACCTATGCGGCTGGTCAATGCCGCGGCCTTGAGGGGGACACCCACAATTCAATCGGCGAAAACCGACTGGGACTCGTGCTGCGCGAACCTGCTGGGGTGGTTGGCATTATTACCCCGTGGAATTTTCCATTCATTATCGTGTCCGAGCGCGTTCCGTGGGCGCTGGGTGCGGGCTGCACCGTTGTCGTGAAGCCCAGCGAATTCACCTCTGGCACCACAATTCGTTTGGCCGAGATTGCCCTCCAAGCTGGGCTGCCCCCCGGTGTGTTCAACGTCATAACCGGATACGGCCCCGAAGTCGGACAGGTCCTGGCGGAAGATCCGCGAGTGGACGTTCTGGCCTTTACTGGATCGGTTCGGGTCGGCACCGCCTTGGCGAGCATTGCCGCTGGTGGTGTCAAGCGAGTGGGCCTGGAACTGGGTGGCAAGGGACCGCAGATCGTCTTTGCCGATGCGGACCTTGAGGCTGCGGCCGACGGAATCGCCTATGGCGTCTACCACAATGCCGGCCAATGCTGCATTTCCGGCAGCCGCCTTATCGTTGCCAATGCCATCCGCCCGGCGCTGCTGGAGCGCCTACTCGACATTTCACGGCGCCTGCCCTTTGGCGATCCCCTTGGCGCAACCACACGATTTGGCGCCATGGTTTCTCAGCAGCATACCGAGAAAGTTTCAAGCTATGTGGCGGCCGGTGTGGCCGAAGGGGCCGAATTGCTGCTCGGCGGCGACATGGTCGATGCCAAGTCGGGCAATTTCTTTGCCCCGACCGTGTTCGACCGGGTGCGCCCAGACATGCGCATTGCCCAAGAGGAGATCTTTGGACCCGTTCTGGCAACCATAGGTTTTGACACGCCCGAGGAAGCCGTTGCCCTTGCTAATGGGACCCCTTTTGGGCTGTCGGCCAGCGTCTGGTCGCGCGACCTTGAGACCGCGATTCAGACCACGCGCAAGCTGCGGGCGGGCCGCTGCTGGATCAACTCCGTTATCGACGGAACACCCGAACTGCCGATCGGTGGCTACAAAAAGAGCGGCACTGGCCGGGAACTCGGCCGCTATGGCTTTGACGAATATTCCCAGTTCAAGGGTCTGCATATGACCCTTGGACGCGGGCAACCGTGGTTCGAGCACTGAGGAGCGCTGCACGACCGAAAACTAGCGGCGGGCTCCGGATCGGAACACGCCCCTCGACCCGGACCTGAGGAGGACCCGGGGCAATTCAAAGGGAGGACTAATCCATGAAACTGACCAAGTTTAAGTGCGCCTTGCTGGGAGGCTGCGCCCTGTTCGCCAGCCTAGGAGGAGCAATGGCGCAGGATCAGGAGCCGGTTAAGGCGACCATGATCATCTATCTCGATCCGAGCGTGCAGTTTTTCAATCCCGTGGTCAAAGGCGCGCAAGACGCCGCAGCCGCGTTCAATGTTGATCTGGACGTGCAATATGCCAACAACGACCCAGTGCGCCAGAATGATCTGATCGAAACGGCCGCGGCCACGGGCGTGGATGGGATCGCCGTGTCCATCTCCAGTTCGGATGCATTCGACGACAGCATTTGCGCGGCAGTCGAAGCCGGCATCGTGGTGATCGGTTTTAATAATGACGACCTGGAAGGCGGCGATGGCAATTGCCGGCAGGCCTATGTTGGCATGGATGAGTTCGCCTCCGGCTACGAACTGGGCAACCGGATGATCGAGGAATTTGGTCTCAAGGAAGGGGACACGGTCTTCAACCCACGCGAAATTCCCGAGGCAAGCTTCGCCGTGGCGCGCGGCGGCGGCATCGAAAAGGCTATGGGGGAACACGGTATCACTGTTGAAACAGTGCGTGCCGGCCTGGACCCCGCAGAAGCTCAGAACATCATGGCACAGGCACTGATCGCCAATCCAAACATCAAGGCGGTGTTCGGCACTGGTTCGGTCACCTCCACTGTTGGGGCTGGCGCCATTCGCGACGCTGGGGTGGACGTACCGTTTGGCGGCTTTGATCTGGCGATCGAAATTGCAGACGCGGTGGAAACGGGCGCGATGTTCGCCACCATGGACCAGCAACCCTATCTCCAGGGCTACTACCCGATCGCCCAGATCGCCATGGCCAAGCGCTACGGTTTGACCCCGACAGATGTCGACACCGGACAGGGCGCGTTCCTGGACCAAGGCCGCATTGGCGCCGTCAAGCCACTGATCGGTACCTATCGCTAACGGGATCTGCCCCGGCCCACATGGCCGGGGCTTCCCTTCAGAACTGGATATCACCGTGACCGAACTTTCCCCTGCTCGCGCCCTTGCGCCGAGGCGGACGGCAGCGACGTGGCTGCACGATTTGCTGTCGATGCCTGCAGGTGCGATTCTGCTGGTGTTTGTTGTTGTGCAACTCGCCTGCATCATCGCCGGACTTTTGTTGCCTGACACCTTCCGCTACCTGTCGCCGCAGAACATGGGCATCATGATGCGCTCGGTCCCCGTACTGGGTTGCCTGGCGCTTGGCGCCGGTGTGCTGATGATCGCCGGGGAGTTCGATCTGTCCATCGGTTCGGTCTACACGTTGACCGCCGTGGTCATGGCGGTGCTGGTGGGCCATGGCGTGGACGCCTTTCTTGCCGCCCCTGTCGGCCTGCTGGTCGGTGCTGCGATCGGGTTGGGCAATGGAGCGCTGACGCTGCGCTTCAATCTGCCATCCTTTATTGTTACCCTTGGTGGCTTGTTGTTCTGGCGGGGCGCGGTGCTGCTGATCAACGGCGCCGTGCAGGTGCGCTTTGATCCCAATCCGGTGTTCCAGGCCATGTTTGGCGGCACAGCACTCGGCATCAACGCCGCATTTATCTGGTTTGTCGGGCTCTGCCTGGTGTTCTGGGCCATGCTGCACCGGCACCGTTTCGGCAATCATGTGTTCGCGACAGGCGGCAATCGCTCGGCAGCAACAGCGATCGGCGTCAACACCGCCCGGGTCAAGCTGATGGCCTTCGCCCTTGCCGGCTTCATGGCCGCTTTTGCCGGTATCCTCGCGACCACCCGCGTTGGTAGCGTGCAACCGGGACAGGGAGCCGGGCTGGAGCTGCAGGCGATCGCCGCTTGCGTCATCGGTGGGCTATCCCTACGCGGTGGACGCGGCTCGATCCTGGGCGTGTTCCTCGGGGTGATGCTGATCTTCACCATTACCGACGTGCTGCTGCTGATGCGCGCGCCTGGTTTTTATCTCGACATGTTCATCGCCACGCTGATCGTGGTGGCCTCGATCTTCAACCATGGGCTCGATCGCCGGGGAGCTTCCATATGAGCCTGTTGGCCCTGCACAATATCAACAAGTCCTTTGGACCCCTCAAGGCGCTGACCGATCTCAGCTTTGAAGTCGGGCATAGTGAGGTTGTGGGCCTGCTTGGCGATAACGGCGCGGGCAAGTCGACCACGGTCAACATGATCTCGGGCATCCACCAGCCGAGTTCGGGCTATATCTCGGTGGAGGGGCAGCGGCACGACTTTACCTGCCGGCGCGACTCCGCCGAGGCGGGCATTGAAACCATTTACCAGAACACCGCTCTGGTGGATTGCCTGTCCATCTCACGCAACATCTTTCTGGGACGTGAACTCACTGACCGCTTTGGGTTTCTTGACCTCAAACGCATGCGCGAGATTGCCATGCAAGTGCTTGAAAGCGCCGTGCATATTTCGGGTATCTACAGTCCGGACAAGCTGGTGGGCGATCTCTCGGGCGGGCAGAAACAAGCGGTCGCAATTGCTCGCGCCGTGTTCTTCAAACGGCGGGTCCTTCTCCTCGATGAGCCCACCTCGGCGCTTTCCGTGCGTGAAACCGAAGCCCTCCTGCATCAGGTGCTTGAGCTCAAGGCAGAAGGGGTCTCGAGCGTGCTCGTGACCCACAACCTCTACCACGCCTATCAGGTCTGTGACCGCTTCGTGATCATGAGCCACGGCACCAAGGTTTGTGACGTGGCCAAGGCCGACACCACCATCGAGGAACTGACGCAGCATGTGGTGCTGACATGAGTATTCCGCTGCCTGCCGGTTTCATCGAAAAAGACTGGAACCACTGCCTGCTCCCTCAGCGCCAGACCACTTTGCCGCAATTCCGCCTGCGAGATGAACGGGTTCTGAACGACAGATGACTGGGGTCTTGTTAAACGCGGTAACGAGGCGCGGGGGAGCCGGTCTGACTGGCGGCGAACAGTGCCTGGGAGGTTGCGGCGTATCGGTGCCAGAGCTCGATGTCCGCCACTGACGGCAAGGTGACATCTTCGCCGCTATCCAGACCGGCCATAGCCGCGTCGACCATCGTATCTGCGCTCATGATCAGTTCTGCCGGGATTTGGTCGAGCGGCATGATCGAGCCATCGTAAATCTCGGTGGCGACACCGGCGGGCAGCACTGCCTGCACCTGGATGGGTGTGTCCTTGAGCTCCTGCTGCAGTCCGCTCGTGAACAGCAAGACGAAAGCCTTGGTTCCGGCATAGATGGAGGAGAGGGGCAAAGCCTGGAATGCCAGGACCGAGCTGATATTGATGATTGTCCCGCGGTTGCGGGCAATGAAGCCAGGCAGGGCGGCGTGAGTGAGACGCGTGAGCGCGGACACGTTCAGCGACAACATGGTGCTGATCCCCTCGGACGACAGCTCGGCCGTGCCCCCGATGTGGGTCAGGCCTGCATTGTTGACCAGCATGTCTATAGACGTATCGGACGCCAGAACTTCGGCCACCCGTGTGATGCCGTCGTCGGTGGCGAGGTCGGCAACCAGTGGTCGTGCGCTGATGCCGTAGCTGCTGATGAGTTCGGCGGCCAACTGCTCGAGCCGTTCGGCGCGGCGCGCGACAAGGATGAGGTCGTGCCCACGGGCTGCTAATCGGCGCGCATAGGCAGCTCCGATGCCGGAGGACGCTCCGGTAACAAGAGCAGTGCTGGAAAGGGACATGATTGATCTCCAAGGTTGATGCCGAGGAGATAGACCCGAATTGGCTTCTGCATTAGGCTGATAAATCTGATAGGGTTCATTGGCTGGACCGATAGATGAGACGCCAAGACTTGAGCGACCTCCTTGCCTTCCAGGCTGTCGCCGAAGAGCAGAGCTTTACGCGGGGCGCCAAGCGCCTTGGCTTGTCGCAAGCGACGCTCAGTCAAACGATCAGCAAGCTTGAGCAACGCCTTGGCTTCAGGCTTTTGGCGCGCACAACGCGCAGCGTTCGGGCCACCGAGGCGGGACAGCGCTTGCTCGACACGCTTAGACCGGCACTCGCCGAGCTTGAAGCAGAGATCGAGGCGCTCGCGGGGTTAAGCGATACGCCATCTGGCACCATCCGCCTGACCACCATCCGCTTTCCCGCCAAGTCCCTGGTCCTGCCAGCCCTCGAGGCGTTCCGGATGGCTTATCCCCGGGTGAAGGTGGAGATATTCGCCGACGACGCCTTTGCCGATATCGTCGCCGGCGGTTTTGATGCCGGGATCCGGTTTGGCCACCAGGTTGAACAGGACATGGTGGCGGTGCCGATCGGGCCGGACGCCCGCGCTGCGGTCGTAGCGACACCGGACTATTTCGCCCGTTATCGGGTTCCCAAGGACCCCTGGGATCTCGCCCGCCACGATTGCATCAACTTCCGCATGGCGAGCGCTGGCAACATCGCCAGGTGGCACTTCTCGCAAGGCGGGCGCCCCCTCGACGTCACGGTGGACGGCACCCTGGTGGTCAACGACGGGGACACTCTGGAGGCAGCCGCTTTGGCCGGATACGGGCTGGCTTATGTTTTCGAGGATCAAGTGGCCGATCATCTCAGCAGCGGGCGGCTCGTGCGGTGTCTCGAGGATTGGTGCCCGCCTTCGCCGGGCTACCATCTTTACTATCCATCGCGGCGGCAACGGACCCCCGCACTGGTCGCCCTGGTCGACATGCTGCGTTACCGCCCCTGAGTGGATGGAAAAGAGGACAATACCCCCGGCCAGCACGGGCAAGCTCGAGGGCATTTCGATCAACCCCCAGCACAGTGGGCTTTCGCATCTGGCGGGCCGCACGGTTAATAATTGGCGGGTCAGCAGGCCCGCCAATCCCCGGGGTGTAACAGCCCGATCACACAGCCATGACAGCTTCGGCAGCCCTGGGGTAATCGACATATCCAGCGGCTCCGCCGCCATAATACGTTTCGCGATCACTCGGGCTCAGGCTTGCCCCGGTAGCGAAGCGTTCGACCAGGTCCGGGTTCGAGATAAACGGAGCGCCAAAGGCAATGGCATCGGCAAAGCCATTGTTGATCAAAGCATTGCCGGTTTCGAAGCTATAGCCGCCATTGGCGATCAGCGGGCCGGAGTAAAGGGGCCGGAAATGCTTGGCAATATCGGCTCCAAGAGCTTCCACCGGCGTGCCTGCCAGATTGCTGATCGGGTTCATGAGGTGCAAGTAGGCCAGATTGCGCTCTGACAACTGGCTAACCAGATGCTCAAAGGTCTTCAGGGTTTCGGCTCCCGCAACGAACTTGCCGACGCCAGTCAAGCCTGGGCTGAGCTTGATGCCAACCCGACCAGGAGCCCAGGCATCGGCCAGGGCGTCGATAATTTCCAGCGGGAGCCGCGCCCGGTTTTCGACCGAGCCGCCATAGTCATCCGTTCTGAAATTGACGGTTTCGTAGAGGAAGGCCGGGATCAGAAAGGTGCTGATGCCATGCAGTTCAACTCCATCGAAACCGGCAATCTGCGCCAAACGAGCGGATTTGGCGAAGTCGTCCACCGTGCGGGCGATATCGCTGAGGTCCATGGCTCTGGGCGTTACGGTTTCCTGAAAGCCGGCATTGGTAAACGTCTGCACACCAGGGTTCACCGCCGATGGGGCAAGTGGCAGTGCGCCGTCCAGCATATCAGGGTGCGACGAAGGGCCGGTATGACCGAGCTGGACGAAAATCCGCCCGCCCGCTTCATGAACGGCATCGGTGACGCGACGCCAGCCTTCGGCCTGCTGCTGCGTGTAAAGTCCGGGCACATTTATGAAGCCCACCCCATCGCGGCTGGGCCAGGTCCCCTCGGTCAAAATGAGGCCCGCCGACGCGCGCTGGGCGTAGTACTGGGCTTGAAGCGCATTGGGGACCAGTTCAGGATTGTTGGTCCGCGCACGGGTCATTGGCGCCATCACGATGCGGTTGGGGAGTTCGAGATCGCCCAAACGGATTGGGCGCAAAAGGACAGGGTTTGACTCGGTCATGTTCGCTCATGGGGCAAGGCGAAGCGCCAACCGCGGATCGGGCTTCTGGAGGAGGACGATGCCCGTCGACATCATTGCCCAACCTAGCTATGACCTTGCGCACCCAGAGACAAGTACCGACCTTTTAGTAAGTATCAGCGGGCGGAGGAAGAGATGACCCAAACCAAGTTCAGATGCGGCCTGGAAGCGGTGCTGGAAATTCTGGGCGGCAAGTGGAAGCCGCTTATCCTGTTCCATCTAGCCAGTGGCGCGAAGCGCACAGGACAGTTGCGCGGCCTTGTCACCAATGTGAGCGAGAAGATGCTGATCCAGCATCTCAAGGAGCTGACCAATGACGGCATTATTCGCCGCATTGATTTCCGGACGGTCCCCCCGCATGTCGAATACGAATTGACCGAGTTTGGCCAGAGCTTGGCTCGTGTTCTGGCGCCGCTGTGCGAATGGGGAACACAGCATGACGGTGAAATCTCGGTTATCGTACAAAAGCGGACACTTGCGGCAGACGCGGCATAGTCGGTGGGTGTTCTGGCGATGACCGCCCTGGCACCTATCCAGCGCAAGACCGATGGCCGAATGGAGGTCGGCTGCCGACCGGCCACTTCGGGGTGGGAAGGGGCCGGAGCTGCTGGTGTTCAAGTGTTTCCCTTCGCACCAGTTTGGTGGCGTTCTGGCTTGTGATGGAACGCGATCGCGGCACAAGCCTTAGCTGCATAGTTGCATCAAATGCCGTGGGCTCATGCTTTTCGACTCTGAACGTGCCTTGGAAGAGTTTATCCGGGATCCATCCTTTCCCTGCGTTGGCGCCAAGTCCGCCTTGGGAAAAGACCAGTTGACCACTTATGTGGCTCGCAGCCTCGACAGCGCCTGGAACGATGTCGAGATCCAGGACCAGCTCATGCGGTTCGCCTGGCGCTATCAAGAACATCCCACGCTGTTTACGAGCTTTGCGGTGATCTTCGAGGGCCCCGATGACCTGGATGAAGCGCGGTTCGAGCGGCACATGTGGGAGCGCATCCAGTCGCTGACCGCAAAGGACAGCTGGCGCGGACAAACATCGGACCCACGCGTCAGTGCAGACCCCGATGATCCGCATTTCTCGCTGAGTTTCGGCGGCCAGGGGTTCTTTGTGGTGGGCCTGCATCCCGGGGCCAGCCGCCCGGCCCGCCGCTTTGCTTATCCGGCCATGATCTTCAACCTGCATGATCAGTTCGAAGCCTTGCGCGCGCAGAACCGCTACGAGAAGCTGCGCGGCTCGATCCTGGAGCGTGATCTGGAACTTGCGGGCAGCATCAACCCAATGCTGGCTCGCCACGGCACCGTTTCCGAAGCCAGGCAATATAGCGGCCGCAAAGTGCCCGATGGCTGGAGCTGTCCTTATCATCGCGAGGAAATTCCAGCCGCGGCCGACCCTTTGGGCGAAATGGAGCATTCCTGATGGACCTTGGCATCAACGAAATTGCGCCACGCTCAGGTACGGCCTTCGAGCTCAGCGCGGGGCAGATCCTGACCGTTATCGATCCGCTGGGGGGCCAGGTCGCGGACCTGTTGGCGATTTCCCGGGCCGATACTGCCGAGATGATCTCCTCGGGCCGCACCCTGGATTATGCCGAGAGCATCTATCTCACCACCGGCAATATGCTGTATTCGAACCGTTCCAACGTGATGCTCGACATCATCGAGGACACGGTCGGCCGGCACGATTTCCTGCTGACCCCGTGCAGCGAAGCAACCTTTCGCCTGTGTTACGACAATGAGCCACCCCACCAGGGCTGCCATGGCAATCTGCACCACGCGTTGATGCCCTATGGCATCGCCGAAGACGCTATTCCCGTGGCCTTTAATTGCTTCATGAACGTGCCGGTGGATGGGGTAACGGGCAAATTCAACGTGCTGCCCCCACTGAGCAAAGCGGGAGACTTCATCCGCTTCCAGGCCCGGATGGACCTCATCATCGGGCTCACAGCATGCTCGGCGCCGGCCAGCAATGGCGGCAGCTTCAAGCCAATTCATTATTCCATCGGCTGATCGTTGGATTTTTTGCCGGTGCCAGGGCCGGCTCAAGCAACGCCGGCAGCCCGGAGGTAGTCGAGGAGGTCCTCGGGAAACACCTGCTCGCTTGTTGTGGCAAGCTCCTTGTGGCTCCACCAGCGATGCTCCGCCATCACTTCGCGCTCGAGATCGGTCCAACCTTGCCGCGAGATGTCCTGGCTCGGCGCCCGAACCAGGAAATATCGCTCATCGGCTTCGACCATCTGACCCGAGGCCAGGGGGAATGTGGTTCTGCGCTGGCCCACCTCCTGCCCTACCTCCAGGATCAGGCCAGTTTCTTCATCGAGTTCGCGCCGGGCGGCCTGTTCGAAGCTCTCGCCCTCGTCCACTGCGCCGCCCGGCGTCGCCCAAAAAGTTCGCCCGGCCAGCGCGCCCGAACGGTGCACGAAGCGAAACAACAGCAGGCAACCGCTGGGATCGACAACCAGGAGCCGCGCTGAAGGGCGCTGAACGAGATCAGGTTTCATGCAAGCCGCCCCCCTGTCGTCAATGCTGTGCTAAAACGAGCCCAGTCCCAACGGAAGCGATTTCCGAACGGGACCAGTGTCGGTAGGGTTGCCTTGCGAGATACACGTCCCCTTTTTGCCCGCCCTAGTCGTGCAGTTTCGAAGTGATGGCTAAAGCACAACCTGCCGACAACAAACCTTATTACCAGATCGTTCGGGAGGCACTTCACGCCAATATCCGGACGGGCAAGTTACCCGCTGGGACCCGGCTGCTGGTTTCGGCAGTGGCCGACCGGTTGGGCGTGAGCCGCCCGCCCGTAAAGCGGGCCTTGGACCTGTTGGCGGCTGAAGGGGTGATCACCCCGCTGAGTTCGCAAGGCTATGTGGTCGGCGCCGGGGGTGCTGGAGAAAGCACGACGCGCACCAATCTGCACGGCCTGGCACTGGACCTACCAGCCGAACTTGGGAGCAATCTGGGGCAAGCCAGTTGGGAGCGCATCTTTGCGGCCGTCGAGACCGACATCATGAACTGCATTCCCTTCGGCACTTTCCAGATTTCGGAGGCCGGGATCGGGGATTATTTCGATGTCAGCCGCACCGTGGTACGCGACGTGCTTTCGCGCCTCGATGCGCGAGGGCTGATAGACAAGGACCGCAGTTCCCACTGGATTGCCGGCCCGTTCAGCGCCCGCATGCTCGATGATGCCCATGAAGTGCGCCGGCTGCTGGAGCCCGGAGCAATTGCCGCCGCGCAGCCGCACCTGGATAGCGGCATGCTGAGCAAAGCGCGTGCCGATATCGCAGCGGTGCTGGAGGGATCAGTGCCCCTCACCCAGGCCGTGCTCGGCAAGCTCGAAGCGGACCTGCATGTGGAAGCGCTGCGGGCCGGCCGAAACAAGCAACTGGCGCGGGCGGTGCAGCTGTCGCAGCTTTCGCTCGTTATCAATCGCCTGTTCGAGACCTATATCGGGCTGCACGAGGAAACCAATCTTTTGCGCGAGCATGCGCTGGTGTTTGATCATCTGCTGCTTGGCGACGGCGCTGGGGCAGCGATGGCGCTGCGTCACCATCTCGATGCGGACCATGCGCGAGCCCGGGCCCGGCTTAAAGTGCTTTCGGTGTTTGATGCCGCCGCGATCGCGCCCTATCTCACCCGCATTCACTAAAGAGTTCCTGCGTGCCCCAACGACCCAAGCTCCGCATCATCGCCCGCAGCGAAGTTCTCCCCCGCGCTGTGCTGGAACAAGCGGCGAGCGATCTGCCGTTCGACCTGGAATTCGAGCTGATCGACAGCGTCAAGGGTTTGCAGCGGGTGGTGACTACCCCTGAGAGCTTCGATGTGTACCACCAGTGGCATACGGTTGATCTGATCTGGACGGCCCGCGCCATTCAGGCCATTGACCTTAAGCGCATACGCAATGGTCAGCTGATCAAGAGCCAGGCGGTGGCGCGCCGCAGCGACGCCCGCGCTTTGGGGTCGGTATTCAACCAGCTCTTTGTGCAGCCATCGGGCGCTATCGGCCCTGCCCCCACCGACCAGATCGTGATGTTGCCGCTGCAGCATGGCGTCGATTCCTTTGCCTTTTTGCCGGCCGCCCTCAAGGAATGGCCAGAGGGCACGCCCCATAGCTGGGGCTGGATGCTCGACAAGCGTCTGCATGGCCGGGTCGCGATCATGAGCGAACCCGTGCTGGGCATGATCGAGGCAGCCCTTGCCGTGGAGGCTTCCGAGGGGATGAGCTTTGCCGATGTCGGCAATCTCTCCATCGAGGAGATCGACATCGTCGCGGACATCCTGCTGCGCAAAAAGAAACTGGGTCACTTCAAGACTATCTGGAACAACCACTACGAGGCGGCCCGGTCCATGCACCGCGGGGCCGTGCTGCAATCGATGTTCTCACCGGCCCTTGCCACCCTGCGCAGCCAGGGCGTGCCGGTGGTTTCCGCCGTGCCGCAGGAGGGCTTTCGCGGCTGGCATGTGGATCTGTGCATTTCGGCAGCCGCGCAAGGCGAGCAGCTGGAAGCGGCCTATGCCTATCTCAACTGGTGGATGAACGGCAAAGGCGGCGCCATCACCACCCGCCAGGGCTATTACTTCGTACTGCCCGATCTGGTGCGGCCCCATCTGAGCGGGCCGGAATGGGATTACTGGTATGCCGGCAAGCCGGCCGAGACCGTGCTGACCAATCCGGCGGGAGAGCCTAGCATCGCACCCGGCGACCTCCGGGAAGGCGGCTCGTATCTTGAACGCATGGCGCGGGTGCGGGTGTGGAACGCCTTTATGGACGAGCACACCTATCTGGTGCGCCGCTGGCGGGAGTTTCTGGAGGCATAAAAAAGAGGCAACAGCCGGCCTGGTGCCGAACTGCCGCCTCAGATTCCGAGGCCGGCACGAATGCTGGCCCCGGGTCGGGAACGCTTGGGCGCTAGGCCGAGCGCAGCTGCGCTGTGCGCGCCCCATCCACCGCATTGCCGGAGATGGCGACGCCGTAATGCTGTTCGGCGGCCTCGGCAGAAACCAGGCCTTCCAGCACGTCGAACAACACGGCCTGGGGATCGCGCTCGAATGGATTGCCGTAACCGCCGCCGCTGGGGCCGCGCGAGATCAGGTGATCGCCGGCCTTGATCTTGTGGTAGGGCACCTTGGAAACGAGGTCGGTTTCCCCGCCCGCTTGGTGGATCAGCTTGAGCGAAGCGGTATAGCCGTCCTCGCCGCCCTCATAGCCCCAGGGCCGGTATTTGTGGCCATCCCCTTCCACCGAAAAGGCGCCATCGGCGAGGAAGGTGAACTCGCGCACCGTGCCAATGCCGCCACGGGTGCGGCCGGCAGCGGTGGCGTCGTTGCGCAGCTCATAGCGATCAACCCGGATCGGCAGATGCGACTCGATATCTTCAATCGGATTGTTGCGGGTGTTCGCAAAGAGCGTATCCACCGCGTCCATGCCATCCGAGCCATATCGGCCGCCGTAGCTGCCTTCCAAAATCTCCATATGAACCCACTGCTTGCCGTCTTCCATGCCCGAAAAGGCGACCACGCGCAGATTGCCAATGCCGGCCGATACCTGTTGGGGCACGGCTTGGGCCAGCGCCTTCATCACGGTGTCAGCCAAGGCATTGCCGGGGCAGAAACGGGCGATCACCGGAGCTGGGAAAATCGGATTGGCGAGGGTGCCGCGGGGGGCGACAATGGTGATGGGACGGGTCAAGCCCTCGTTCTGCGGAATGCTGCCATAGGTGACGCTGTCCAGAAGGATCGAGCGCAGCGTCAGCCAGATGGAAATATCCACCGTTCCGACCAGCGGCATGTTGATGGGCTTGTCGGGTAGTTGCGGTGCGGTACCGGTGAGATCAACGGTGATGCTGTCGCCCCGCACCTTGAGCGTGACGGCTATGGGCAGGTCCTTGCGCGAGGGATCGGCGTCGTCAAGGAAGCCATCGATGAAGGTTTTGGCGGAATAGTCCCCATCTGGCAGCGCGGCGATGGCCGAGCGCATCAGCCGCTCGGAATAATCGAGCAGGTCCTCAAAGGCGTCCATGACGGTCTTGAGGCTGTATTTGTTGACGAGGTCGAGGAACCGTTCGGCGCCGATCTGCGCGGTTTGCACCTGGGCTTCCATGTCCCCGACAACGAGGGCGGAAGCACGGATATTGTCGCGCAGGATCGACCAGACGGCTTCATTGCGCTTACCGGCATCCACCACCTTGATGGCCTTGAACTGCAGGCCCTCGGCATAAGTATCGACGGCATCCACAATGCCGGTGCTGCCGGGCGTTAGCGCGCCGATATCGAGATGGTGCGCTGTGGTAACCGAAAAGCCGATCAGCTGTACGCCCAGAAACACCGGGACAGCAAAGCCGACATCGGGGCCGTGGCTGGCACCGCCATAGGGATCGTTGTGCATGATGACGTCGCCGGGGCGAAGGGTTTCGCCGCGAGCTTCCATCTGCTTGAGAATGCCGCGCACATAGCCCGGGATCGGGCCTGACTGCAGGGGGGTCGACATCTTGCATTCGCACATCTGCCGGCCAGTGGCGTCAGTGAGCGCGGTGCCGAAATCTTCACTCTCGCGAATAATGGAGGAATAGCTCATGCGCATGAGCTTGTGACCCATTTCGATGGCGATGTTCTCGAGCGCGCCCTGGATCACGGCGCCGGTGACGGGATCAACGCGGGTGGGTGCGGCCACGAGAGTTTCGGTGAGGTTCTGGCTCATTTGGCCTCTCCCAGGGTGATGATGATGCTGCCTGAAGCCTCCACAACGGCGCTGGTCGCGGGCGGCATGACGGTGGTGGAATCTTTTTGCAGGATAATGGCGGGACCTTCGAAAGCCTGGCCGACCGGCAAGGCGGTGCGCCGATAAACTGGCGTGTCAAAGGTCTTGAGCTCGCCTCCAACACGGAAAACGCTTGGCACGGTGCGCACCAGCGCTTCCTCGAGGCTGCCGCTGGCGGGGGCGCGCAGCTTGTCGATCTTGGGCATGCGGCCAATGCCGCTCACCCGCAGATTGACGATCTCAATGGGGCTTGCCTTGAACGCGTGCCCATATTCTGCCGCATGGGCACGGTGGAAGGCTTCAAAGGTCTCGTTGAGCCCTGCTTGGGTGATGGCGCCACCTGGGAAGGCGATCTTGAGTTCATAGCCCTGCCCCACATAGCGCAGGTCACCAATGCGCTGGAACGACACGTCTGCGCTGGTGATCTTGTCGGCGACGAACTGTGCCGAGAGTTCGGCTTCCATGGCGGAGATATCGCTGTTGATGCGCTCGAGATCGACCGCGCCCGAGACCTGGAACTGCGTGCGCGTCAGGTCATATTTGAGGTCGGTCGTCAGCAGGCCCATGGCCGAGGTGATGCCGGGGAATGGCGGCACGATCACTTCGGGGATGTCGAGCATGCGCGCCACTTCCACGCCATGCAGCGGGCCGGCCCCGCCAAAGGCGACCAGCGCGAAGCTGCGGGGGTCGATGCCCTTTTGCACGGTGCGCGAGCGGATGGCATTGGCCATGTTGGAATTGATGATGGTGAGGATGCCTTCGGCCGTCTCGTTGATCGACATGCCCAGGCGCTCGGAAAGCTCGCCCACCACTTTGCGCGAGGCGGCTTCATCGAGCGTCATGCCACCGCCAAGGAAATCCTGCGCGGCAAGGCGACCCAGCACCAGATTGGCGTCGGTCACGGTGGGCTCGGTGCCGCCCCGTCCATAGGCTGCGGGACCCGGCACGGCGCCGGCCGATTGCGGACCGACCCGGAAGGCGCCGCCCCGATCGATATGGGCGATGGAGCCACCACCCGCACCAATGGTGTGGATGTCGATCATCGGGGTCAGCAGCGGAAAACCGGCAATGGAGGTGGAGCGCGCATCGGTTTCCGAGAACACCCCATCCACGATGATGCCGATATCGGCGCTGGTGCCACCGATATCGAAGGTGATCAGGCGATCATGGCTGGTGAGATCACCGATCCATTTGCCCCCGAGCACCCCGGCGGCAAGGCCGGACAGCAGGGTCAGGGTTGGCTTTTCCACCACCATCTTGGTGGTGGCGACGCCCCCATTGGAAGCCATGATGCGCAGATCTCCCTGCACACCGATGGCGCGCAGCGCCTTGTCGAGATTGTCGATATAGCGGTCGACCTTGGGGCCGATAAAGGCGGCGAGCGCAGCGGTGGTGAAGCGCTCGAACTCGCGGAACTGGGGGGAGATGAACGACGAAGTGGTGACAAACGCCCCAGGCATCACCTCTTCGACGATGGCCTTGGCTTCAAGCTCATGGGCGGGATTGAGATAGGAAAACAGGAAGCAGATCGCGACCGATTCGACGCCCTCCGCCTTTAGCTCCTGGGCCGCACGGCGCACGCCCTCACGATCCAGCGGCTCCAGCTCAGCGCCGGTCGGGGGCACCAGGCGCCCACCGACGGTCTTGCGATGCTGCCGGCGCACCAGCGGGCGGTGCTGCCAGGGCAGTTCCTGGATAATGGAATAATGCTCCACGCGCTGGTGGCGCCCGATATGGATGATGTCGCGAAAGCCTTCATTGGTGATGAGGCCGGCCTTAGCGCCCTTGTTTTCCAGCACCGAATTGGTGGCGGTGGTGGTGCCATGGAACACATAGTCGATACTGGAAGGCTCGACATTGTTCGCCGCACAAAGCTCGGTAATCCCCGTCATCACGCCGCGCGAGGGGTCGTCAGGCGTGGTGGAGACCTTGTGGATGGCGATGTCTCCGCTGGTCATGTCGCAATAAACCAGGTCGGTAAAGGTGCCGCCGACATCGACGCCGATCGTTTTCATCATATTCTCCGGAAGGCTATTCGTCCTTAGCGTTACGGTACTGTGGATGCATAGTCCATAATCTCTTGGTTGATTTTGCACCGCTGATCAGAAGCCGCTCAACTCTCGGGAAGACAGCACTGGCGCCTGGCAGAACACGCACAACTTTGCTCGCTGCGAAGGCATTCGGTGCCGCATTGTTGTTCAGCGGGCGCAACACTTGGGCGAGCTGCTAATTTTCAGCGGCAATCGAACCAAAAACACCGGAAACGCAGTTGACGAGCGCCGCGAAAGCGGTTGTCAATCGTGGACTATGTATACCCGTGGCGACATGTTGCGGGCGTCTTGGAGAAGGGGACGTGAGGATCATGGCAACAACAACGAGATTGGTGGCGGCCACGCTGGCGCTTGGCTTGCTTTCGGCGGGAGCGACGCAGGCGCAGGACGCCCTGGCAGCAGCGCAGGCGGACCTGGACAAATATACCGGTGTTCCCACGTTCACCGCGCCCGGCGAGCCTTTCGACGCCAAGGCCTGCATGGCCGAAAAGAGCATCCTGTCGGTGCCCGCTTCGAGCGCCGTTCCCTTCGTTGCCACCATTGCCGAGGCCATGGGCGAAATCGCCAAGGAAATCGGCTTTGAATACCAGATCTGGGAAAACCAGGGCCAGCCGACCCAGTGGGTGCAGGGCATCGAATTTGGGGTCACCAACCAGTTCGACCTCATCGATCTCCTGGCCGGGGCCGATCCTCGCGTGCTAACGACGCAGATCAAGGCGGCCCGCGATGCTGGCGCCATCGTCACCGCATCCCACCTCACGGGCTTCGAGCAGGAAGTGCCCGGCGGGCTCACTGCCTCCATCCCGATCGACTACAAGCAGGCCGGCAAGCTGCTGGCTGAATGGGCCATCACCAAGACCCAGGGCAAGGCCAATGCGCTGGTGCTGATCACCAATGAAGTGCTGTCCACCGAGTCCATGATGGCGGGCATCGAGGAGGTCTTTGCTGCCCATCCCGAGAGCAAATTCACAACGGTGAATGTGTCGATCCCCGATTGGGCCAGCAAGATCCAGTCCAATGTGCAGTCTGCGATCATCGCCGACCCGACCATCAACTATATCCTGCCCATCTATGACGGCATGAACCAGTTCGTGGTACCGGCCCTGACCATCACCGGCGCCACCGACCGGGTGAAGATCGCGACCTTCAACGGCACGCCTTTCGTGCTCGACATGATCCAGAACGGCCAGGTCGAGATGGATATTGGCGAGAACCTCGACTGGATCGCCTATGGCATGCTCGACGCCCAGATGCGCCTTGTTTGCGGCCTCGATCCCGTTACGGACCCTAAGATCCCGCTGGTGATCTTTGACGCCAACAATGCCGCCAGCGCCGGAACACCCGCCGAAGTCTCCAAGGGCTATGGCGACGCCTATGTGCAAGGCTACAAGGAGCTCTGGCAGCTTTGACGCTTCCTCTTACTGCCCCCGCCGGCTCGCCCCAGGGCGGCCCGGCCAGCGCGCTGCGGGTTGAGGCCCTGTCCAAGCATTTCGGCACGACGCGCGTGTTGTCCGACGTGACGCTTGAAATCGCGCCCGGCGAAGTGCACGGGCTGTTGGGCCAGAACGGCTCGGGCAAATCGACCTTCATCAAGATCCTGGCGGGCTTTCACACCCCTGACCAGGGCGGGCGCCTGTTGGTGGGTGGCCAGGAGGTGCCCCTTCCCTTGCCGCCGGGCGAATTTCGCAAGCTCGGCATTGCCTTTGTGCATCAGCATCTGGGCCTCATCGCCTCCATGTCCGTGCTGGAAAATCTGCTGATCGGGGAGCACGCCACAGAGCCGCGCTGGCGCATCAACTGGAGCGCTCAGGCACGCCGCGCCAGGGAATTGTTCGCGCGCTTCGGCCTCGCCCTCGACCCTTATGCCGAGGTGGAGAGCCTCAGTTCGGTTGAGCGGGCGCTGCTCGCCATCGTGCGCGCCTTTGATCAGCTCGAGCAAGCCAAGGGCACGCTCACCAAGCTCTTGATCCTTGACGAGCCGACGCCTTTCCTGCCCGCCAAGGATGTCGGCAAGCTGTTTGACCTGGTGCGCGCCATCGTGGCGCAAGGCGCGAGCGTGATCTTTGTTTCGCACGATATCGACGAGGTCAGCGAGATCACCGATCGCATCAGCGTGCTGCGCGATGGGCAGCTGGCCGGCTCCCTCATCACCAAATCCGCCAGCAAGGCCCAGATCGTTGAACTCATCATCGGCCGCTCGGTTGATCTGGCCACTATGCGGGCGCCCGAACGTGAGTTCGGGTCCGAGGTGGCGATCATTGCCGGCCTGCGAGGCGGTGCCGTGGAGGATTTCTCCTTGCGCGTGCGGGCTGGAGAAGTGGTGGGGATCACCGGGTTGATCGGCTCGGGCTATGACGATGTGGTTAGCCTGTGCTTTGGCGCCACCCGGGCGGACGCGGGATTCCTGACGCTTGAGGGCACCGAGAGCGACTTGAGCCAAGCCACGCCGCACCAGTCGGTGCGCAATGGCATTGCCTTTATCCCCGGTGACCGGCTTGCGGCCGGCGTGGTGCCCACGCTCAGCGTCACCGACAACGCGACCCTGCCCATCCTGCGACGCTTTGGAGGCGGCTGGTTGCTCTCGCGCAGCGCCATGCGCGCAGAAGCGGCGCGCCTCAACGCCGCCTTTGACGTGCGCCCGGCCGATCCCGAGGCGCTGATGAGCGCCCTGTCGGGCGGCAACCAGCAGAAGGTGGTGCTGGCCAAGTGGTTCCAGCTGCAGCCCAAGCTGGTGCTGCTGGACGAGCCGACGCAGGGCGTCGATATCGGCGCGCGCGAACAGGTGTTCGGCGAAATCCGCCGCATGGCTGACGCTGGTGCAGCGATCATCTGCGCCAGCTCGGATCATGAGCAATTGGCCGCGATCTGCAATCGGGTGGTTGTGCTGGGCCGAGGCCGCCAGGTGGCGGAACTCGAAGGCGCCGCCATCTCCAAATCGGCCATCGCCGAAAGCTGTTACATTACCGAAGACACTGGAGCCAAGCTGTAATGACCCAAATCAATGCGGCTCGGGGCACAACCCGGAACAGGAACTGGGTAGTGTGGGGCGAGCGCTATGGCCTCGTTCTGGCCTGGGTGGCGGTGATCATCGTCTTTAGCCTATTGCGGCCGACGACCTTTTTCAGCTGGGCCAATTTCTCCACCATCTTCGGCTCGCAAGCGGTCCTCGTCGTCATGACGCTGGGCCTGATCGTGCCGTTGACGGCCGGCGACTACGATCTTTCCATCGCGGGCAATCTGACGCTCAGTGCCATGGTGATCGCGGTCCTCAATGTTTACTTCGACTGGCCCATCGTGGCGGCAGTGCTGGCGGCGGTAGCCACCGGTCTCGTGATCGGGGCGGTGAACGCCTTTCTCGTCCTTTATTTCCGCATCAACTCGCTGATCGTCACATTGGGCATGGGCACGTTCCTCCATGGCATCACGCTGTGGATCTCGAACTCCAACACGATCAGCGGCATCGACTTTGCCATCACCAATGCGGTTATTGTCACCCGCTTGTTCGGCATTCCCATGGCCTTTTATTACGCGCTGATCGTGGCGGCGATCATCTGGTATATCTTCACCTTCACCGCCGCCGGTCAGCGCCTGCTGTTTGTGGGCCGCGGGCGTGAAGTCGCCCGGCTCTCGGGCATTCGCGTCGACCAGGTTCGCGCGGTCACCTTCCTGGTTTCGGGAGCTCTGGGCGGCTTGGCCGGCGTGCTGTTTGTCGGCTCACTGGGCGCTGCAGACCCCAATTCGGGCCTCACTTACCTCCTGCCTGCCTTTGCCGCGGCATTCCTGGGTGCTACCAGCATCACGCCCGGTCGCTTCAACCCCATCGGATCGGTGATCGCCGTCTATTTCCTTGTGACCGGCATTACGGGCCTGTCGATCCTGGGCATCAGCACCTTCGTGCAGGATCTGTTTTATGGCGGCGCGCTCGTGATAGCGGTTTGCCTCTCCCAACTCGTTCGCGGCCGCCAGGAGCGCTTGTCTTGACCCCCATCACCATCGACCCCGCGCTGGTTGAAGCCATGATCATGGAAATGGGAGCCATTGGCGCCCATAGCGGCACCGGCGTGTGGCGCACCGTGTATTCGCCCGAATGGGTGGCGGCCAATGACCTCTTTGCCCGCTGGGCCGCCGAAGCGGGCCTCAGTGTCAGCCGCGACGCGGTGGGCAATGTCTGGGGCAAGCTCGAGGGCAGCCAGGGCGGCCCATCCATCGTTTCGGGCTCGCACATCGACACCCAATGTCCGGGCGGGCGCTATGACGGCACGCTCGGAGCGCTGAGTGCGCTGATTGCCCTGCGGGCGCTGAAGGCGCAATACGGCCAGCCCAAGCGGACACTGGAAGCGCTTTCCCTCTGCGAAGAAGAAGGCAGCCGCTTCCCGACGGCCAATTTTTGGGGCTCGCGCGCCATTACCGGCGCCATCCAGCAAGACGACGCCGACAGCACCCATGACTTCGAAGGCATGAGCATCGCCAATGCCATGCGCGCAGTGGGCCTTGATCCCAGCCGGATCGCCACGGCGCAGCGGGACGATATCGAGAGCTTTGTGGAACTCCATATCGAGCAGGGCCCGATCCTCGAACATGCCGACCTGCCGGTGGCCATCGTTGATGCCATCACCGGCCTGCGGCATTATCGGGTCACGCTGCGCGGCGAGCAGAACCATGCCGGTGCCTTCCCCATGGATCTGCGCCGTGATCCTATGGCCGGTTTCCTTGAAATCGGCAGTGGCGTGATCAACACCGCCCACCGGCTCGGACGCCCTGCCGTGACCACGATCGGCCGGGTGGAGGTCAATCCCAATGGCGCCGCCGTGGTGCCCCGCGAAATCCGCTTCACCATCGATGTGCGCCACCCCCACCCCGCCAAAGGCGAGGAGCTTTACCGCCTCCATGAGCAACTGATGCTGGAAGTAGCCGCACGGCGCGGGCTCGAGATCGAATGGGATATCGGCACCGAAAAGGCACCCTGCCTCAGCGACCCGGACCTTGTCGCCACCTTCCGCCAGGCAGCGGCGGATCAGGGCGTGCCCGCCCTCACCATGGCGAGCGGCGCCGGCCACGACACCCAGCAAATGGCCAAGATCGCCAAAACCGTAATGATCTTTGTGCGCTCCGAAAAAGGGCGCAGCCACACGCCTGAGGAGTTTTCAACCATCGCCGACATTGTCGCGGGCATCCAGGTGCTGGCCGCCGGGCTATATAAACTTGCTTACTGATCGTGGGATTTCGCCCATCGCCACGAGCTGACGAGGCGCCGGATGGCAGCTTGTGCTGGTGGGCCCCAGGTCGCCTTCCCACCGGGTCGACCGTGAACACCATCATCGCCGATAATAAGGCACACGAGAGCCTTGCCGAGTGCCCAACCGCGGGCACGGCGCAGGGTTGCTGCGTCAATTGCCGGGCGATAGCTGTCCCAGAAGCGACTGATTGCGCCATCAGGCAGCAGCAGCCACGCGGCACCCAGGTCGCAGGCAGGATCGCCTGCACACATGTCGCCAAAGTCAACGACGCCGCAAAAATCACCCCCTCTGGTCAGCAGATTGGCCGGGTGTAGGTCCGCATGAAGCCACATGGCTTGGCCCGTCCACGCAGGGGCGGTCACGGCGTCAGCCCAGATTTCACGCAGATCATCCGGATCGGCGATCAGCCGACGATCGGTTGCCTCTTTCAGGAACCGGGCAACACCTTCGCTGGATGTGGCCAGGGATCCGCCTCTGCCGTGTCGCCCGATTGGTGCAGCAGGAGGCGCGGGGTGGTGAAGCGCTGCCAGGAAAGCCGCAAGGCTGTCTGCGGCTTGAAGGCCAAGAGTCGCAGGGGCGCGGTCCGCTGGCTCGCCAGGAACCCAGGTCGTCACGATCCATGTGCGCGGGAACAGCTCGGAAGGTTGCCCAAGTCTTTTGGGGACAGGTATCCGCAGCGGAAGACGCGAGGCCATGGCAGGCAAGAAAGCGTACTCCTTGAGGAGGAGTTCATCCGCATCTTGGGTCGACCAGGGCAAACGAACTGCGAGGTTGTCCCCCAGCCGCCACATCTGATTGTCCCAACCCAAAGCCCCCAAAACCAGCGGCAACTCGGCCAAGTCCGGGTGCTGTTCGCCAAGCAGCTTCGCGATCAGGTCCGCGTCGAGTGCCGCCTTGGTATCGCTCATTCGGTCGCCCTTGTTGGATGATGCTCGCCGCGCCAAGTGGTGCCGCTGCTGGTAGGCAGCAGACCAAACAGCACAAATTGTGGCCACGCCGGGGACGCGCCAAGCAGGCGGCCGAGATGTCTGCCCTTTTCCTCCTGTTTCACCCTCGACAGCTGAAATGGCGTCGTAGCGTTCGGGGCAGTGAGTGCGCCCCAGTCGGTCGTTCTCTGCGGGGTATACGGTTTGGACGCTGCCCCAGCCTGTTGCCAGCCGATCGACCCCGCTCGCCCGAGTGCCGTGTTCAATGAAGGACCCGCTGTAAGCGGTCAAAATCTATTGACCCCGTTGATGCAACGGGAAGGAAGGTCGGGGATTGCTCCAACCGGGTGGTAGTTGCCGGTCGCCCGGAAAACGCCGCCTTCCTGCAGTTATCACAATGGGAGTTCTCGATGCCTCGCCTTTCCCTTTTGCTTGTCGGGACCGTACTCTCCACGGCGGCACTGATGCCCCCTGTATTGGCGCAAGCGCCCACCGTGCAGACGCAAGCCCCAAATGCGCCTGATCAGGAGCCGGCCTTCGCCCAGCAGACGCGAGCACCACTGCCGGAAAACCCCACTGCTGTTGAAACGGAAGTGGTGGCAAGTGATCTGCCGCAACTTTGGGCGATGGAATTTCTTCCGGACAACCGCATGTTGGTGACCGCCAAAGCCGGGGCGCTGCACATCATCAGCGAAGATGGCGAAGTGAGCGCGCCGGTCGAGGGTGTTCCCTCTGTCGACAGCGAAGGACAGGGGGGGCTGCTCGACGTGGCGCTGGCGCCGGACTTCGAGAGCTCAGGCCTGATTTTCTTTTCGTTCTCCGAACCGCGTGAGGGCGGCAATGGCACATCCGTGGCCAAAGCCCGACTGGTGATGAACGATGATGGCGGCGCCAGCCTCGAGGATATGGAGGTGATCTTCCAGCAGATGCCCACCTATGACGGCACCAAGCACTTCGGCTCTCGCCTCGTGTTCGGCACCGATGGATCCTTGTTTGTTACCGTGGGCGAGCGTTCCGACGTGGAGCCGCGGGTGCAGGCACAGGATCTGGGCTCTGGCTTGGGCAAGATCTTCCGCATCGACCAGAATGGCGATCCGCTTCCCGACAATCCTTTTGTGGATGTGGAGGGCGCCCTGCCCGAGATTTGGAGCCTTGGGCACCGCAACATGCAGTCGGCGGCGCTGGATGGGCAAGGCCGTTTATGGGCAGTGGAACATGGGCCCAAGGGCGGTGACGAACTCAATCGTCCCGAGCCTGGCACCAATTATGGCTGGCCTGAAGTCACCTACGGGATCGACTATAGTGGCAAGCCGATCGGTGAGGGCATCACCCAGGACGCTGAAACCTCCCAGCCGGTCTATTATTGGGATCCGGTGATCGCGCCATCGGGCATGGCCTATTACGAGGGGGATGAATTCCCGCAATGGCAGGGTGCGTTTCTGGTCGGCGGCCTGGTGGCGCAATCCATTGTTGTCCTGCACCTCAACGACAAAGATCAGGTCGAAACCGAGGAATGGGTGCCGCTCCAAGCCCGGGTCCGGGATGTCAAGGTCGGGCCTGACGGCGCGGTCTATGCAGTAACCGAAGATGCCGAACGGGGCACCTCCGAGATCGTCCGCATCACCAACGCGTCGTAAGCTCGACCGGAGCTTGCATTTGGCGCGGCGTGATAAGCCCGAGGTGCCGGCACGTCCTTTGCGGCCGGCACCTCGAGAACCGCTCACGAAGTGCCCCATATTGCGCGGCTCGTGGATGTTGTCCGTGTCGTACATGGGAATGAATGGCACGTCGGAATGAATGGCACGTCGTGGGGCCCATCCACGGGCATGGTGTGAAGTCTTAGTTCCGTCTTCTCGATCACCGCATAGAGCAACTGCTGCCCCACTCCGCCGATGGAGGCTAGCGGAAATCAGTACTAATCCAATTGGTCGAGAACCCATTGCCGGAAAGCCATCACACGCGGCAGTCCGGCTTTTGTTTGGGGTGTGATGAGGTAGTAGGCGCCCGGCCCGGCAACTCGCTGGGCGAAAGGCGACACAAGTTGAGCTTGAAGCAACTCTTGCTCGATCAGGAATGTGGGCAGCAGCGCCATGCCGAGGCCCGCCTTTGCCGCCTCGATGATCATAAAGAAATGCTCCAGCCGTGGGCCCCAGTTCATGGCAGGCACATCCGAGCCAATGGAGCGAAACCAGTACTCCCAGCTGTCCGGGCGTGTGGAGTGATCGATCAATCGATAGCTGCTTAGCTGGGCCGGTAATGTGAGATCAGGGCGACCATCGAGCAGCATAGGCGAGCAGACGACCTGGATCTCTTCGCTCATGAGCGGGTCGATCAGCGCGTCAGGCCACTGGCCGTGGCCAAAACGGATGGCAATGTCGATTCGCTCGTTGATGAAATCGAGCTCGCCATCGCTGGAGACGACGTTCACCAAAATATCGGGGTAGAGCTTTTGGAAGGAGGGCAGACGCGGCAGGAGCCAGCGGGTGCCGAAAGTGGGAAGCATGCCGACCGAGAGCGTACCCTGCCCTGCCTTCGATGACATTAGTTCAACCGTGCCTGCTTCCAACAGGTCAAGTGATCGGCTCACGAGACGACTGTAATAGTGACCTTGGTCGGTCAACTCGATGCGTCGGCTGCGTCGCGTGAACAGCGCCACTTCGAGGTACTCTTCAAGGCTGTGCACAAGGCGGCTCGCCGCGCTCTGCGTCACGTTCAGCTCCTCGGCCGCCCGCGTGAATGAGTTATGTCGCGCCACGGCTTCGAAGGTTCTTAATGCGTTGAGCGAGGGGAGAACGCGTCGTTTCACCAGTTACCATTCCATGAGGTCATGCAAGAGCGATCTTTATGCGCCTTGCGGCTCGCCGCCAAGCCGCTAGCTTTTTCCTTGGGGCGCAATAAAGCGCCGATCCATTTCCCACGGCTGGACCCGCCCAAAATGATCCCATTCCACATGGCCTTCGCTGTGAAGGACAAAGAAAGCACCCGGAACTTTTATGGTGGGGTCATCGGATGCAATGTCGGTCGGGAAGCGGAAAACTGGATCGATTTCGACTTCTTCGGACACCAGCTTTCTGCCCACATCAACAGCGATCCCAAGCCTGAGGCGAAGTCGAAAGTCGGCACTGATATAGTGCCGCTGCATCATTTCGGCGCGGTGCTGCCGTGGGAGACCTGGAATGAACTGATCGAACGGCTGCGCAGCGCGGCCTACCGCTTCGTCATGGAGCCCAAGATCCGCTTTGAGAACGAGCCGGGCGAGCAGGGCACGTTCTTTATTCTCGATCCATCAGGCAATGCTTTGGAATTTAAGTCCTTCCGCAATCCTGACGCCATCTTCGAACACTGAGTTTTAGCGCAATGAATTCCTTCGAAATCGGTCGCGACCTCACTTCCATTACCATGGGCATCGATGCCTTCGAACGGCGTCAGCCCGCCGACCGCAGCTTGTTGGGGGGCGAGGGGTTGGTGCCAATTTATCTTGGTGCCGACAGCGTCAATCCGCGCACCTATGATGATGTAGAAACCATCAAGGCCGATCTGGACAGGCTGGCGACGGAAGCCGCAGCCCTCAAGGCGGGGCCGCGCAAGGTATTCCTTGAAGGCATGATCCGGTCCGTGCGCACGGCCACCAAGATGCTGGCCGGTGCGAGCCCGAGCTTTGAGGAAAAGGTCACCCAGCTGGTCGGCGCTCCCGCCGGCCGCGAAGATGAAGCCGTGATCGAAGATGCGCGCGCCAAGCTCGATGCGGTGCTCAAGCGCTCCGGTTTTGTCAACGGCACTCTGGGCCAGCGCGTCGCGGCTTGGGAGGAGGCTCGCGCGGTCCCCGCCGAGCAGGTCGAAACCGTGTTCCGCGAACTCATGGCCAAGGCCAAGGCCAAGACTGACGCTATGATCTTTGACACCGGCGATTATGACATGGTGCTCAACCCTGTGCGCGGCATGTTCTACACCGCGCGCTGCTCCTTTAACGAAGGCAAGATGGACCTCAATTTTGACCTGAGCTTCACGCGCGCTGCGCTCAAGCATCTGGTCTGCCACGAAGTTTATCCCGGGCACTCAACTCAGCTCCTGTCGACCAAGGCCGCAGTGGATGCGGGCGAGGCGCCTGCCGATGCGCTGCTGATCACCACCGATGCCATCACTGGTTGCGTACAGGAGGGCATCGGCGATCAGGGCGTGCACCTGATCCATTTCGTGGAGGACGATGATGACGCGATCCATATCGAGCTGCGCCGCGTCCGCTCCGCTGCCCAGACCAGCGCTGCCTGGATGTTGATGGTCGAAGGCGTGCCGCGCGAGGACGTAGCCGACTATCTGCGCACTACGGCGATGGGGCAGGAAGCCTGGGTGCAAGGTCGCCTGCGTATGGCCGCCCATCCGTTCCGGGGACCGTTCATCTCGTCCTACTGGGCTGGCAATGAGACCGTCCGCAAAGTGCGCGAACGCGTCAGCGACGCTGAGCGCCCCGCTTTCATCAAGGCGCTCTACTCCTACGCCAATTCGCCCGAGAGCCTGTCGATGTTCCCCCAGGTCGCCAACTAAAAGAAGGTCAGGGCTCCACCCATGAAGTTCACGATAATCGGTGCAGGGGCCATCGGCGGCCTTGCAGGCGCCTACATGACCAAGGCGGGCCACGACGTCCTGCTCGTTGATCGCTGGAAAGAGCATGTCGATGCCCTCAACGAAAAGGGGATGAGCATTGACGGCGTTCGGGGCGACATGAACATCCCCGTCAAGGCTGCAACGCCCGACCAGCTCTCGGGCGATCTCGGCGTCGTGCTCATCGCCACCAAGTCCCAGCACACGCTTGAAGCGCTCGGGCAAATTGCCCCGCTGCTGACTCCCGATAGCGCCGTCGTTTCCTATCAGAATGGCTTCAACGAGCCCGACATGGTGGCACTGCTCGACAAGGCAGGGCTGCCCGGCAAGGACATGGTCATCGGCTCGATCCCCAATTACGGCGGTGCGCTGGTTGACCCCGGCTACGTCGAGTTCGTCCATGAAGGCCCCATCCAGCTGGGCGAAATGAACGGCGAGATGACGCCGCGCCTCAAGGAAATCGGCGATGCGCTTTCTGCCCTAACCGAGGTGCAGTATTCCGACCGCATCTGGGGCCAAATCTGGGCCAAGGAAGTCTATTCCGCCCAAGTGGTGTTTTCCGCGCTGGCGGACGCCAAGATCCGCGACACGCTTGGGGTTGAGCGCTATGCCCGCCTCGCCGGCGCGGTGGTCAAGGAGGCACTCGAGATCGCCGATGCCAATGGCATCGAGGTGCAGGCGTTCGACTTCTTCGATCCGGCCAACTACCGGGTCAAGACGGCCGATGATACCAAAAAGCTGATCGACAACGTCAATCACGCCATCTGGCTCCTCAAAAAGGACCAGGACAACAAGCCCACCCACAACTTCAAGAAGAAGGGGTCGGGCATCTGGTGGGACATCGTTTATCGCAAACGCCCATCTGAAACGCGCGCTTTTGCCGGCAAGCTCATCGAGTTCGGCAAGAAGGCCGGTGCCGATACCCGCCTGAATGAAAAGATGGTGGGCATGATCTACGAGATCGAGGATGGCAAGCGCCAGCTCGGCTTTCACAACTATGATGAACTCGAAGCCTATGCGGCCCAGATCGGAAAGACCCTGCCATGACCAGCAAACTCGGCGTCGGCCTTATCGGCGCGCATACCTGGGCCGACAAGGCGCACCTGCCGGGCTACAAGGCCCATGAACGGGTGGAACTGGTCGCGGTTTGCGATCTCGATCCTGATCGTGCCCGGGCGATGGGCGAGAAATATGGGGCGAAAAAGGTCTATACCGACCCCGAAAAGCTGATCGCTGATCCAGATGTGCAGATGGTCGATGTCTGCACGCCAACCCATACCCACCTGCCGCTAAGCCTGCTGGCCATTGAAGGCGGCAAGCATGTACTGTCGGAAAAGCCGCTTCACACCGAAGCGGCGCCTGCCTTCGCTGCCGCCGCCAAGGCTGACGCCAAGGGCGTGCGCACCAAACTCGGCTTCACCTTCCGCTATTCGCCCGCCATCCGTCAGATCAAGAAGTGGATCGATGATGGCACGCTTGGCGAAGTGTTCCACATCCATGGCTTTGAGCAGAATTCGCAATGGCTCGATCCGCAAGAGCCGCTGCGCCAGATCACCCCGGGTGTCGATCGCAATTCCCTGATCCCGGCGTCCATCGTCGGCTATGGTTCGCACCTCATCGACCTGATGCGCTGGCTCGGCGGTGAGTTCGGCTCGGTCGCCTCCACCATGAAGAACTTCATCCCCGAGCGTATCGTGCGCGGTGAAGTGGGGCTGCAGAAGATCAAGGTCGAAGACGGCGCCGTGGCACTGGTCGAATACGCCAATGGCGCGCAGGGCCTGTTACAGACATCATACGTCGCCGTCGGCAATTATCCCGGCGTCGAGATTCGCGTTTATGGGTCCAAAGGGGCGGCGGTCGCGCGCCTCATCTCGGAGTTCGGGACGGCCGAAACGCTCAAGATCGCCAAGGCCGAAGCGGTCGAGTTCATCCCCTATGACGTGGGTCCCGAGGCGCTGCCGCCGGGCACAACGCTCAACACGCCCTGGCCCGAGCTCTACTACCGCAACCTCGTGCGCCATTTCGTTGATGAAATCCTCGAAGACCGGCCGCAGGAATGCACCTTCTACGATGGCGCTAAGAGCCAGGAGATCGTCGACGCGATCATCAAAGCCCATTTCGAGCGCCGCTGGGTCGACTTGCCGGGCAAGAGCGCATGACGCTCTCCTACGATCCCGCTGTTGTCGATGACTTCCTTGCCCATCACTGGCGCCATCGCCCGGTGGACGCAACCTTCATGGGTGACAAGGGTCACGACGCGGCTCTGCCGCCTGCCGCACCCGATACGCTGGCGCAGGAGATCGCCGCAATCGACGATCTCCTCGCCCGCCTCGAACCGACTGACGAACCGGACGAACTCGGCGACCGGCTTGACCGACGCATGATGATTGCCGAACTGCGGATGCAGCGTTTATCGGCGCAGACCCGGCCGCGTTTGCACAACCCGGCCTGGTATTCGGGCGAAGCGGCATTCTCCATCATCTCGCTGCTCCTGCCGCAATCCATGCCGATCCGCCACGCGGCGTTGATTGCCCGCCTTGGCGGCATTTCGGACTTTCTTGCGGCTGCCGCAGCGCGGCTCCAGGACGTGGCGGCGCCACAGGGCTGGGTCAAGCGCGCGCAAAAGGAAGCCATCGCGATGGCCGGCTTCTTGCGCACCGACATCAAGCTGCATGAGGAATTTGCCGATGACTGGGCTGAGCCGGCCCGCCGCGCCGCAGATGCGTTCGAGGCTTTTGGGGCGGCTATCGAAGGCAGGCCCGATGCCGATCCGGCTAGTGGCGAAGCCTATCTCACCCAGCTTATGGCCGGCATCCACGGCCTCACCATGTCGCCGCGCGAAGCGGTGGACATGGCCGAAGCCGCCTACAAGCGTATGGGCGAGGAAATGGCCGAGATGACCCGCGCCATAGACCCCACCCGCACGGCCGACCAGATACTTGCCGGTCTTGCCGAGATCCATCCCGCTGATGCAGAGGCTGTCTTTGATAGTTACATGGATTGGGATGTGCAGGCCGTTGCGCGAGGGGCCGCGCTCGTCACTCCTGCGCAGGAATATGATCTCGACTATCGCTGGATGGCACCGTGCTTTCGCAAGATCAGCCAGCCCCTGTATTTCCTGTTCTATCGCTCTCCCCCTGCCCTTAATCCAGGGGTGGGTAGCGTTTACTGGGTCACCCCGCCTGGCGAGGACCAAGCTGCGTTTTTGCGTGCCAACAACACAGCGATGGTCAAGACCATCCATTCGGTCCACCACGGCAGCGTCGGCCACCACACGCAAAACACCCGCGCTCGCGCGGCAGCCTCGCGCCTTGCCCGCCTTGCCGGTACCGATTGCGCACTGGGTCTAGCCTTTCTCGGCGCCGGCACGCTGATCGAAGGCTGGGCCTGCTATGTGGAAGACCTGCTCATGGAAGCGCCGGGCTTTTACACGCCTGAGGAAATCCTGCTTCTCAAGCAGTTTGAGCGCAGAAATGCCGCGAGCGTCCTTGTCGATATCAAGCTCCATCTTGGAGATTGGAGCCTAGAGGACGCCATGGCCTTTTATCGCGAGGCCGGCTTTGCCGCCGCCCGTGTCCAGGGCGAAGTGGTGCGCAATTCCATGCTGCCGGGCTCGCGCCTCATGTATTGGCTGGGCGTCGAAGGCATCAAGGCCTTGCGCGGGCGCTGGAAGAGCGACACGCTGAGCTTCCACGACAGCCTGCTCAGCTATGGCCATATGCCGCTGGCCTGGATTGCCGAGGAAATGGAAAGGGCAGGACAACTCAACCCATGACGTCGCACAACACAGTGCCTTTGCTCGACATCAAGGGGCTCGTCACCGAGTTCAGCACCGAATCCGGCTTGGTTCGCGCCGTCAAAGGCGTGGACCTAACCATTGGCCAGGGCGAAACCGTCGCTCTTGTGGGCGAGAGCGGGTCGGGCAAGTCCGTCACCAGTCTTTCCGTCATGCGCTTGATCCCCAAGGGGGTCGGCGCCATCGCCGGCGGCGAAATGCTGTTCCGCACCCGCGCCGGTCAGGTTATCGATCTGGTGAAGCAGCCTGAACATGCCATGCGTGCCATTCGCGGCAATGAAATCGGCATGATCTTCCAGGAGCCCATGACTTCGCTCAACCCGACCCAGAAGGTCGGGGCCCAGATTGCCGAAGCGGCCCGTCTCCATCAGGATCTCACGCGCAAGCAGGCCTGGAACCGCGCCGTAGAGATGCTGGCACTGGTCGAAATCCCTGATCCAGCCCGTCGCGCCGATATCTATCCGCACCAGATGTCGGGCGGCATGCGCCAGCGCGTCATGATCGCGATGGCTCTGGCCTGCAATCCCGCACTCCTGATCGCCGATGAGCCGACCACGGCCCTCGACGTCACGGTGCAACTGCAGATCCTCGAACTCATGCGCCGCCTGCAGCGCGAGATCGGCATGGGCATCCTATTCATCACCCACAATCTTGGGGTCGTCGCCGAGATCGCCGACCGCGTCGCCGTCATGTATGGCGGCCGCATTGTTGAGACCGCACCAGTGCGCGAACTCTTCGCCCGGCCCAGCCACCCTTATACGCGCGGCCTGCTCAACAGCCTGCCTGTTGTGGATCACGCCGCCCGCAGCCGTGGCGAAGAGCTGCGGCTGCGCGCCATACCGGGCAGCGTCGTTGATCCGCGCAATCCCCCACAAGGCTGCGATTTCAATCCACGCTGCGCCTGGGTCATCCCTGAATGCCGCGCCGCGGTGCCGCCGCTCCTACCTGTCGTTCCCGAGCATCGGGCGCGCTGCATCCGCTGGAACGAAGTCCATGGCTGATCCGCTCCTGGTCGTTGACGACCTCAAGGTTCACTATCC
The DNA here is from genome assembly GCF_004005995.1 of Devosia sp. 1566. NCBI lineage: Bacteria > Pseudomonadati > Pseudomonadota > Alphaproteobacteria > Hyphomicrobiales > Devosiaceae > Devosia > Devosia sp. 1566. The sequence continues at coordinate 3,334,456 of NZ_CP034767.1, forward strand.
CATCGGCAAGACGCTCTTCAAAGAAGGTGTCACGCTGCGGGCGCTCGACGGCGTCTCGTTCACCGTTGGGAAAGGCGAAGTCGTCGGTCTCGTCGGTGAATCCGGCTCGGGCAAGACCACGCTCGGCCGCGCCGTGCTGCGCCTTGTTGAGCCCACTTCGGGCAAGGTGCGGCTAGGCGACAAGGAGGTCACGGCGCTGTTGCCGCCCGACCTCAAAGCCCTGCGCAGCAAGATGCAGATCATCTTCCAGGATCCCTATGCGAGCCTCAACCCACGCATGAGCGTCGGCCAGACGCTGGGCGAAGCATTGATGCTGCACAAGATCGGTACGCGGAAGGATCGGGACCAGCGCATCGGCGACCTTCTCGAAAAGGTCGGCCTGCCGCGCAGCGCCGCGGCACGCTTCCCGCATGAGTTTTCCGGCGGGCAACGCCAGCGCATCGGCATCGCCCGGGCATTGGCGGTCAATCCCCAGTTCATCGTCGCAGACGAGCCGGTCTCGGCCTTGGACGTTTCGATCCAGGCGCAGATCATCAACCTGCTGCAGGATCTTCGGCGCGAGTTGGGCCTGTCGCTGCTCTTTATCGGTCACGATCTCTCCGTCATCGAGTTCCTTTGTGACCGCGTCATTGTGCTCTATCTCGGCCGTGTCATGGAAATGGGCACGGCTGCCGAGCTATATGCCAAGCCGCGCCATCCCTATACCCGCGCGCTGCTCGATGCAGCCCCAGTGCCTGACCCTACCATTCGGCGCAAACGCATTACCCTGAAGGGCGACTTGCCCAGCCCGGTGAACCCGCCCTCGGGATGCGTTTTCCGAACCCGGTGCCCCTATGCGATTGAAGCCTGTGCGCAAATTGTTCCACCGCTTGAAGCCACGCAGAACGGTCACAGCGTCGCCTGCATCCGCAGCCACGAACTCGATTTGACCAACCCATTAGCCTAGAAGGCGTGGCTAATTTCGTGGCACCCTGTTCAGACTTGCGCCAGTAGCGGAGCAAGCCATGTCCATTTCGGCTGAAATCATAGTTCACATGAGCTGATGTACGGGGAATTTAGATTTTTTCGGCCATTGCATGACCCAAGCATCGCGCACCATGCTCGCTGACATGAAACGGTTATTTATTGCCTCGCGAGGCAACCCTGAACATCTGGCCCAACTATTCCGTGCCGAGTTGCCGGACTTCGATGTGCTGACCGAGCAGCCCAAGGATGGCGATGCCGATGTGCCATATATTGTTGTCGGGCGCCCACTGCCGGGCGTCGTGCGGGCTGTTCCTGGCCTGAAGCTCGTCCTCAGCCTGAATGCCGGCATCGAGCATCTGCTCGCGAGCGGCGAAGTGCCCGAGGAACTGCCGATCGTGCGATTGGTCGATGATGGGCTCGCCCTGGGCATGGCCGAGTGGGTCCTGGCTCAGGCCCTGGCCTGGCACCGTAACCTGTTCCTTTACGCAGAGCTGCAGAGCAAGGGGGAATGGGCCCCACAGCCGGAAAAGCTCGCCAATGAGCGCAAGGTGACCGTTCTTGGGGCGGGCGCACTTGGCCGCCCAGTCGCCGAACACTTCGTGCGCTTGGGCTTCGGCACCCATGTCTGGGCTCGCTCCAGGCACAGCATTCCGGGCGCGAGCACATTTTCCGGCACGGATCAGTTGCCGGAGGCCGCGCGAGGCGCCGACATCCTGGTCAATCTTTTGCCGCTGACCGCAGAGACCGCCGACCTGATCGATGCGGACCTGCTCGCAGTTCTTGCCGATGGCGCGTTCTTCATCAACGCAGCCAGAGGCGGCCATGTCGTCGATGCCGATCTGATTGCGGCGCTCGACAGCGGCAAGCTCAGCGGGGCTGCACTCGACGTTTTCCGAACCGAGCCGTTGCCGATCGAAGATCCGCTCTGGCAGCATCCCCGGGTGCGCCTTTCTCCCCATGTCGCCGCCCCCACCCACCAGCATATGGCGGTCAAGGAAATGGCGGCCAATATCCGGCGCTTCGAACAAGGAGAGCCGGTGCGCAACGTCGTTGATCGGAGCCTGGGTTACTGAGCAAGACCGGCAAAACCGGCGAAACAAGCAATTGCATCAAGGAAGGGACATCATGAAGACTAAGCTTACGCGCCGCGTCGTGCTCCAGGGCATTCTCGCCGGTACTACCGCCTTCGCCACCATGCGCGTGCTGCCCGCAATGGCCCAGCAGGCTGGCGGCACCCTCAATGTCGGCCTCACCTATGAGCTCGACACCATGAATACCTATTCCACCGGCTTCCTCGCCGATGCCCAGCACACCGTGATCGAGGGCCTGATCGCTCCTGACAAGGATGCCCGCTATGTACCGGTGCTGGCCAAGGAAGTGCCGACGCTTGAGAATGGCGGCATTGTCTTGTCCGAAGACGGCTCCAAGATGACGATCACCTATAAGCTCCATGAGAATGTGAAGTGGCATGACGGCGAGCCCCTCACCTCGGCCGACGTGAAGTTCACCTGGGAAGCGGTCAAAGATCCCGCCTTCATCGCCGAGTCCAAGGACGGCACGCAGGACATCGACAGCATCGACCTGCCCGACGACTACACCGTCGTGTGCAACTACAACACGGTGAAGCCGAACTTCGCCTCGACCCTCTTTACCTTCGGCATCATGCCCAAGCACCTGCTGGAAGGCACCGACCTCAACACCTCGTCCTATAACGAGACCCCTGTGGGCACCGGCCCGTTCAAGGTCGCGGAATTTGTGCGTGGCCAATATGTCGTGCTCGACAAGAACACCGATTACTGGCGCACTGCCGAGAACGGGGACGCACTGCCCTATCTCGATCGCCTGGTGTTCCGCATCGTTACCGACAGCAACACCTTAATCACCCAGCTGCAGAGCGGCGAACTCGACATGGCCGTCTCGGTGCCCTATGGCCGCGCTTCGCAGCTTGAAGGCGCCAACGGGCTTGAGATCGTCGTTGGCCAGCAGCTGAGCTGGGGCCACCTCGACTTCAACTTCCGCAACGAACTGCTCGCCGATCTCGCCGTCCGCAAGGCGGTGGCGCATGCCATCAATCGCGAGACGCTGATCCGCGTGCAAGGTGGATTCCCTACCCCGATCAAGTCCCTCGTCCTGCCCATCTTCGACCTCTACGATGATGCGACGCCGGAATACGTCTATGACGTTGCTGCCGCCAATGCGCTGCTCGACGAGGCAGGCTATGCCCGTGGCGGTGACGGCATCCGCGAAAAGGACGGCCAGCGCCTGAGCTTTGCCTTCGTGGTGCAGTCGGGCCGTGCTGACGACGAGAACGTGCAGCAGGTGATCATCGCCCAGCTCAAGGAAATCGGCATCGAGGCGAGCGCTGACAACAAGACCGGCGTTGCCTATCGCGAGGCCCGCTACAGCGGGGGTTACGACCTGATCTATGGCCGCTGGATCACTTCGGCCGACCCTGTCTACTCGACGTTCTACGGCTCGGAAGGCGAGAACAACGGTCAGGGCTATTCCAACCCTGAACTCGACGCGGTGTTTGCACGTCTTGAGAACACGCTCGATCCGCAAGAGCGCAAAGCCGCTGCGTCCGAGATGCAGCGCATCATTGCCGAAGATCTTCCTGCCATCGCACTGACCCAGGGCGTTTCCGTTATTGCCAAGCCGGTGGAACTCAAGAACTTCGTTCCCAATCCCACCAACATGACCAATTTCGTGGACACCAAGGAATGGTATCTTGAGGCTTGAGGCCTCAAGCGCGACACTTGAACTGCATGCCGGCCCTGCTTGTGCAGGGCCGGTGGCTCCGTAGCCCCAGGGAGCAAGATGAGCCTAAGCTATATTATCCGCCGCATTCTGGGCGCCATCCCACTGCTTTTGGGCATTTCGGTCATCCTCTTCGTCATCATCCAGCTGGCGCCCGGTGGCCCGCTCGATATCTATGCCGAGAACCCGTCCGTCAGTAAGGAAGCGCTGGCCCAGATTGCGGCGCGCTATGGGCTGGATCAGCCGGTTCCCGTTCAATACTTCCTGTGGCTCAAAGCCATTCTCGTGGGCGATTGGGGCTATTCCATTCGCACGGGCCGCCCCGTGCTCGACGAAATTGTCCTGCGCCTCGGGCCGACACTGCAATTGGGCGGGCTGGCCATGCTCGTTTCGCTGCTGATCGCCGTTCCCGTTGGCATCATCAGCGCCGCCCGCCGCGGCTCCAAGCTCGACGGTACCGTGACCGTCCTAAGCTTTGCCGGGATCTCCACTCCGGTGTTCTGGCTCGCCCTGCTGCTTCAGCTTCTGTTCAGTGTTCAGCTCGGCTGGCTTCCGTCCGCCGGCTACCAGTCCATCGGCGATGGGTCCTTCATCGACCGGCTCCGGCACATCATCATGCCGGCCGCCGTTCTCTCGCTTGCCACGGTCGCCAGCTGGAGCCGTTTTATTCGCTCGGGCATGATCGATGTGCTCCACCAGGATTATATCCGCACCGCCTATGCCAAAGGGCGCGGTGAAAAGGCAGTCCTGTTCTACCATGCCCTGCGCAACGCCATGATCCCGGCGGTGACGGTCATTGCCGTCGACTTCGTGACCATCATTTCAGGCGCCGTCATCACAGAAACTGTGTTCGCCTGGCCCGGCATTGGTCGGCTGTTCATGGAAAGCATGGATGGGCGCGACTACCCCATGCTGATGGGTCTGATGATGATGGGTTCACTTGCAATTGTCGTCGCCAATATCGTGGCCGACCTTTGTTACGCTGCGCTCGATCCCAGGATCCGCTATGACTGAAGCAACGATTGCCGGCGCCATTAACCCGGCCGCGCCGCCCCAGAGCTACTGGCGCCGCGTCATCCGCCGCTTTCTCAAGCGCCGCCTCGCCGTTGTCGGTGCGGTGTTCCTGGTGTTGCTCGGGCTGGCCGTCACATTCGGGCCGATGGTTTCACCCTATAGCTATGACTACCAGGACTTCGAGCTCCTTGGCATGCCCGGACCAATGTCGGCCGAACACTGGCTGGGCACGGACGAGCTAGGGCGCGACGCGCTGACGCGCCTCCTGCATGGTGGCCGTGTCTCGCTCGCTGTCGGTCTGGCCGGTGCCATGATCGCCGGTATTGTCGGGACGTTGGTTGGAGCCGTTTCCGGCTTTTATCGTGGGATCCCCGACGTCCTCCTCATGCGCTTCACCGATGTCATGATGTCGATCCCAACCCTCCCACTGGTGCTACTCCTATCCGGGCTTTTTCGCCCCAGCCCGCCGCTTCTGGTCGCAATAGTGGGCATCCTGATCTGGATGGGTACGGCACGTTTGGTCCGCAGCCAGTTTCTCGCCTTGCGTGAGCGCGAATTCGTCGAAGCAGCCCGTGCGCTGGGGGCGAGCGGACCACGGCTGATGTTCCGGCACATCCTTCCCAATGCCATCGGCCCCATCACTGTGGCCTCGACCCTGGCGGTGGGCAGCGCCATCATGATGGAATCGGCGCTGTCCTTCCTTGGCTTCGGCATCCAGCCACCAGTGCCGACCTGGGGTAACCTGCTGAACAGCGCCTCGTCCTGGCTGTCGCAGGCCCCTTGGCTCGCCATCCCACCGGGACTTCTCATCCTCTTCACGGTACTCGCCGTTAACTTCCTCGGCGACGGGTTGCGGGACGCCATGGAGCCGCGGGAGTAAACAAGAGCGCGCTTGGATCTATATCGCGAACTGCACATCAGGAATGGCGCAGCGGATCCTGCCGCCACGCCATTCGCCGCGCCCGCCCGGACCCGACTGTCCGTCATTTGGCCTTCGACTTGGGCAACTCTGTACAGACCGGCTCTCCCAAGTCCGTACAGCCGTTGTCAGTGTGGACGCCCCCGCTTGCCGTCGGGAGTCGTGCGGACCGAAACACAGCCCTCGGGCAACATGCCCACCTGTCCTCGGTCTACTTGGTCGTGAGATTATAGTAGGTGACGTCTGGCGAGGAGCCCTGCACGAAGCCTTCCACATTCTCCCGATCGGCCCGCTGCGAGGTGGCCTGGAACATGATGACGTACGGACCCTCATCCAAGAGCCGTTTCTGCAGGTCGATATAGGCCTGCATGCGCGCCTCGGTGTCGCTCTCCTCGGCGGCGGCCCTGGTGGCCGCGGTTAGCTCAGGCGAGTCCCAGGCATTGCGCCAGGCCAGCGGCTTGGCCGTGGCTTCGTCGGAATTGTCGCTGTTGGTGATGAAGCCGTCGGCATTGGTGTGCGGGTCCATGTAGTCGGGGCCCCAATAGACCATCAGCGCCTCGTGCTCGCGCGCGCGATACTTGGTCAGCATGGGCGCCATTTCCGAGGACACGATGTTCACGGTGACACCGGCTTGCGCAAAGGTGGACTGCACCGATTGGGCCATGTTGACAAAGGGCGAGAAATTGGGCGCATCGAGGTCAAGGGTGAAGCCGTCAGGCAGGCCGGCTTCCGCCAGCAGCGCCTTGGCTTTTTCCGGGTCGAAGTCATAGGGGTTCTCGTTATAGGAGGCCCAGAAGCCCTCCGCCCAGAATGACTGGTGCACCTGCGCGGCCCCTTTGAGGAAAGAATTGGCTATGCCCTCGTAATCGATGAGGTGGCGCAGCGCCTGGCGAACTTTTGGATCCTGCAGCTCCGGGGTCTTTTGGTTGAGGCCGATATAATAAAGCAGCGCCTGCGGGACCGTGGTGACTTCGATGTCGGCATTGCCTTCAATGGAGGCAATCTGGTCCGGGCTCAGGTTCATTGCAATGTCGACATCGCCCTTCTCCAGCGCGAGCCGCTGGGCCGAGGCTTCGGGAATGTGCTGCACCACGACGCGCTTGAGATTGGCCTCGCCGCCGCGATAGTTCGGATTGGACGCCAGAACAACCGCCTCATTGGGCGTCCAGGAGCGGATCACATACGCCCCCGACCCGGCCGAAGTGGTCTTGAGCCACGCATTGCCCAGGTCACCATCAACTTCATTTTCGAGGGCGAGCTTGCTGTCCACCACGGAGCCGACCACTGAACCAAGCAGCGCATAAACCAGCGAGGGCGCGAAATCGACGCCGATCTGGACCACCAGGGTCGACTCGTCCGGTGCAGTCACCATCGTGTCGACATTCTCCTTGGTCCAGCCCAGTTGCGAGAGCAGAAACACCGGCGACTTTTCGAGCTTGATCACCCGTTGCAGCGACCATGCGGCGTCGCCCGCAGTCACGGGATTGCCCGAAGCAAAGGTCTGGCCCGGCCGCATCTTGAACGTAAAGGTTCTGCCGTCTTCGCTGACTTCAACGCTCTCGGCGGCGCCGGGGACCAGACTGTTCACGTCCGTCGGCTCGAACCGCATGATGCGGTCATAGGCATTGGCGAGCACCTCAATGCCCGAGAGCTCATACGCCTCGGCGGGATCAAGCGAGATCAGATCGTCAATCTGTTTGGCGATCACCAGCGTATCGGCCGGTGTCGCGGCAAACGCGTGAGGCATGAGCGCCAACAGCGCCCCCGTAACAAGACTATATTTCAGGCCGTTCCACATGCACGTCTCCCTATGGAAGTCCTTCGCGGTCGTTTGCGAGCGAGGATCTTACCGCAACCACGTCATGTGAAGTGCTTTTGCCTAAAAAGACAAGAGACTGGCTAGGCCCCTGCCCGCGTAAAGCCACGGCTTGCTTGAACCAGGTTGCGCGTGTACTCGACTTTCATCTTGCCTGCCCGCAGGTCCTCGGCGCTGATCACTTCAACCACCCGGCCGAGCTGCATGATGGCAATGCGGCTGCAAAGATGCGCCACTACCGCAAGATCGTGGCTAACCAGGATGGATGTGAGGCTGTAGCTGCGCCCGAGCCGCCCCAGCAGATTGAGGATTTCGGCCTGGATGGATACGTCCAGCGCCGATGTCGGCTCATCGAGCAGCAGGATTGGCGGTTTCAGCATCAGGGCGCGGGCAATGGCGACCCGCTGGCGCTGGCCGCCGGAGAGCTGGTGCGGATAGCGGAAGCGCTGCATGGGTTGAAGCCCGACATCTGCAATCGCTTGCGAGACCTTTGCGTCGATATCGCTTTCCCGGTGGATCTCAAGCGGCTCCCTGAGGGTGTCGTCGACGGTCTTGCGCGGATGCAGGGAGCCGTAGGGATCCTGGAACACATATTGCAGCAAGCGCCGATCGGAGCGTCGTCGACTGCCAGCGGGCCGGCCGTTGACCTCGATGGTTCCATCACTGGGGGGCACGAGGCCCGCGATCGCCCGCAGCACGGTGGACTTGCCCGAACCGGACTCGCCAACAATGCCAAAGCTTTCACCCGGCGCCACCGCAAAGGAAACGCCCTGCACGGCGCTGATTTCGCGGCTGCCCACACGAAAAATGACGTCGAGATTGTTGACCGAGATCACGTGAGCCACTCGGGGTCGCGGACCATGGTCGCAAGTTCAGCCTGTTGGGCATCGAGCGATGGAGTCGCGGCCACCAGCGCCCTTGTATAGGGGTGGCGCGCATTGTGAAGGTCCCTGGCCGCGCATTGCTCGACAATGCGGCCGCCATACATGATCAGCACGCGGTCGCAGAAGCTCGCCACCATGGTCAGATTGTGGCTGATCATGATGAGCCCCATGCCGCGATCACGCACAAGATCATCCAGAATGCGCAGGACTTCGTTTTGCACGGTGACGTCAAGAGCCGAAGTCGGCTCGTCGGCGATCAGCAGGTCAGGTTCGGCCACCAGCATCATGGCAATCATCACGCGCTGGCCCATGCCGCCCGAGAGCTGGTGGGGGTGGAGCCCATGGACCAGTTCGGGGTCGCGGATCTGCACCGCCTCGAGCATCGCCAGCGTCCGCTTCCGGGCGTCGGCTCGGGATGTCTTGATGTGCAGCAACAAGGTTTCCTCGATCTGCTTTCCGACGGTCTGCACCGGGTTCAGCGAATATTTCGGATCCTGCATCACCATTGACATGCGGCGGCCGCGCAGTTCGCGCCATTCGCGCTCGGTGCAACTCAGCAGGTTCTTGCCGGCATAGGACATTGTTTGCGCTGTGACATCGGCCGAGCGCGGCAGCAGGCCGAGAAGCGCACGTCCCATTGTGCTTTTGCCCGATCCGGACTCTCCGACGACACCGAGGCGCTCCCGGCCTAGGGTGAAGCTGGCGTCCCGGACCGCGCGCGTCACGCCGGACCGTGTTGGAAAGCTAACCTCGAGGCCTTCCACGACAAGAAGATTATCGGTCATTGGATCTTGGATCAAACACGTCACGCAGCCCATCGCCCAGCAGATTGAACCCCAAGCTGACGATGAAGATCGCAAGCCCCGGAATGGTCGCCACCCACCACTGGTCAAGAATAACTTCGCGCCCGGCCGAAACCATTGCCCCCCATTCGGGCGTCGGCGGCTGGGCGCCAAGGCCAAGGAAGCCGAGACCTGCGGCGGTAAGAATAATTCCAGCCATGTCGAGCGTGAGGCGGACGATCACCGACGACAGGCAAAGCGGCACCACGTGTCGAAACAAGATTCGCCCGGTCGAGGCGCCCTGAAGGACTGCCGCCTGGATGAAGTCGCTATGGGCGATCGCCATGGTTTCCGAGCGCGCCAAGCGGGCATAGGCAGGCCAGGAGGTCAGAGCAATGGCGAGCACTGCGTTTTCAATTCCCGGCCCGAGGGCCGCAGCAAAGGCGAGTGCCAAAATCAGGCGGGGGAAGGCCAGGAATATGTCGGTGACGCGCATCAACACCACGTCGACCCAGCCACCCGCATAGCCTGCCGCGGTGCCCAGCGCGAGGCCAATCGGCACAACCACAACCGAAACCAGAAGCACGATGGTCAGCGTCGCGCGCGCCCCGTATAGCGTTCGAGTGAAGATGTCGCGGCCCAACTCGTCGGCACCAAACCAGTAAGTGGCCGAGGGCGGTGCAAGCCGGTCGCTGAGCACTGACTCGAACGGTGACTTGCCCATGGTCAGCAGGGGCGCGAACACCGCCAGCAGAACCAATACTGTGACAATCACCAACCCGATCAGCGCCGTTGGATTGGCGACAACGGCGCGGAAGCTGCGGTAAGCGCTACCAAATATGGCCTGACGCCGGGACTGGGGCGCGTCGCTTGCCAGCCACTGTCCAATGGTGTCGCTCATGAGCGCCTCAGCCGCGGATCGAATAACTTGTAGAGCATGTCGGACACGACGTTGATCGTGATAAACACTGCGCCAACCAGCACCGTCCCGCCGAGCACGGCGTTCATGTCGCTGTTGAACAAGGCGCGGGTGATGTAGAGACCCAGCCCCGGCCAGGCGAACACTGTTTCCGTAAGCACGGCTCCTTCCAGCAGCGAGGCATAGCTCAGCCCGATCACGGTGATCAGCGGCACCATGATGTTGGGGAATGCGTGCCGCCAAACTGCACCCCAATAGGAGTTGCCCTTGATGCGCGCCGCGATGACATATTCCTGGCTTAGCTGGTCGATCATGAAGCTGCGCGTCATGCGGGCGATATAGGCAAGCGAGAAGTAGCCCAGCAAGCTCGCGGGCAGGATCAGGTGACTGAAAGCGTTCGAGAAGATCTCCCAGTTTCCTTCCAGCGCCGCGTCGATCAAAATTACGCCGGTGCGGTGCTCAAGCACGCCCTGGTAGAACACGTCCAACCGACCGGTTCCTGCCACCCATCCGAGCTTGCCATAAAACAGGAAAAGCCCGACCAGACCGAGCCAGAAGATCGGAACGGAATAGCCCAGAAGACCCACCACCCGGATCACTTGATCCGGCCAGCGGCCCTTGGCGGCAGCTGCAACAACCCCCATTGGAATGCCAAGCACCACCCCGATGATGATGGCGATGGTTGCAAGTTCAAAGGTGGCCGGAAATACGCGCAACAGGTCGCTCAGCACCGGGCGCGAAGTCAGCACCGAAACCCCGAAATCGCCGGACACGAGGCGCTTGAGGTAGATGCCGTACTGAACAAATACCGGTTGGTCGAGCCCGAGCTCCTTGTAGACCGCATCATAAGTTGCAGCGCCCACCCGGTCGCCCGTCACAGCGAGCACCGGATCGATATTGGTCAGGCGGCTGATCAGAAAGGTTACCGCGGTCAGGCCAACAAAAGTGATCGCGAGGGTAAGTACAAGTGAGGCAATCCGGCCTAGAACAGCCATTCGCTGTTTGCCGCTGACGGCTCGCGCAGCGTTTGGGCCGGTTTGGGCCTGAACTTCGGCCCTCACGCTACGGCGCCCACGCGCATAACACCCCGAAGGCGAGTTGGGCTGCAAAGGCTAGCCGAAATTGCAAACCAGTCCCCAAACCTAGCCCAGCGCGGCCAGTGGCTCAGAGGCGGGAGTGGGCAGTAACCGTTGGTACGCAGCATGAAACCAATAGCCATGTCGACGGCCGTAACCCTGAAAAGCATGGCATCTACCATTCGCGTAGGCGAAACTTCCGCGTCCGCCGACAAGATCCGAGGCTCCGCGTTGAGACGGTCGCGGTTACGCATGCGCCTGCCGCCAACATAGTTCACCCCTTTAATTGATCAATACTTGCCACCCATTCTAACTCTGCGCAAGGGAAGCCCGATAGACAGTTTACCTTTATATACAGGGCCCGTACTCAGCCCATATGCACCTCGGTAGCCAATCCAGGGATGAACTCGAGCACAAAGCCAATCCGCGACCCACAGTAGCAATGGGGCACGATCCTCAAGCTTTATGTCTATGGCTCCCTGCACCGGCCGTTTCCGGGGAGGAAGCTAGACGCAACATTGACCCCATGTTGGCTGACCGGCAAGCTGGTGCGGGCTTCAACACCACTTGGACTGCACTCATGGGGTCGCGCCGGGCGTCAGCCCAGGGTTGCGCAATATCGCGAATGCTTCCTCAACCACCAAGATCAGTGCCCACGCCCTTGGCCGGGCCACCCGGTCATTGCACGTGCGCAATGACCGCCGGATGCCCGAACTGCCAAGACAATCAATCAGGTCGACGGGCACCGATTTGCGGAACCAGTGAACCGAACCTCGCCGGTGCACCAAGGATGCAATGGACTTAAGCAATGAACAAACGCCCCGTCAGATGCGACGGGATGCTGTGAGAGAATCCGCTTTTTGACTGGGACTCTACGTCTTCATTTTCAACGGCTTAGGAATGGCGGAGAGGGAGACCGCTGAAAACCCGGCTATAGCCATCTCAAGGCGTTGAAACCGCTGGTGGCAGTTCGCCTGCCGCGTTCACTATCCGTTCCTAACATGTATAACCGTCTATAGTAATCTACGCCGACCTTTAGGGCTGGTGTTAGGGTTGATGGGATGGCGAGGGAAACAAAGCGGCTCAACGCGCGGACGGTAGCGACAATCACGGACCCCGGCATGCATGCCGATGGGGACGGGCTTTATCTTGTCGTGGACAAAAGCGGCGCCAAGCGCTGGAGCCCGATCTACCGAAGGGATAGCAAACGCCGCGAGATGGGCTTGGGCCGGTTGGCAGATGTGGGCCTGGCTGATGCGCGCGCAAAAGCCGCCGACTATCGCCGCGAGATAACCGCCGGCATCGATCCGGTGGCGCAGCGTGAAGTCGAGCGCGTAAAGCGAGCACAGGTGGGCGTCACCTTCGGCACCTTCGCCAGTGACCTTGTTGCCGATCGGGAAACTCAGTTCCGGAACGAGAAACACCGCCAGCAGTGGCGCAATACTCTCGCGACCTATTGCGCTCCGATCAGCAACAAGCGCCTGGAGCAGATCGACACAGAGGCGGTGCTGTCCGTGCTGAAGCCGATTTGGGGAACGAATGCGGAAACCGCCTCTCGGCTGCGCGGGCGCATTGAGCGCGTGCTGGATGCGGCAAAGGCCAAAGGGTTGCGGGAGGGAAAACCCTGCACGCTGGCGCGGGCACCTCGACAAGCCCCTGCCCAAGCGGCGGAAGCTGACCCGTGGTCACCACGCGGCAATGTCCTACGCTGAAGTGGGCGAGTTCATGGGCAAGCTGGCCCAGAACAGCGGCATGGGTGCCACGGCCCTGCGCTTCCTGACTTTGACAGCCGGCCGCACTGGAGAGGTGATGGGCGCTAAATGGGCAGAAATCGATTTAGCTAGAAAGGTCTGGACGGTGCCGGCGGAGCGTATGAAGGCCGGGCGGGAGCATCGGGTGCCGCTTTCAGGCCCCGCTCTCACCATTCTTGATGGTCTGCAAGAGGTAGCCACAGGGGAACTGATGTTCCCTGGCGCCAAGCCGGGGCGGCCGATCAGTAACCGCACCATGACGGCAGCGCTGGAGGCCGCTGGTGGTGCACACTTCACCGTTCACGGCATGCGCTCCGCCTTCCGAGATTGGGTGCACGAAGAAACAGCTTTTGCCGCGACCTGGCAGAGGCGGCGCTCGCCTATATCAGTGGTGATGAAACCGAGCGGGCTTATCGGCGCGGTGACGCACTTGAGAAGCGCCGCAAGCTCATGGAGGCCTGGGCGAGCTACTGCACCACCCCACAGACAGACAAGGTAGTGCCGATGCGCAGGAAAGCTACGGCACAATAAGAGTTGCGCAGGGATAGGCCGGCCAGCCGACACGCCAGCTCACCACTGGTTTCCCTGCGCTCCATCTGGTGACGCGAGGTGACGCGATGCCGAACCGCTCAAGGAAATTCCGCACATCGAGCGGCCCCTAGACGTTGAAGAACGAGCTCTAGCGTACTTAAGCCCGCGGAAGGCAGATCGCATCGTCCAAATGACGCATCAGTTCGGCGGGGATACCCGCGCCTACTCGACCGCAAGGAACGGGGACCGCATCGCCACCATCGTCTGTCACGCTATGGCACAAGGACTGGCGGGCATGATCGACTTCAAAGAAGGTCACCCAGACCCTGACACCGCGGGGGCCGTCCATCATGAGTACGGCTTTGCTTTGGGGAAGTCTGTGGCTGAACACTGGCCTATGTCCCTCGAGGACATGGTCCATGCTTTCCGCAATCCAGGCGGGGAATTTTTGCGGGGGATCGAGCATGAGCGATAAGCTGATCGCGGTCATCCCGAGAGACTCCGGGTGGCAGCTCCGCGTGAGCCTTGCTGGGTCCGGAGGCCCGCACCTCCTCCGTCTGAGGGCTTATTTCCGCGGAGAAGATGGCAAGTTCCGCCCGGGCAAGCCGGGACTGAGTCTCCCGCTTCGTGTTCTGCCTGCACTGGTTGGGGCGCTACGCGATGCCCAGGCTCAGAGTCCAGGTAATGCCATCCTAAGGAGGAACCGGCGCAATGAGCTCCTCAGAAAGCAGAGGCCATGATCGGAGCTGATCGGCATCCTTGATGCCCTGGACGGCGACCCCGACCAAGATCCGGAAACCGACCTCAACATCAACCCCACCAGTTTGCAGGCCGTGGACCGTGTTCCGGCCAAGCACATCACGCGCCGGAGGGCAGCATGAAGCCTATCCTTGTCCCCACCTTAGCAGAGCTTGCAATCGAAATGGAGAAGGCTGTTGCAGCCTTTCGGACTGCGGAAGCTGCTTGGGATGCCTATCCCCACCCCGGACCCAGCCGGGATGACCCGATCAACGTGCGGCTCGATGCGGAAACAGGGAACTGCCTCGACGTGGCAGCGCAAATAGGGGAGCTGCCAGCATAATCGCTTACCTACCTTCGGATCAAAGCGCGGGCTCTGAGCTTCGGCGGCGATTACCTAATCAGCGCAGGCAATGGGATGGATGACAAACTCATTGCCCAGCTTGTGTCCGGCCTCCTGGACGAGAGTATCCGCTAATCAAGCTCATAGAGAAAGGCCTGACGCTGACCAAGCGCGACCTCCTTACCCGGCTCAACCAGATGGAGAAGGCGCTGGGTACTCAGGCGCAGCGTGCCGACGCGGCCGAGCGCGCCAACAGCGCCTTGATTGCCGAAGTGGTGCGGCTGCGCGCCATGGCACTAGAAAGCACCGCCCCATTGCCTGTTTCGGCTTAGAGCCGCCCAACGATTTATTAATCGATTACAACGAAGTGGTGAGCGTGACACCTGCAGTGAAGGCGGTGGCGTAGGCGTCGCTTTGATAGTTCCACTGTTTCGAGCAAATGACTGATGTCGAATAACTCCCCCACGACCATCGTAGATGGTCTGTCCAGACCCTTCCGCCGCGACTTAACCTTCGGAACTTTGCACATGGGTTTGGGGCTTTTGCTCGGCCTCATCCCAGTGCTGTTCAACCATCGGTTCTTCCTCAAGGACGACATGGAGCATCAGTTCCTGCCCATGTTCTACCATGTGGGCCGATTGCTGCGCCTGGGTGAGTTTCCGACCCTGACGCTGTCGAGCTGGTTTGGCAGCAACATTGTTAGCGAATTTCAGTTCGCGCTGTTTAATCCCGTGAGCTTAGCACTTAACGCCATACTGCCCTCTTTCACGGATTATGAAGCCGGCGCGGCGTTTCTGGCTTGCGTATATTACGCCATTCTCGCCCCCGGCTGTTTTGTGCTGGCACGCACCTTCAGTATCGAACGCGGCTGGGCTTCCTTGCTCGCTTTGTGCATCACGTCAGGGAACTTCCTCAGCTATTGGGGCGCTTCAAACTGGTTCCCCATGTTCTCGTCCTTTGCCTGGTTCGTTTGGGCGTGGGCGTTTCTGCGCCTGTCGCTCCGGGGCCGCCGTTATTGGCTGGGGGCAGCGCTGTTTTGCTACCTGACCATCACGATGGGCTTTCCCTACACCATCCTGCTCCTTGGCTTCGTGGCCGCGCTGCACCTGGTGGAGCAGTTCCGTGTTGATCGCTCGTGGGTGCGCGCCCTGCTGTCTGTGATGCCCCTGGGTATTGCATTGTTGCTCAGTGCCCTGCCGCTGCTTGCTTTGGTGGGGGCAAGCAGCGTTTCGTCGCGCACGAGCACGGTGTTCAACAACGGCTTCATGATGCCCAATCTGGCGGACGTGCTGCAGGTCAGTGCGCCGCTACATTTCGGCTTTCTCAAGCTGTGGCACGGCTACGGCCCGGCCGAGACCCCGATCTTTTATGTCGCCTGGTTCCTGGCGCCGCTGGCAGCATTGCTTGATTGGAGGTCGTTCAACTGGCGGCAGCCGGCCGTGCTCTCGCTGTTGATCCTTGGAGGTCTAGTGGTGATTGCCTTTCAGGGGCCCGAAGAGTTTTCGCTCCTGCATTTCCTCCTGCGCTGGATACCGTTCCTCCATCTAGCGCTGCTGCTGCTGTTCGCTCTTGTTGTTACGCAGGTGGGCCTGGTCTGGTCACGTTATCGGCTGATGCTGGCTGGCGCCCTAATCGGCTTGGCGCACTTGACCTCTTGGCAGCTGACGCCCGGCCGCGGACGGGTCTTGCTGGTTTCCCTTCTCATCTGCGTTGGCGCGTTTGGGATGTTGGCCATGCTGCGCCAGCGGCGCGCCGCCATGCTTGGCTGGGCCGGCGCAGTCACCTTGCTGCTGTTCACCGCCACGCATGGCCTGATCCGCCAAAACAATGCCTTTGAGGATGTGAACTTTCCGCGCTATTCGAGCGCCGCTGCAGACGCCCTGACCACAGATGCGCCGCCCGCCTATGAAATCGTGCTTGGGCCGGCCGGCTATGGCACCAATCCTGAGCGCGCCGCTGAATTTGTCAGCGGCTATATTTTCTTCGAACAAGGCAAGAGCCGCATCAATGGCTACAGCGCCATCGGCCACCAGCCCCTAACCGATCTGCTCTGCATGCCTTGGAATGGCTCCACCTGCCCGGAAGCGGCGACGCGGCTGTTCGCTATAGAACCGGAAACCGGTCAGCCTTTTGTGGACCTGTTTCGTATCAACAGCATCATCGCGCACAGGGGCGAGCACCTGGAGACCTTGCTGCCGCAGCTCGGTTCCGAATGGCGGCTCGCATTTGACGGTGTTTATACCCAGCGCTACATTCGCGAACTGACTACCATGCCTGGCTCCTTGGCCTGGGCCTCCCCCGGAATAGCGGCGGCGCAAACAGCGCCCGCGACCTTCACCCAAGCTAAATTGAGAGTTGCGAACACAGGCGCAGAACCGGGGACTCTGGTGTTTGCCCGGGCGTGGTGGCCGGGTTACCGAGCCGAGTTAAACGGAACGCCCATAGCGGTGCGGGCGGTTGACGGTATCTTCACCGCCATAGACATCGCGGCCGGGAGCAATGGGGAACTTAGGCTGTTCTATGCACCCCCGCTGCTCACCGCCGGCTTAATCGGAGTTGCGCTAGGTTTGATCCTGACCCTTACCCTGCTGCTGGCGTACCGGCGGTTGGTGGTGAAGGGCTAAGCCGATGGCCATCTATATAGCCTCTACTTCAGACGCGAGTTCGTCCATCTAGAGGGTGCGCGCAGCCGAAAAGGACAGCGCGCTGCCCTATCTTTCAAGGGCATCGGTGAACTAAATGGCGGGAGTGGGAGGATGCAAATGGCTCGGTGCAATAGGCTGATAGCGATGGCGCCGGGGCGTTCCTCTGCTCAACATCCGGGGTAACAATGGCCCAGGACGGCGCCACCCGATATGGCCCCTTCACGCTTCCACCTAATGCTCCCAATACAATCCAGATGCGAGGGGACTTCACTCCTACGACCGCGCGCGAGTTTGCGAATGCGCTGCAGGCCCGCCCCGGCGCCAACCTTCTAGACCTAGCCAGCAACGGCGGTGACGCTCTCGATGCCCTTGCCGTCGCCGGAGAAGTGTTCGCCCGCAAGATGGACACTAGGATATCGGCAGGAGCCGGCTGCTACTCAGCTTGCGCTTATGTGTTTCTAGCCGGAGACAACCGCCAGGCCGCAGGCGAACTGGGCGTGCACCAGGTTTCCGGCCCGGGTGACGTTGACCTGACCGCAGCTCAGTACACAATTGCCGATATCCTCGACGCTATGGCAAAGTTCGGTGTCCACTCCGCCGTAGTCACCACCATGTTCCGCACGCCGCCAGAAGGCATGTATGTTTTCAGCCGGCAGGAGCTGGCTGCCCTATCCATCGAGCGAGGTGAGGGAGACCATACCCCATTGGCAGCTCAGGAAAATCAGACAGCTGCGCCCGAGGCACCGGCATACAGCTCAAACGTGCAAGTAGTCGCCCAAACGCGCACTGAGCCCTTTCCTGAGTTTCTCGACCTAGTAATGCCCGTTGCGACCCCTGCCCCGCTATCGCAGACGCTGGAGCGCATCGGCTTTACAGAAGCGGGCGTTCGGATAGCCGCTCCGGTTCTTGCTGCCGTTCTGGGTGCAGACACTATTCCCAGCCTGTCAGAAATTCGGGTGCTGTTCGGGCCATTGAACTACGGCTCCAAAAACTTTGTGCCTTACAGGGTGAGCCTCTATGGCGGCCCTGAGCGGCTCCACCTTGGAACGATAGCTCTTACGGATGTTGGCGACTACAAGCAGGGCAGCGATCCGATGGCTGCTGCGGGCGGCAATGATGGGCATTTAGGAAAACACCGACGCTCTCGGCATTGATGCTGCGCTAAGGCTGAATGGACAGCCATCAGGGCCACAGCAAGAAGGGCCACGCCCTGCGCGTCTTTTCCGCCTTCACCGAAAGGCGGTTCACAGGTCGAGACATTATTTTTCCCGGTTCCACCACGCCGAACGGCCACGCTGCTGCACATGTTAGGCTTGCTTTTACGGTCCAGAGCTAAGCGACGTCGCTTACCTTCGTGAATTCAACCATTCTAAGTAAGGAAAGTGGCGGAGCGGGAGGGACTCTGCACGAATTCCACGTTTTCGCCCGGATATTGGCGGTTTGCACGCGGCATAAAACGCCGGTTGGTACAAGCCGAGGTACAATCGCGGATCCAGCTCGGCTTTGCAAGGGTCTGCATTGTGCCCCTCACTTCCATTGACACATAGTCTGCCCCGAGGGCCGAAAGACCTGTGCAGCACCCCTGACCCTCGCTACGCTTGCCGGCGAGGGTCGTCCTGCCAGCCTGAGCCCCACCCAACCGGTCCTGCGCTTGGCATAATGCGTCATGGCAGTGTGCACCGAGGCATGACCGGCAGAGGCGGCGACCTCCTCGGGCGCCATCCAGCTCTTGGCCGTAGCCATCCCGACATGGCGCAGGGTGTAGAGGCTAACCCGCGCGATGCCGAGGCATTTGCAGATGCGGGCTAATCGCGAAGCGAGCCGGTTATGGAGCTTCTTCCAGGCGCCGGCCTCCTGGACCGCCGTACGCAGGCGCTCGACGAACTTCACAAGAGCGGCAATGGCCTTCTTGCCCATGGATTGGAGATCACGCGCGCGTTCCTCGCCATTTCCCCGCCCATTGGTGGCCTTGGCGTTCTGCACCATCAACATCATGCCCTCCACCCGAGCGTTGAGATATTCGACCGGCCGCAGGAAGAGCGCTGCCCCGAAGACCAGGAAGCCCCGGATCAGCTTGTCATCTGACCGTCCCGAATCATGGAGGAACTGCTCCAGCCGGGTGAACTGCGCGATGGGCAGGCTCTTGCGCTTCTTTGCCGAGGTCTTTCGAGGTCCCGAGTTCGTCGGCAAGGGCCCCCTGCGCAAGCGCTCTACAAGGAGCGTACGTGCTGTAGGATGAAATGGTAACGTCTCCAGTGCCATCAGGATGGCGGCCCGATACTGCCGCACGGTGCTGGGCGACCAGCGTTCATCCTGGGCACAGAACCAGCCGGTGAGTTCCAGCATATCCCCGCCGGCCCGATCTTCCCGCTCGGCCATCAGGCGTAAGTCATGGACCCTCTGGCGATAGGCCGCTATTGTTTGTTCGCTACGGCTGGCGATCCGCCCGGTGCAATCGGTGGTCATGGTGACCGTCTCCCCTTGTTACTCGACGCATCGCGAACACCCTGTCCACGAACGCGGCAAGCCACAAGCTCACAAGCCGGTGATCGATTCCGGCCATCTCTGGTAGGCCTATATTCGTCCCCGGCGCGGCGATGGACGAACCCGACGGTCAATTCCTACAAGTGCACCGATCGGCCGCACACCACGTCGAGGCCACCTGGGCGCCCAATTGATGGCAATCGCGCGGCACCAAACCCACGCGTGCAAGACGGGTGTCTGCTTAATCCCTGCTTCCAGATGCGGCGCTGTGCCTGCGGCGACCTTGATCGATATCCGCTGCATGTTGCGCGCTGCTAGCGGGATCCTGGTCCGTCGGTGAACTTTCGAAGCTGGACAAGAACGGAAACCGGCTCTAGCAATTTGTTGCCTCGGTGCCCGCGCTTGCGGGAGAATCGGAAACGCGGTGCAAAACCGCGGCGCGCCCAGCGCTGTAACGGGGATCCTCGGGAACTATGCCACTGGTCTTGGCCGGGAAGGCTCCCGAAGGAGTTGAACCGAAGCCAGAAGACCGGCCAGGCCTATATCGGTCGCTGTGTGGAGAGCAGCCCCTGTCAAACCACAGGAGCATCGCCATGCCTGCCAGTTTTGATCGCCCCGCCGCCCTTCAATATGCACCGTCAGGTCCGTTTTCCGCCGAGGAGAAGGCCGCGGTGTACAGGGCCATCCAGACGCGCCGCGACGTGAGACGGGATTTTCTGCCCGACGCCATTCCGGAGCCGGTGCTATGGCGCATGCTAGAGGCCGCCCACCATGCTCCCTCAGTAGGGTTGATGCAGCCCTGGAACTTCCTGATCGTCACCGCACTAGCACAAAAAGCGCGGATCAGGGCCATTTTCGAGCGCGCCAATGCAGAGGCGATGGCCATGTTCCCGCCTGAGCGCAGAGGAGCCTATGCGGCCCTCAAGCTTGAGGGCATTTTGCAGGCTCCTGTCGGGATTTGCGTGACCTGCGACCCGGGCAGGGCAGGTCCGGTGGCGCTTGGGGCGACCCATATGCCGGACATGGCCGTGTTCAGCACGGTTTGTGCCATCCAGAACCTGTGGCTGGCCGGCCGCGCAGAAGGGGTTGGTGTCGGCTGGGTGAGTATCCTCGATGAAGGAGCTCTCAAGGAGGTGCTGGGCATTCCCTCCCAGCTACGTGTGGTCGCCTATCTCTGCGCGGGGCTGGTAGAGCAGACAATGACGAGCCCAGAACTCGAGCAGCGTGGATGGCGCCAGCGCCTCCCGCTCGAGCAGCTGGTCTATCGTGATCGCTGGGGTGAGACCGCCTGAAAGCGCCGTATGTCCAGCCAGAGATGGTCTTGATCGGCAAAGCCTATTCCCGCTCTGCCATTGATTATCGGGCGCCGTGACACAGTAGCCTACGGGCCGAAAATTTCTTAAAGAACATGAGTTAGGGTCCGTTAGCCAATACTGAGGGGCCAACGTGAAGTTGTTCGACATGCGACCGCCATACGCAGCTGTTCCTGAGCGAAAGCTGGGCAGCAGGTTGGATCGCATTCGCTCCTTGCTGGGTCTATCCTCCGCCAGTCTTCGCTGTTTAACGGCCGGCGGTTCAACTCCAACTGTTCAGAGTGGATCCTCCCTTGTGTTGAAAGGTGCCGCTTTGAACTTTGAGCGGCGCGCGCGGACAGTCCGGCTACCCTTGGTCCTGGCCAACCTCTATGCCCACGAAACGCTCGCTCCCGACCAACTAAGGTTTGCTGACGGTTCGCCGGTTGGCTTTCTTGCTTTTCTGCCTCTTGGTGGGAACGCCCACTCTCCCAGCCATCTGCTGACGTTGGGTGATAAAACGCCACGGAGCCTCGGCACGGCGAACCAATTAGCCATGATTGCGCTGGAGGCCTTTCATCCCGGACAGATTGAAAGCGGAGGTCCCGCATCATTCGACGTGAGCGACGACCTGATACTCATAGACCAGGCTACAGCGAGCGCCGGTTTGGGCATTTGGCAGTGTCATCTGGCTGAAAATGCGCTTCGGTGGAGTTCTGGAGTTTATGACCTGTTTGGTATCGAGCGAGGCGCCCCTCTGAGCCGGGACCGCACAGTCAGCCACTATTCGGATACCTCGCGAGCCGCGATGGAAGAATCCCGCGCGCGGGCTATCGAAGCTAGAGGCGAGTTCACCATGGACGCCGAGATCATCCGAGCGGATGGTCAGAAGCGATGGATGCGTCTTTCAGCAGGGGTCCAGTTGACCAACGGCCGCCCTGAAAGGCTCTTCGGCACCAAGCAGGACATCACCGAGGATCGTCTCCTGATCGACCGCATGCGTCATCTTGCAGAGACAGATGCCATGACGGGTTTAGCCAACAGGGCACGCCTTCAGGCGCGCCTGGATCGGCCGCAAGGAATCAGCGCCTTGCTGCTCGTGGACCTCGATGGCTTCAAGGCCATAAACGACACTTACGGTCACGCCTTTGGTGATGCATGTCTCAGAGAGATGGCACAGCGGTTGCGTGCTTGCTGTGTCGACGTTCCTCTTGTCGGCAGACTTGGAGGTGACGAGTTCGCGGTAGTTTTACACGCGGAGCATGGGCCTGAGTATGCTGAGCGCTTGGCCCGTCAGATAGTGGAGGTCATGCAGTTGCCGTTTGAATATCATGGTGCAAAGGTCCAGCTGGGCGCCTCCGTGGGGCTGGCCTTTCGTTTGGAAGAGGCAGGAGAGGAGCTTTTCCGGCAGGCAGACCAGGCGCTATATGCCGCGAAAGCTGAAGGCCGCGGAACAAGCCGCAGTTTCAGCAGAGCCGGTTGCTAGCGGTCGACGCAACTCCATCATGGTCATCGCTCCATTGATAGGTCGGCTTCATCTCTCAGGGTGTCTTGGTAGAGGAGGGGGAGGCAAGCGCGGGATCCCACTCAGCAACAAGGTCGAGGGACGAGGTGGGCCCGTTCCATCTGTATCCGTTGCCGTACCAACACTGGTTGCGGCAGAGAAAAACCCAAGGACTGTCGCTCGCGCGCATTGGACCAATATGTTGGCCATCCTGGGTGCGATAAAACTTGCCGTCCTCGATCATCACTGCATTCTCAACCATGGTGTACCTCATCCGGGCTTTCGGCGCTCAAGACTCGACCTTAGTCGGGACATGTGGCTCGATGATGTATCTCCGGTAATGGTTGGCGAGCGCGGACATGTCGCCTTAAGCGTCGCGGCGCCCTTGTTGATGCTCCAGCGGGGAGCGCTTAGCTGCCACAGCAGCCTTCTGGTCCAACTCATCGAGGAAATGGCGCGACCACGTTTGGTTTTCAACCTTGATCACGCCGAGGCGACAAGCTTATCGGAAGCTCGCACTCGAAGTGCACGACCCCACTGGGTTTTCCTGATCCGGCGGTATCAACCGGCTTGGTGCATTAGCTCCTGTCTGCCCTTTCCAACCTCGTCGGCGAGTGCTCGCCTTCTCTCTTCTATGCGACGGTCGGCTCCCTGTAGCGCTCACCGCTTGTCATCAGCGCCCAGACCATCCGGGCGAAGAACTGGCTGATCGATTCTGACTCAGGGTCGCCCAAAATCGAGTTCAGCTTGGTGAAGGCGGCCTTGACGAAGCGAGAGGACGACGACAGATCGCCGGGCAATCCGATCGCGCCCAGGCCGCGGCTGTAGACGTCGAAGCTGAGCTGGTTCGAGAAGTGCTGCTCGGGCGGGTTCGTCGACAGGTGCATGAAGTTGTTGAGGTTGAAGGACTGGATGTCAAAGGTCGGGTTATTGGTGAGCACGCCGATAGGGTTGTCGTAGACCTTCAAGCCGTCGCGCACCGACTCCACAGTGATGGACTTGTCGCGGTCCGAGATGATCCAGTGCAGCGGCGAGAGCGGGAACGCCTCGCTATACGAGATATCGACGAGGTTGAACGCGCGCAGCTCGTCCTTGACCTGGTCCACCGTTTCGAACTTGCCCAGGATCCAGGGGATGAACTCGAAGGGCGTAATATTGGTCTTGCCGGGGTCCTCTGGCTTGTAGTCGGCGTTGCCCCAAAAGGCGAGGCCCGCCATGCTGAGCCCCTTCTCGTTGGTCGCATCGTAGTACAGCGGATAGCCATCCGAGACGGTGGCCATGCCGATGATGGCGTGGTGCGTGTCGAGCCTGGGCATTCTGCGGAACTCAAAGGGGAAGTTGCGCGGCGTGACCGTGACGGTCTCGTTATAAGAGAACTCCAGATCGAGATTGCGGCCGAAATAATGGTCTTTGGTGGTGTAGTTGGCGCCCGTGCACATCTGCCGATCTCCCGTTCTACCGACTGCCTCGGCTGGCGCAGCCCTGCCCCAAACGCGACATGATTTTTCTGTTGTTCAGCTGCGCCTTGCTGGCCATTGGTAATCTCGGCCTGGAATGCCGTGCGGGCATTGTGCAGGCCCTCGACGAATTGCTGCCAGGAAGCATCAGTGGCGGCGCCCAGGCCGTCGAGTTGTTCGCGCCCTTCGCGCAGCCGGGCTTCCACAGCTGCCTTGCGCGCGTCGAGCTCGGCCTTGGTTCCATGAGCTGCGCTGGCCGCCGATTGCTCGAGGTACTCGATCTCAAGCCGGAACGCGGCCTCCTGCGCCCTCAACCCCCGCGATGACTACGGCGCGGCGAAGTTCATAATCGGCAGCGGTAGCGGGAACAAGGCCCACGGGCCCGCAAGGACGGCCACGAGCAGGGCTACAGATGCCTTGGACGTCAAACATGGTGGTTCCTTCCTGTCAGTGCGCGGCTGTCTTAAGTGCAGGCTGCGATCGGGCACCCGAACCGTGGTGGGGCACCGAAGTCGGATTTGAAAGGCGGCGAGGGACGCGTCGGGCTCCAGCTAACGGACTATGTTGCACGATGAATATGCCGCGTGCGCCAGCTCCGTGAATAAGGAGCAGTTCGACGGCATCGGCTTTCCAGTCCGTGGACCGTCCATCACGACCCGGCCGTCGCCCCCAGATAACAAACCGCGTGCACATGCTGGCCTCTACCAAGTGAGGCGCTTCATTGCGCTCATGCCGTGTGGTTGACCGACTGCAGCTGATCGTTACGGAACCATCCCTACGCGTGGTCATTGGAAAGATCCGCCCATTCGGCGTCATCGGGATGTAAGCGGCCGCACTCCTCTACCGCGACCTTGATCTCTTGCTGAGTCAGCACGAAACCCCTTGGCCGCAAGGAGAATATGATGACCATTCTCGATATCGGCCCAGAGCGGCAGGCGTTCAATCTCGAGCAAGCCACGCGCGAGAACCAGAATTACCGTGCCGTGGCTTGGAGTGGCCGCTACCTTCAGGTTACCTTGATGTCGATCCCGGTGGGAAGCGACATCGGGCTGGAGGTTCATCCCGAGACCGACCAGTTCCTGCGGCTGGATGCTGGGCAGGGCCGGGCCCAGATCGGCCCGGCAAAGGACCAGCTCACCTTCGAGCGCGAAGTGTGCGACGGCTGGTGCGTGTTGATACCCGCGGGCACCTGGCACAACGTTACCCATATCGGCGGCCAGCCCATGCAGCTCTACGTCATCTATGCTCCTTCACACCACCAACCCGGAAAGGTGCACCAGACCGCCGCTGCCGCAGCCTCCGATGCTAATGACGAACCCGCAGACTGGTCGGTCCAGCCCGCGAGGACGCGTCCGGACCAGCACGCATGATCGTCCGATCTGGAGACGACCCGTTTCGATCATGCAGCTTCAGCCATATCAAAGGGGCGTTCGGTGGCTGGGCTGGGTGCATCAACATACGTCATCAAGGAGCGGCTGGAGCGTTGCTCGTTTCCGGCTGCCAAGTCTTTTGACGGCCGCTACCGGGTGGCCGGGGTGGAAGAACGCGTCCCACTCCGGATGTTCAACCTGCCCTATCAACATCCTAGAAGCCTCCTGTCCGGTTCGGCGCCTCGGCACGGCGTCGACAGGAGGTGACGGTGCCTGCGCCGCCGTGAGCATCTAGGCGGGTTGGATGCCGATCACGCGCCTTAGCGTGGCCGCTTTGAGACATTCTTCAGAGTGCCCGCTATGTCTGAAATGGGCTCGACAGCAGTCCCCTCCCCCGTTTCGCCAATGGGGTGGCTACCGCACGGGAAGCAGTGGCGAAAGCTGCCCTTCACCTAGGCTGAAATTTTCGCCCCGGTTATTGAACCTAGGCGGGTCCACGGGCGTTCGTGGCTAAGGCCTAATGTAACCCCAACCGTCCGCTTATGGGTTTCTCTACGCCCACCGTCACGAGCTCGCGGTACCCAGAGTGGCGACCATGGCCCTCTGTAGCTTCGTCGTCGCGGCCACTCAGGTAAAGGCCGGCCGGTCCTGTACCGAGCTGCCCCCGTGCAGACAGCTGACATGGCCCTTTCTGCCGGCCCCTGGAAGGAAGAGCTGATGCTGGTCCGCCTCGTCCGGGAGTACCTCCAGCCCTACCGACCCTGGTTGGGCCTGATCGTGGTGTTGCAGCTGGTCAGCACAGTGGCCGCCCTTTATCTGCCCAGCCTCAACGCGGACATCATCGACCGCGGCGTGGCGGTGGGCGACACGCCCTTTATCGTGCAGACGGGCGCCATCATGCTGGTGGTCGCGCTGTTGCAGATCGGGGGCTCGATTGCCGCGGTCTGGTTCTCGGCTCGGACCGCAATGAGCTTTGGACGGGACCTTAGATCCGCGATCTTTCACCGGGTCGGCTCCTTTTCGCAACGCGAAATGCAGCAATTCGGGGCGCCCTCGCTGATCACCCGGGAAACCAATGATGTGCAGCAGGTGCAAATGCTCGTACTTACGAGCTGCACCCTGATGGTGACGGCTCCCCTGATGATGGTGGGAGGCGTGGTGATGGCCATGCGGGAGGATTTCGGGCTTTCCTGGCTGCTGGCGGTCTGCATTCCCGCCCTTGTGGTGGCGGTTTTGCTCATCGTCTCGCAAATGGTGCCGAGCTTTCGCGCCATGCAGGAGCGGATCGACGAGGTCAACCGGCTGCTGCGCGAGCAGATCACCGGAGTGCGCGTGGTGCGCGCCTTTGTTCGCGAGCCCCATGAGGTCGAGCGGTTTGCCGAGGCCAACGAGCAGCTCACCGCAGTGGCGGTGCGGGCGGGACGCTGGATGGCCACCATGTTCCCCACCGTCATGCTCATCCTCAACCTCTCCTCGGTGGCGGTGCTCTGGTTTGGCGGGCATCGGGTGGCGAGCGGACAAATGGAGGTCGGCTCGCTCACGGCGTTCCTCGCCTATCTCGTGCAGATCCTCATGTCGGTGATGATGGCAACCTTTATGCTGATCATGGTTCCCCGTTCAGCGGTTTGCGCCGACCGGATCACTGAGGTGCTGGACGCCAAAAGCTCGGTGCTCCCTCCCCAGGTGCCGGTCACCGAGCTGCCCGAGCGGGGCACCCTGGTATTCGAAAAGGTCGAGTTCACCTATCCCGGCGCCGATTTGCCCGTGGTTCGCGACGTGTCCTTCGCCGCCCAGCCGGGCCAAACCGTCGCAATCATCGGCTCGACGGGCGCGGGCAAGAGCACGATCATCAACCTCGTGCCGCGCCTGTTTGACGTGACCGGCGGAAGGGTGCTGGTGGACGGCGTGGATGTTCGCCAGCTGGATCCCGACCTGCTTTGGAGCGTGATCGGGCTCGTGCCGCAACGCAGCTGGCTGTTTTCCGGCTCGATCCGGTCCAACCTGCAATATGGCCGGCCCGATGCCACCGACGAGCAGATGTGGGAAGCCCTCGAGGTCGCCCAGGCGCTCGACTTCGTCAGGGCCATGCCCGAGCAGCTCGATGCGCCCATCGCCCAGGGCGGCACCAATGTCAGTGGCGGCCAGCGCCAGCGCCTGTCCATCGCGCGGGCCCTGATCCGCAAGCCGCAGATCTATCTGTTCGACGACTCTTTCAGCGCCTTGGACCTAGCGACCGATGCGCGTTTGCGGGCCGCCCTGCATCCAGTCACCCGGGACGCGACCGTGGTGCTGGTCGCCCAGCGCGTGTCCACCATCCGTGACGCCGACCTTATCCTCGTGATCGACAATGGCGCGATCGTGGGCCGGGGCCGCCACGACGAACTGCTGGAAGGCTGCGCGACCTATCGCGAGATCGTGGCTTCGCAATTGCGCGCAGAGGAGGCGGCATGACCGCGCCAGACAGGAGCAATTCGCCGCCCGCCGAGGCAACCGGCGACGGGCGGCTGAAGGAAACCGAGCGCATTCCGCCAAGCGCCGGGGGCCCCGGGCGAGGCCATTTCGGCGGTGGCATGGTCGGCCAGAAAGCCATGTCCTTTGGACCCTCGGCGCGCCGGCTGGTGGCGCGCCTGGCGCCCGAAAGCGCCAAAGCCCTCGCCGTGGTGGCGCTGGCGGTTGTGAGTGTGGCGCTCACCGCCCTTGGGCCGAGGATCCTGGGCCGCGCCACCGACCTGATCTTTTCCGGACTGATGGGGGGACAGCTGCCGGCGGGCCTGAGCAAGGCGGAGGCCGTAGCCACGCTGCGCGCGCGGGGGGATGACCAGTTCGCCGACATGGTCGCCTCGATGAGCCTCGTTCCCGGCCAGGGCATCGACTTCACCGCCGTGGGCGAAGTGCTGCTTTGGGCACTGGGGGTTTATATGGCTGCCTCGATACTGGCCTGGCTGCAGGGCTTTTTGCTCAACGATGTCGTGCAGGGCACCGTGCTGCGCATGCGCGCCGAGGTCGAGGACAAGGTCAACCGCCTGCCCCTGAGCTATTTCGACCGGCAGCCGCGGGGCGAACTGCTCAGTCGCGTCACCAATGACATCGACAATGTCAGCCAAACGCTGCAGCAAACCATGAGTCAGCTGCTCACTTCCCTGCTAACTGTTGTGGCGGTGCTGGGGATGATGTTCCTGATCTCCCCCCTCCTGGCGCTGGTGGCGCTGGTCTCGATTCCCTTGTCCCTGGCGGTCACCCGGGTGGTGATGCGCCGATCCCAAGGCTTGTTCGTCGAGCAATGGCGGCGCACCGGCCGGCTCAATTCCCATATCGAGGAAACATTTTCCGGACACGCGCTGGTCAAGGTGTTCGGGCGCCAGGGCGAAGTCGAAACAGTGTTCGCGCGCGAGAACGAGGCGCTTTACCGCGCCAGTTTCGGGGCCCAGTTCATCAGCGGCCTCATCATGCCGCTGATGATGTTCATCGGCAATCTCAACTATGTCGTCATCGCCGTCCTGGGCGGCGTGCGGGTGGCGAACGGCACCATGTCGCTGGGGGACGTGCAGGCCTTCATCCAGTATTCCCGCCAGTTCACCCAGCCGGTGACGCAGGTGGCCTCCATGGCCAACCTGATGCAATCGGGCGTTGCGTCGGCCGAGCGGGTCTTCGAGCTGCTCGATGCCAAGGAGGAAAGGCCGGACCGCCCCGGCCCCGTGACCGCGCTGGACGCACGCCGCGGCGAGGTGCGCTTCCAGAACGTGTCGTTCTCCTACCAGCCCGACACGCCGCTCATCGAAAACCTTTCGCTGGTCGTCGAACCGGGCCAGACGGTGGCAATCGTTGGCCCGACCGGGGCAGGCAAGACCACCCTGGTCAATCTGCTGATGCGTTTCTACGAGGTGAGCGGTGGCCGGATTACGCTGGATAGCGTCGACATATCAGCCATCCCGCGGCGCACGCTACGCAGCCGGATCGGCATGGTGCTGCAGGACACCTGGCTCTTTCAGGGGACTATCCGCGACAACATCGCCTATGGGCTCCCCGGCGCCACTGACGAGCAAATCCTCAAGGCCGCCCGCGCGACCTTTGTGGATCGCTTCGTGCATTCCCTGCCGGCGGGCTACGACACGATGATCGACGAGGAAGGCTCCAACCTTTCGGGGGGCGAGCGGCAGCTGGTGACGATTGCCCGCGCCTTCGTGTCCGACCCCGCGCTGCTTATTCTCGACGAGGCGACCTCCGCGGTGGACACCCGCACCGAATTGCTGCTGCAACAGGCCATGTCGGCCTTGCGCAGCGAGCGCACCTCGTTCGTGATCGCCCATCGCCTGTCCACCATCCGCAATGCCGACCTGATACTCGTGATGGAGCGCGGCACCATCGTTGAGCAGGGCACACATGATGAGCTGCTGGCCAAGGAAGCCGCCTACGCCAAGCTCTACAACGCCCAGTTCCCGGCGCAACCTATAGATTAGTCGATAGTTCGCCACTGGCCCGCCTGATTAGCGTAACAAGGCGACGTTCGCCTGCTGAGAACGTCTTACGGAACCGTACCGAAAGAGACCACCTAAGCTTTGTCATAACCCTTGCAGTCGAGCTGGCTTAGCAGCCTGTCTGCTGTGGCCCATTCCCTGCCTTTGTGCCTCACGGCCTGCATCGGCAGGAACGGGGTGGGTAGCGGACTGGCAGATTCCGGGGGCCACGTTTCAGAAGCTGCCGCTCTATGAGAAGGCCCGGCATACTCGGGCCTTGTGAGACGTGCGCTGGCACAGGCGGAAGTCTCTGCTCTGCACTCCATTCTTGTCCCTGCTTGGAAAAGCGCTGCTCGTCAGCTTGGTCTTGTCCTCGGTTTCTTGACAGGTGCCTTTTTCCGGGAGGCGGCGGCGTTGGCAGGCCTTTATGTTCTGTTCCTCGGCTTTGCATTCTACGGGCCCCCTCTTGGCCGGGGAACCCGATGCAGGTGGGGTTTTTCATCAACCATCTCACATTCATGGCCGGCTTGCTGTTCGCCCGTGCATGGACCGGGCGGACGCTGACCCTCGCTTCGCCGGCGTCATGGCGCGCATGGTCAGCTCACGACACGGATAGTCGTTCATCAGGCAAGAGGAGGGCATAATGCTCAGACGCACTTTCCTGTCACTGTCGGCGGCGCTGGTACAGCTCATTGCTGTGCCCACACGAGCCCAATAAGCCGACCAGCCGCACAACGGGCGGCCAGGTCCTGGCAAATGGATGCTACTCCTCCGGGGGTTGCAGTTGCCGACGATACAGGATCCCCCATTCATGCAGCCCGGCGAGGACGGGCTCCAGGGAATGGCCCCGCGGGCTTAGTTCGTATTCGACCCTGGAAGGAACTTCGGCGAAGACGGTCCTGACGACGACTCCGTCCGCCTCCAACTCTCGCAGCTGCAGCGTCAGCATCCTCGGTGTCGATCCGGGGACCAGATGGTGAAGTGCGCCAAAGCGACGTCGTCCGCTCAGCAGTGCATAGAAAATCAGTGGCTTCCACACCCCGCCCACAACGGAAAGGGTTGCCTCTATCGGGCATCCCGTTCTCTGCTCAGACCGCTTCCAGCGCATCGCATTACTTTCAAGAATGGTACTCGCAGCCAAACTTGTGCGTACTTGTTTGTGCCCGCCGCATCACTCAGTTTGCCAACACAGCGGCCAGAGATGGCGGAAATCGGGAGTGCTGCCATATGAGCTTAACCGACGAGAACAAGGCGTTCATCCAGGAAATGATCAGTTCAAAGAGGCGCCTCGAGGACTACCCCGATCGTTTCGACGATGACCTGATCATGCATGAACCAGCGTCCCTGCCCTTCGGGGGGACATATCGGGGATTAGGTGAGTTTCAGAAGTTCTATCCCGCGGTGCGGGCGTTCTATGACTTCGAGCGCTTTGAGCTGCTTGGAGTGTACGGTGATGGGGATATCGTGTTCGCCACCATTCGCGCAGGTCTGGTCGGTTCTGCCGGGACAATCCATTTGGCCGAGCAGTTTCTGTTTGCTGGAAGCAAGCTGGTGGAGGTTCGCTTGCACATTTGCGACGACGGTGCCGCAGCCAAGCGCCTGCGGCGATGAGAGCGGCATTCCGGTTCGGCTCCGGACCGCCCCTTTGGGGTGGGTTGCGGAAGGTCTGCTTTAGTTTTCCCGAGTGGAAAAGCTGAGATCCAGTTGCCCATGGCTTGAAGAATCCTGTGCTATCTAACGATTGCAGAGAGAAGCCCGGCAATAATAACATTGACTAAGCCATCGATAAAGCGGCTGTCAGAGCGTTCACTGGTGATGAGAAGGCGCCAATAGAGTAGGTCGCCGGCGGCATCGTTGAACAGTTAGGTGTTAGCTGCCCGACGACGGCGCTCGATCTGCAAACGGCCCCGGACGTCGTTGGCTAAGTCAGGGGTGCGTCACAATGCCCTTTTCTTGCGTCAGGTTTCATTGCCACAACGTGACGTGGGGCGTACGCTCGCCTGCTCTCCGCAACAAAGCTTCACGGAACAGAGATGTACGTTGTATGGCTCCCATTCATACGAACGGCGGCTTCTCGGGAAACCACAAGTTAGCCTGGAACGATAGAAATGGGATCGCTACGTTCCGGCATTTTTATGCCTGCTTTTGGTAATTAAGACTGGGCTCGCGTTCAAAAGTGTACACTGCCTATGCCGGCGTGCGCTATTCTTCTTCGGTCATAACTAACTTGGAACCGCGAGCCTTGAACACTTCGGACACCCAGTCCACGAATATTCTCAATTTAGCATTCAGGTGCCGGTTGGGCGGATAAACGACATGGAGAGGATGCAGCGGCCGCGTCCAATCTGTGAGAAGCGGTATCAAGCTTCCGTCCTCGATAAAAGGTTGCGCCATAACACCGAACGTCTGGCCGATGCCGAGGCCAGCCTTGATTGCCGTCAAATGGGCAGTGATTTCATTGACGGCCACCTGTGCGTCGCCGCCTGTTTCGATTTCCTCGCCGCTCCGGTGAAAGAGCATCGGAAAAGGCTTAGACGTTAGCGACGAGAAATAGTTCAGGCTGACATGCCCCCGATCAAGATCGGACGGGTGCTTGGGGATGCCATGGCGTTCAATATAGCGGGCGCTGGCGCAGGTCACATAATCAAGCTCGCCGATCTTGCGAGCGATCAGTGAGGTGTCACCCAATTCACCGCCACGGATGACGCAATCCACGCCTTCGCCAATTAGGTCAACTGGGCGATCACTGATACCCAAATAGAGTTCGATATCGGGATAAAGGTCGCGGAACTGCGGCAATGCGGGGATCAGTACGCAATTTGCCAACTGCGATACGATATCGATCCTCAGTCGACCCTTCGGCTGCGCCTGGTTTAGCCTCACCGCCGCATTCATGTCCTCCAGTTCGGCGATCAGCCGATTGGAGCGTTCATAATATGCGGCGCCCTCTGGAGTCACGGCGACTTTGCGGGTTGTCCGCTGGATCAGCTTCGTGCCGAGAGAGGCCTCAAGGTCAGCGATCAGCTTGCTTGCCGTTGACCGCGGTAGGTTGAGTTGGTCGGCAGCTTTGGCGAATGTGCCGGCCTCGACGATGCGCACGAAAGTTCGAAGTGCCAGAAGCTGATCCATGAGTCCAAGTTAATTCTGACTATGCATGACCGTGCATAATGAAATCAAAACTACGATCTTTAAGCAATAGGAAGGCGGCTCTAAATCCTGCCCAGAACTTACCCTAAGGACTGGATTTATCATGCACCAGAGATTTGACGCAAAAATCGCTGTCATAACAGGCGGCACATCTGGCATAGGCTTCGCGACCGCAAAGGCCTTAGCACAGGAAGGCGCGTTCGTATTTATTACCGGCCGTCGACAGGCAGAACTCGACGCCGCAGTAGCCGCGATCGGCGACAACGCTGTTGGCATTCAGGCGGACTCTTCCAACATGAAAGACCTTGATCAGCTTTTCGATAGTATAAAAGCGCATAAAGGCCGGATCGACATATTGTTCGCTAACGCCGGTGGTGGCGCGATGCAGTCTCTTGGCGAAATTAATGAAGGGGACTTCGACGATACGTTTAACCGGAATGTTAAGGGCGTGCTCTTCACGGTGCAAAAAGCTCTTCCGCTTCTGGCCGATAACGCCTCTATCGTTCTGACTAGTTCGACTACCAGCATCATGGGCACCGCGGCTTTCAGCGTTTACAGCGCATCCAAAGCCGCCATTCGCAATTTTGCTCGCAGCTGGATCCTCGACGTCAAGGACCGCGGCATTCGCATTAATGTCGTAAGCCCCGGCCCAGTCCGGACGCCTGGCCTAGTCGATCTTGCTGGCCCTGATGCGACGGCCCAGCAGAGCATGCTCGATCATCTGGCCAGCCAAATCCCGCTCGGTCGCATTGGTGAGCCCGAGGAAATTGCCAGGGCCGTGTTGTTCCTCGCCTCAGACGAGGCGAGCTTCGTGAACGGCGCGGACCTGTTTGTCGATGGTGGATTGGCGCAGATTTAGTGGCAGTGGTCCACGTCTCTAGGCGTCCTCGCCTTTACGGCTTGCCGGTAAAAGCGACACGTTGACTAGTGTGACATCAGTGTCTGAAGGTGAGACCGCGATGCTGTACGGAATCGATTGGCCCAGCCGACCTCCACGCCTCTGCAATGAAAGACGACCCGGTGGCTAGCTGACGTATTTGTATGTCGACTGCTGTGACCATGCTGCTCTCCAGCAATACGTTCAGCAGCAACTACAGTGCTGCTAGGCTGATGCCGAATGCCGTCCGCTTATCGGTAGCTGCAAAGTGGGCTCGAACGGCAGAAATGGGGTCGGCAGCAGTCCCTTGCCCCACTTCAACTCTGGGGTGGTTTGAAGACTGACAGCTTTTATTCGCTGACACGCATAAGCGGACGTCTGCTGCATGCCGCAAAAAAAGAAAGCGCTCATTTGGCGTGAATACTGTCTTGTGCGAACTGGCGGAGACCCGACCAACATAGGGACTGATGAGGTTCGTTTAACCCGCGGCGCAAACGCCGGTGGCGGCAGAACTAAGCCTCTTTGTAGTCTTCCTGACGAGCCCAACTTCACGCGGGGCGCACCCTAATAGCTAAGTGGGGTAGCCCGGGCAATTCGACAGCGAACGCTGCATCGGGCTTGCGGGGTTGGAAATGGGTACCGTGTCGGGTCGGATGGTTTTCCGGGGCGTTGATGATACGCGCCGGAACCACAGTCATGTTCCAGGTGTCTATAAGATCCACCTCGTACTTGCCGTTGTCCTGCGGCAGGCCGGTAGCCCAGATCACCGGCTGGTGCTCGCCGAAGTAGATGATCGTTGTGTCACCGTCACGAGCCCCAGAGATGCGGTTCCATGGGAAGCTCATTGCCGGGTCGATCGGCTCAAAGCCGTCTTGCGTGCTTTGCTCCAATACCTCCCGCAAGAAGCCTATTCGCTTCCAAGCTTGGCCGCGCAGCTCACCGCCCTTTGCCCACCAGATAAGATCTTCGGGATGGGAGAACGTCTCGCCATGTCCTGCGTAGCCCCCACGCATCGTGGTGGTCCAGAACCGGTGGGTCAACTCCTCAGCTGTTATGTTGCCCCAGCTTTGGATGATATTGCCTTCATACTCCGGTTCGTCGTTCACGACGGGCTTGCCATATGCCAAGCGCCATTCCCCAGTACGCTTCACGTCCCAGTTCTGGATGCATACGTGGGTCACCCAAGCCTTACGATGGTCGTAGTTAGCCTCCAGATCACCGTTGTGGATCGAGCGAAGATGTCCATAGGGATCGTTTTCCTCGATGATGTGGAAGTAACGGTCCCACTGGTGCAGGGGTTTGGTATCAAGCAGAAAATCATACTCGTTGGCCAACGACCACCAGACATTGTGGTAGGCGGAAAGACGGGCCGTAAGATACGCAAAATACCGGTAATCCTGTTGCTCGTTCATGTCGCTGTAGCCCCAACGATCATATGGGTGGAGCATGATGATATCGGCCTGGATGCCCAGGTCGCCGAGCGCCTTCACCTGCTTCTCAAAGTGCCGGAAGCTCTCTGGGTTTGGACGGTCGAAGTCCAGCTCTCCCAAACCATCTCGCTGGTATACGTCATGCAACGCTTCGTTGACGTTGTAGGGGTAGTCCTTGGGAAATACCCCCATTCGCATCTTGTTGAAACGCGTTTTGCTCAACGTCGCAAGCGTCTTCTCCTGTTCGGGGAGGGGCTGGTGCGTCCAGGCGTAGCACGTGGTGCCGAATGGCAGAAACGGCGTACCGTCCGCGTGGGCGAAATGGAAACGGTTGGCTACCCGGACAGGACCGTGGCAGCCAGGATGCGGTTCGGAGACCCTCAAACTTCCGGTCTTACCGTCCAGGTCCGGGGCACTGGATCGCGTTAAATATGTCCAATCCCCGATATTGTCGGGCATGAAGCGAATGCGGTAGACCCCTTCGCCGTCGTAAAAGCCCGGCACTCGAACGACACGCCCGTGCTGCTGGAACATCGCCTCGAGGGCAACCTCGAGGAACGGATTGCCTTCCGATGGGCCGTTCAGCGCGACCTCGAAAACATCCCACTGGGCAATTGTTGTCATATACTTCCTCTTGAACCTCGCTGCGCTTGGGCAGTCCCGAGTAGTAGATCGAAATGCGCTCTGCAGCGGTCGACAGGCCGATCCCATCGCGGCCCTGTTCGGGAGAGCCTGCAAACCCTACGGTGAACCTTCCAATCGTCGGCCACCCTCCTGCATGAACAGATGGCCCTTGCCCGGCGCAAAAGCGATCTGCAGGGTTTGCCCGGGGCGTACGTCGAGGCGGTCCTTGAACACGCCCGTCATCTCCGTCCCAGCAACTTCCAGGACGATGTGCGTCTCCGCACCCGTGGGTTCGACGAGCAGCACCTTCGCCATGCGCCCCCCCTCGGACACGATCTCCAGGTGCTCGGGCCTGATGCCGTAGACCAAGGCCTTGCCCTGGCCGTCGAGAGGGATCGTGCCCAGATCGAGCAATGTGCCGTCCTTGGCGCGCAGACCACCCGCTTCGGATTGCCCGCCGATGAAATTCATGGATGGGGATCCGAGGAAACCGGCCACGAACATGTTCACCGGTCTGTCGTACAGGTCCAGTGGCGAGCCGAACTGCTCGACCCTGCCGGCGTTCATCACAACGATCTTGTCGGCCATCGTCATGGCCTCGATCTGGTCATGCGTGACGTAGACGATGGTCGACTCGAGCCGTTGGTGGAGGGCCTTGATCTCCGCGCGCATCTGCACGCGGAGCTTGGCGTCGAGGTTAGACAAGGGCTCGTCGAACAGGAATACATCGGGGTCGCGCACGATCGCGCGCCCCATTGCGACACGCTGGCGCTGGCCTCCGGAAAGCTGGGAAGGCTTGCGACCCAGCAGAGGGGTGAGGCTCAGGATTTCCGCCGCCTCTTCGACCTTCCGGCGGATCTCCGGCTTCTTCATGCCCGCGATTTCAAGGGAGAACGCCAGGTTCTGGGCGACCGTCATCTGCGGGTACAAAGCATAGTTCTGGAACACCATCGCGATGTTCCGCTCCTTGGGGGAGAGGGCGTTCACCACCCTCCCGCCAATATCCACGCGGCCCTCCGATATCTCCTCGAGCCCGGCTATCATCCTGAGGAGCGTGGACTTGCCGCAGCCCGAAGGACCCACGAGGATGACGAACTCTCCATCCGCGATATCGATGTCGACACCATGGATGACCTGCTGCGCTCCGTATGCCTTTTGCACGCCCCTGATCGATATTGGTGCCATCTTATGACCTCCTACGGTCCTTGCGTGCACGTACTCGCACGGCTTGGTAAGGTTTTCCCGGCAGCTTTAGCCCGAAAGCCGCATTGGCCTGGTTCGAGACCTTTGCGCCGCCACTCACCCGTTGCGGATGAACGCGCGGCAAGTCGGCTCTTGGTAGAGATGTGACCGTCATGTTCCAAACGTCGATGAGATCGATCTCCCAGTCGCCGTCCTCTTCGGGCAGCCCTTCCGCAAATTCCCTGGGCTGATGCTCCGAGAAATAGATGATGCGGACGTCCGCATCCTGAACACCGGAGATCCGTACGTGGAAGCTCTCGCTTAAGCCTGTAAGCGGCTCGAACCCGTTCTTTACATCCTCGAGGAATATCTGGCGTGCGAAGGCAATCCTTGCTGGCGCCTCTCCTTTGAGCACTCCGCCCTTGGACCACCAAAGCTCATCTTCGGCGTTGAGATAACTCTCGCCATGGCCGATATAGCCGCCACGGCTGAGCGTACACCAGTACCGATCGACCAAGCTCTTGGCGTCGATGTTTCCCCAAAGCTTGGGTATATCGCCCTCGTACTCTGGTTCATCATTGACGACGGGTTTGCCGTAGGCGTCTCGCCACTGCTCGGTCTTCCGAACATCCCAATTCTGAATGCAGACGTGGGTTACCCAAGGCTTGCGGTGGTCGTAGTTCTTGTCGGCGGCTCCATTGTGAATCGATTTGAGGTGACGGAGCGGATCCCCCTCCTCGATAAGCTGGAAGAAGCGGTCCCAAAGGCCCATGGGCTTTTGATCAAGGAGGAAATCATACTCGTTGGCGAGGGACCACCAGACATTCCGGTAACTTGAAAGTCGAGCAACCACATATCTAAGATAACGAAGGTCCTGCTCCTCCGTCATGGTACAATAGCCCCACCGGTCATATGGGTGGAACAAGATAACATCCGCTTCGATGCCGAGTTCGCTCAAGCGGCCTACCTGTCTCTCGAAGTGTCTGAAGCACTCGAAATTGGGCCGGTCCATATCGTGGGTGCCGTCCACCGTTCGCTCGAACACGTGGTGCAGTGGTTCGTTGGTGTTGTAGATGTAGTCTTTGGGGAAAATGCCCATCCGAATCTTGTTGAATGGACTACTAGAGAGGGTCTGAAGCGTTTTCTCCTGCAACTCGGCAGTTTGATGTGTCCACGCATAGCAAGTTGTGCCGAACGGTAGAAATGGCGTCTCATCAGCGTAGGCGAAGTGAAATTGGTTGCGGGCTCGGACCGGACCGTGCACCCCAGCACGCGGCGGCACCGCAACAAAGCCTCCCACTAAACCATCCAGTTCAACGGCGTTCGAATGTAACTCGAACTTCCATTCGCCTTCGACGTCAGGGCAGAAACGCACCACGTACTTGCCGTTGCCATCGTAGAACCCCCAGACTCGAACGAGACGATTGCCAAGGGAGAAGGTTGCTTCCAGCTGCACATCAAGATAGGGATTTCCCTCGGCGGGCCCGCGGGCAACCGTCTCGAAAACGTCCCACACCGGAACCGTGGGGGCTGAGTGCTTTTGCGAGATCAATGGCTTATCCCTTCACGGCGCCGGACGTGAGCCCGCTGACGAAGTAGCGCTGGAAGATCATGTAGACGAGTATCGCTGGAAACACGGTCATCACGATGGCTGAATTGAGTTGGGCATAATCACGCGAGAACTGCCCCTGGAAGGACATCAGCCCGAGTGGAAGCGTCCACATCTTTGGGTCCTGCAAAAGGACCAACGCCATTCCAAACTCGTTCCAGGTAGAAACAAAATCAAGGATAAGTAAGGCAGCAAGCACTGGCAGGGAGATCGGTAAGAAAATTCTGCGGAAGACTGTGAAGTGGGATGCACCATCTATCAAGGCAGCCTCGGAAATCTCCTTCGGCACAGCCCTGAAGAAGCCGTGCAGGATGAAGACCTGGTACGGCACACCAAACGCGAGATACGCAAGGATCACCCCAGGGTAGCTGTTGATGAGGCCCAATCCGTTCACCAGCGTGAAGATCGGCGCCAGCATCACCTGGAACGGGATCATCGCGCCAAAGAGTACGAAGACGAGGAGGAACTTGCCGATACGCCCCAGATCGATGCGAGCTAGGGCATAGGCCGCCATGGCTGAGATTACGAGACCCAACGGCACCTTGATCAGAGTGATAATGAAGCTGTTGCGGAAAGTGGTCGAGAAGTTACCCCGCTCCCATGCACCCGCGAAGTTCTCGAAGCGCATGGTCTCCGGCGGTGCGAAGGCCGACGTGGACATGATCTCGGGATTGGTCTTGAGAGCCGTGAAAACGATGAAGACGAAGGGCGCCACCCAAATTAGGGCCACCGAGACCAGAACGATCCAGAGCACGATGAGAAGTGGGTCGCGACGCTTGGCGGGAGCTTCCGCATCCTCCAGGCTGGAGATGATCGAGGTCATCGCGAAGCCTCCTCACGTCGCTGGGACCAGCGAAGGTATGGGATGATGACAGCCAACGTAATAAGAAGAAGGATCACCGAAATGGCCGAGCCCCTCCCGAAGTTGAAGATCTGCATGGATTGCGTGAACGCCCAAAGTGCCAACATCTGCGTGGACTGAGCGGGGCCGCCCCCTGTCATGCCATAGACGATGTCGAAGGCTTTCAGCGAGGAGATGGTCGAAAGCACCAGTACGATGGTGATCGTCGTCATGAGAGCCGGCAGTGTCACGTGGACGAAGCCCTGCCAACGGTTGCATCCATCAATGCGTGCCGCTTCCACCAGGGAGCGGTCAACGTTCTGCAGTCCTGCCAGAAACAGGACCATCGAAAATCCGACATGCTGCCAAGTGTAGGCAACGAACATGGAATAGAGCGCGACTTTGCGGTCGCCCAGCCAGTCCTGAATCAATCCTGTCATTCCCCAGGAGGTCAAGATCTGATTGAAGAGCCCGAAGAACGGATCGTACATCCACCGCCACATCGTTGCGACCGCAATGGGAGCAACAATGACTGGCAAGTAGTAGATGGCTCGAAGCGGGACCCGACCGAACAGGTTTTCATTCAAACCAAGGGCAAGCAGCAGTCCGAGCACCGGCGGAAAGATTACGGACATGACGGTCCAGATCACCGTGTTCCTGAAGGCTGCCCAGAAAACGGGATCTTCCGTGAAGATGCGTCGGTAGTTCTCGACACCGATCCATGCTCGGTCGGCCGACAGCCCGTCCCAACTTTGAAAGCTCAGGAAGATCACCTCGATGATGGGCCAGATGGCGAAAGTGGCGTAGACGAGTATAGCCGGACCCATGAGCATGGCGGCCTGCGTCCGAGGCGAACTGAACAGCTTAGGTGATGTCATTTGGAAGTCCGATGGTACGGGGTCCACAGCAAAGGATTGCCGCAGACCCCAGACGCAAGCATCAAAGCTCAGCCGCGGTTGCCGATGAAGGTCTGCATGGCAGCGGCAGCGGCATCCGCCTCCATGTTGCCTGACGCGACTTCATTGATCACGCGGAAGTACTCGGTTGTGACGTCTAGCGGGAAAGCCTGATCCCCGTTGACGAAGGTACCGGTCGCGCCTTCGAAAAGAGCCAACCAGTCTCGATACATAGCTGGCGCATCCTCGGCAACCTGAACGTTGGTGTTCACGGACAACGCGCCAAACGAGCCTTTGATTTGGTCCTGTAACTCGTCCGACGTAAAGAAATCCAAGAACTCTGCAGCTAGATCTGGATTGTCTGCCTTGGAGGAGATGTACCAATATTCAGCGAAACCATAAAGTCGGCCAGTTCCAGTCGGCAGTTTGAACACGCCAAAGTCGTTTACATCCGAAGTGTTCTCGGCGAGCTGATTCACGAACCAATCGCCCTGCAGTGCCATCGCCGCACGGCCGGCATAATACAGCTGGTTTGACTGAGGCTCATCAATGCCCATGAAAGGCGAGAGAATATAGTTCTCCCCCCATTTTTTCATTTCGGCGAACGCTTCCGTGGCACATGGCGTCGAGCTCCAGTCTGCCTCCATGCTCGTCAATGCGTCATGGGTCTCCGCACCGCACTTCGCTTCAAGCAGCATGTCCATAAGCCGCATCACATGCCAATTGACGGTTCCACCGAACGTGATAGGAGCAATGCCTGCCTGCTTTAGCTTCTCAGCAACTTCGACCAACTCGTCGTATGTGGTTGGCGGCGCCGTTATCCCCGCTTTCTCGAAGAGATCCTTGTTGTAATAAATGCCTTCACCCGAGAACCGGAACGGGATACCGTGCTTGCCTTCAGCAAAAGCACTATTGAATGCAAGGGACGGAGCCGACAGGCGCTCTTCCCAGCCGTACTGATCATAGTACTTGGACATGTCTCTACTCAGACCTGCCTTAACGTACTCGCCGCCCAGCCCCAGCCCAGCCCAGCTCATGTAAATGTCCGGTCCGGTATTAGATCCAGCCGCCACCCGCAGTGACGTTTTGTGCTCGTCAGTACCCCGCATCACGATCTCAACGTCGACACCCGGGTGCGAGGCCTCGAATGTTTCTTCAATGCTCTTGAGAGCATTCACCTGCTTTTCAGCCTGGTAGCTGATCGTCCAAATAGTCAGCCGCTGGTCCTGCGCGTACGCGGCACCTGCTAAGCAGGTCAGTGCGGTGCTAAGCGCGAGCGCTCGTACAAATTTAGCCATGTTGCATTCCTCCCGGAGGTATTGACCCCTCGACGAAGGAACATGCAAGCACACCAAACGAATGTCAAATAGTTTCGATTTTTGCGCAATTCCGCGGTATAAGTGCGAGATGTTCAGTCGGTCACACGGCAGATGTTCTCGACCAACAAACTATTTCTCTCAACCAGGCCACTGTCGACGAGCCGCTGCACTCCTGGGCAGTGACTGAGCGCTCCCAAGTTAACGGATCACCGGCATAGCCAAGAAGGCGTAGTTATTGCGCCCGTGCCGCGCTGCCGGCGCCGGTGCCTGAGGAGGTGCAATTGGTCGAGGAAGCCATTTACCTAAGCCCAAAGCTGACTATCCATAAAACGGGTCCGCTCCGGCGACCAGGTTGGAGCTCGGGCAGGGCTTAGGTTCTTACTCCGTTGGAGCGCCCCTATTGTGCAATTAGAACATGCACGCCGCGCTTCTCGAATTGGGCACGATCTTCGTCCGAGATGCCTTCGTCTGTGATCAAAGTGTTGACCAGTTCGACGCCACCCAGGGCCGAGAAGGATACCTTTCCGATCTTAGTCGAATCGGCCAGCAAATAGACCTGCGAAGCTGCTTTGATCATCGCCCGCTTGACGTAGATGTCCCCGATTGCGGGATAGGTCAGCCCCACATCGAAGGACACGCCCGCCGTCGCGAGAAACAGCTTCTGCGCATATATCCCTACGAAGAACTCCACGGACTTCTCACCGCTTAGCGACAGCGTCGGTGCCTTGAACTGCCCAGCTGGCATATGAACCGTGTTGGTGGGAATCGCACCCAAGATCAGCGCTATGTTTAGGGCATTGGTGATGATGTTGAGATCGTGCCGCGACTTCAGATTCTCGGCGAACTGGGTCGTTGTTGTTCCCGAGTCTATTATCAGAGTATCACTGTCCGACACCAGTGCTGCTGCCGCGACACCAATAGCGCGCTTCCTGTCCATGTTCTGAACATGCTGCAAAGTC
Source organism: Devosia sp. 1566 (assembly GCF_004005995.1). NCBI lineage: Bacteria > Pseudomonadati > Pseudomonadota > Alphaproteobacteria > Hyphomicrobiales > Devosiaceae > Devosia > Devosia sp. 1566. The sequence goes on from NZ_CP034767.1 coordinate 3,377,042, forward strand.
ATGGATTGAACCTGCTGAGGAACGGATTTCAGGTATGCGCCTCCATGCTCTCGGGTGATGAAGCCATCTCGGTCCAGCCTCTCCAGGTCTTGGCGGATTGTCGCCTCGGAAACGCCGAACGCGGCCGAGAGGTCCCGCACGCGTGCGCTGCCCTCTTCCTGCAGCCACTCAAGGATGCGCATGCGTCGGGGCTCAGCCAACAATTGCGGCCGACTGCCTGCTTGGACATCTCCTTTACCTTTGTGGCCTGCGTCGATTTTTGGCACCTATTAGCCTCCTTGGCGGTACAGCCATCATAGCGTTAGATCATGCAGAGCAGTGCTAGTTACAATACGTTTGAACAGCCAAAAGCAGCACAAAGCACATTAAGATCGCCACAATCGAAAGGCAAAACGAAAGAAATCGAGGATTTTGTCATTGCACGACCGCAATCCGAACGATAGTGATTGAACTAGAAGGGGCTTCAAGCAACCCGCTCCACGTACCGCCTGAGAGGCTGCCTTGCTATCACCCACTACGCCGCTCACGAATGATCTCGTAGGCGCCATTGCGCAAAGGGCCCTGTGGATTCGTCGCCGCAGCTTCCAGATGGTCTATGAAGCCCAGCTCGGTCACCCCGGCGGCGACTTCAGCGCCACCGACATCCTGGCCACGCTCTACTTCGGCATTATGCGCTACGATCCCAAGTCGCCCCGAGACCCCGGCCGCGACCGTTTCGTCATGAGCAAGGGCCATTGCACCGGCGCCTTCTACTCCGTCCTCGCAGCAGCCGGCTACTTCCCCCAAGCCGACCTTTCCACCTACATGCAGCCGCTCTCCAAGCTGAACGGCCATCCCAACCGCAATTATTTGCCGGGCGTTGAAACCAACACTGGCCCCCTGGGTCATGGCCTGCCCGTCGCGACCGGCATTGCCATCGCCGGCCAGATCGATGGTGCCGACTACCGCACATTCGTGCTGACCGGCGACGGCGAACTCCAGGAAGGCAGCAATTGGGAATCGGCGCTCACCGCCGCCCACCGCAAGCTCGAAAACCTGACGCTGATCGTTGACCGCAACCGCCTGCAACAGGGCGCCGGCACCGAGGAAACCGCATCGCTTGATCCGCTCGACGACAAATGGCGCGCCTTTGGCTGGCATGTGGAAGTGGTCGACGGCCACGACTACCGGCAGTTGCTCGACGTGCTGTCGGCCTCACCCAAGGGCCGCGCCAAACCGCTTTGCGTGATCGCCAACACGTTCAAGGGCAAGGGCGTAAGCTTCATGCACGACAACGTCTCTTGGCATCATGGCGTGCCCACGAAAGAACAATACGAACAAGCCTTAGTGGAGCTGGTCTGATGAGTGCTGCCCCTTCCAAGAAAGATGGCTACTTCGATTGCCGCGACAGCTTTGCCGCTACCATCGAGGCACTGGCAGAAGCCGATCCGCGCATCGTCACAGTCGTCAGCGACAGCGTCGGCTCCTCCAAGCTGGGCGGCTTCCGCAAGAAGTTTCCCGAGCGCATGGTCAATGTCGGCATTGCCGAGCAGACCCTGGTCGCCGTCGGCGCGGGCCTTGCCAATGGCGGCAAGATACCGTTTGTTTCCGCCGCCTCGTGCTTCATCACCGGGCGGGCAATGGAACAGGTCAAGGCGGATATCGCCTATAGCAATGTCAACGTGAAGCTGATCGGGCAGTCGAGCGGCGTCGCTTACGGCGAACTCGGCCCGACGCACCACTCCATAGAAGATCTCGCCTGGCTGCGCCTTTTCAACAATCTCCAGCTCATCGTACCCGCCGATCCTTGGCAGACCGCCGAAGCCATCAAGGCCGCAGCAGCCTTTGATGGCCCGGTTTTTGTTCGCGTCAGCCGCATGGCCGTTCCCGCGCTGGAGCGCCCGGCTGGTGCACGCTTCGAGATCGGGAAGGCGGAGACGCTACTGGACGGTCACGACGCGGCCATTATCGCCAACGGCACCACGGTGCACCGGGCCGTCGCCGCAGCCAGAACCCTTGCTGCCGAAGGCATTTCCACCCGCGTGGTCAACATGGCAACGGTAAACCCGCTCGACGAAACCGCCATCGCCGAGGCCGCCGCCACCGGCGCTATTGTTACAGTGGAAGAGCATTCCGTCCGTGGCGGGCTTGGCGGCGCAGTCGCCGAGATCGTTTCCACCACCAATCCGGTCCCCATGCGCATCCTGGGCTTCCCGGGCTTTGTGCCCACCGGCTCGGCCGAATGGCTGTTCGACCATTTTGGACTGAACGAAGCCGGCATCGCGGATGCCGTTCGCCAGACGGTCGCGCGCAAGAAATGACGGGCGAGTTGATCCTCGCCATAGACCAGGGCACCACCAACACCAAGGCCCTCCTGGTGGACGCCACCGGCCAAGTGCTGCACCAGGCGTCTGTGCCAAACATCGTGACCTATCCTCAGCCCGGCTGGGCCGAGCAATCCGCTACCGGGCTGGTTGAAGGCGTCGACCAAGTCATTGCAGAGGTCATCGCCAAAGCTGGTGACCCTTCTATTGCGGCGATCGGTATCTCCAACCAGCGCGAGTCTATCATCGTCTGGGACGCTGCAACGGGCGAACCCATCGGCCCCTGCATCATTTGGCAATGCCGCCGATCAGCTCCGACCTGCGAGGCGTTGCAGGCCGCCGGGCATGCGGAGACGATCGAGTCAAAGACCGGACTGTCGCTCGATCCCCTGTTTCCGGCGGGCAAGATCGGCTGGTTGCTCGACAATGTGCCCGACGCCCGCAGACGCGCCGAGAAGGGCAAGCTCCGCGCCGGTACCGTCGATAGCTGGCTCCTCTGGAACCTTTCGGGCGGCGCAGTCCACGCCACTGATCATTCCAACGCCTCGCGCACCCAGCTCTTCAATACCCAGACCCTGCAATGGGACGCCGAGCTGTGCGACCTCTTTGGCGTGCCACTTCCGCTGCTCCCCGAGGTGCGCTCCTCTAATGCACAGTTCGGCTTTCTCGCCGCGGGGGCCACCGCTCTCCCAGCCGGCGTTCCCATACAAGCCATGATCGGGGACTCCCACGCAGCCCTCTTCGGCCACGGCGTGCGCACACCAGGCACGGCCAAGGCCACCTATGGCACGGGCACCTCGCTGATGGCGCTGACGCCCGGCCGCCTCAGCTCGCACCATGGGATTTCCAGCACCATCGCCTGGAGCCTGGACGGCGCCGTCCAACACGCGCTCGAAGGCAATATCTCCGTTTCCGGTCAGGCTGCCGCGTTTGCGGCCGAGCTCTTGGGGATCGGCGACGCCGCCGCGCTGTCGGCGCTCGCCCAAACCGTTCCCGACAGCAATGGCGTGGTCTTTGTGCCGGCCCTGGTGGGCCTTGGCGCCCCCTACTGGCGCGCCGACGCCCGCGGCACCATCACCGGCCTGACCCTTGGCACCAAGCCCGCGCACCTCGCCCGTGCCGCCCTTGAAGCCATCGCCTTCCAGGTCCGCGATGTTTATGCCGCCATGGAAGCTGACATGGGCTCTCCTTTGGGCGAATTGCGGGCGGATGGCGGCGCTTCCCGCAATGCAGTCCTGATGCAGTTTCAGGCCGACATTCTGGGTCGGCCGGTTGTCGCCGCTGCCGCTCCCGAAGTCAGCGCACTGGGTGCCGCTGCCCTCGCCTTCTCGGCCCTCGGCATTGCTCTGCCTGGCGTGCCCGCCGCCGCGCAGTTCGCCCCGGACATAGCCCCCGACACACGCGCGACCCATCTCTGCCGCTGGCACGCAGCCATTGGACAGACGCTGGCGACCGGCAAAACCAATCAACAAAATCCCGGAGGAACCCAATGACCACGCCCCGCTTTGGAGCAGGCATCTGGCACTTTGCCACCTATCTCGATCGCTACGCCACCGACGGCTACGGCACGCCGCGCAACATCATCGAGGCCATCGATCTGGCCGGCCAGGTCAAGGACCTGTCCGTCGTCGACCTCAACTGGCCCTATTTCGGCGGCGAATTCTCCGACACGCAGATCAAGGCGGCGCTCGATCGCAACAATCTCGGCGTCATCGGCATAACCCCGGAGATCTACACCCGCGACTTCGTCAAGGGCGCCTTCACCAATCCCGACGCCGGCATCCGCCGCAAGGCCCACGAGTTGATCACCGCGGCCTGCGATGTCGTGCGCTTCCACAAGGCCGACTATGTCAAACTCTGGCCCGGCCAGGACGGCTGGGACTATCCATTCCAAGTTGATTACTCAACCCAGTGGCAGCGCTCGCTCGACGGCGTTGGCCAGCTCGCAAGTGAAAACCCGGACCTCAAATTCGTCATCGAATACAAACCGCGCGAACCCCGCGTGCGCATGAGCTTTGGCTCTGTCGCCCGCACCATCCTTGGCATCGAAAAGATCGGCCTGCCAAACGTCGGCATTCTCCTCGATTTCGGCCACGCCATCATGGGCGGCGAATCTGCGGCTGACTCAGCCCAGCTCGCGATAGATCACGGCCGACTTTTCGGTATGGACGTAAATGACAACTACCGCTCCTGGGATGACGACCTCGTGGCTGGCAGCCTCCATCCCATAGAACTCTTTGAGTTCTTCTATGTGCTCAAGAAAAACAACTGGAACGGCGTCTGGCAGCTTGACCAGTTCCCCTTCCGCGAAGACAGCGTTGCCACGGCAACCCATGCAATCGATTTTCTCAAGGCTGCCGCACGGGGCCTCGATCGCCTCGACACGGATGCGCTGCAGGAAGCCCAAAGCCGCCATGATGCCATCGGGGCGCTCAAGATCGCGCAGAAGGCCCTGTTCAGCGCAATGGGAGAGCAGTGATGAGCAATCTTCCCTTCAACAAGCGTGCGCGTCTTATTCTCAACACCGATGCCAAGAACGAGGCCGACGACCAGTTCACCATCGTTCATGCCCTATTGACCCCCACTTTTGATTTCCATGGCATCATCGCGGCTCATTTTGGCGATCATCGCTCCAAGACATCGATGCAGGACAGCCGGATCGAGATTGATCATCTCCTGGAGCTCATGAACCTTTCTGGCCGCATCCCGGTCGCTGATGGCGCTGCCAAAGCCCTGCCCGACGAGAACACGCCGGTGCCCTCCCCCGGCGCCCAGCTCATTATTGATCAGGCCATGCGCGATGACGACCGCCCGCTCTATGTTGCCTTCCTTGGACCGCTGACCGACATGGCCTCGGCCCTGCTCATGGAACCACGCCTTAACGAACGCCAAGTAATCTGCGTCTGGATTGGCGGCGGCGTTTGGCCCTCAGGGGGCCGCGAGTTCAATTTGATGAACGACATCGCTGCGGCAAATGTCGTCATGCGCTCCAAAATACAAGTCTGGCAGATCCCCTCCACCGTTTATCGCATGATGGCCGTCAGCTATGCCGAGTTGCAGGAGCGCTGCGAGGACAAAGGAGCTGTCGGCAAATACCTCGTTGACCAGTTGATCGAGTGGAATCTGCGCGTGCACCAAGGGCCGATCGAGCACCGCTCGCTTGGCGACACGCCTGCCCTTTCCGTCATTCTCAACCCAATGGGTGGCGTGTCAGAATGGCGGCCAGCGCCTGAGTTCTCGCCCCAGATGCACTACATCCACAACGGCCAGAACCGTCCGATCAAGGTCTACGACACCATCGACGTGCGCTATATCCTTGAGGACTTCTACGCCAAGCTCGCCCGCTTTAACCGGGGCGTTCAGGGCTTAGCGAATTTCGGCTAATGCGATGCCACTTCCAGTATGGGCGACGTGCCGGTGTCACCATCAAACGTTCCGCGCACCATTCAACGAGGATGGTGGCTCCTGCTACCGGCACCTGGAAGCACACTCGTCAGATCCGTCTGACGAGCCCCTGCCGGCAAAACACGTAAACGCACGCGCTTGGTTTTCTTAGGTATAGTGCGGAGGAAGCTCGAGCTCACGCCTCCATCGTCCCGCTCGAGGTCGAACTGAAGGCGTCGTTCAGCTCCTGTCGAAGTGATAACATGGAAGGACAAAGGCGGCGCAACAAACCACTGTTCTTCTGGTCGCGAGCTACGAGTACGAAGCCACTATTTGCCATCACCCACCCGAGGTTGGGCCAAGATTGATGTCGAGCAGGGCGGGCATTGGGCTGCATCCCGCCAGAACAATGAACCGATCGGCTTCTATGTCAGCGCTGCCATCGACTGACCAGACTAAATCCTGAACAAGGTCCTCAATTGTCATTGCAATGAAGGTTCGTCTTCTACGACGATATGGTTTTTGGGCGTCTGATGCATACAGAAGCGGACAGTTCGGCAGCGCCCGATCGAGGAGCAAAAGAACACACAGCAGCAGCCAGCCGGCGATTCATGTTTGAGATCCGCAACCCTCGGCACAACGTCTGCTATTAGGAAAGCGAAAGCCCCTTTAAACGACGGAAATGGGGTCGACAGCAGTCCCCTCCCCCGTTTCGCCAATGGGGTGGCTACCGCGCGGAGGCAGTGGCGAAAGCTGCCCTTCACCTACGCTGAGATTTTCGCCCTGGTTATTGAACCTAGGCGGGTCCACGAAATCCCCGACAGCGCCGATGCTCAGGCCGTCAATAAATGGCGGGACGATTTCCACGGTGGACTCTTACCGCCCCGTATCAACCACCTTCGGCGCGCCGCCTGCAATTCCACAAAATGACCAGAGCTAGTTGCGCCGCCCACTGGTACTGACCAAAGGCGATTGGGACGCTCAAGTTATGTGGTTTTTGTTGATGTAAATCAAGACCAATGTGGGCGGGTACGCTAATTGAGAACACAGTTCTCCTGCTTCCAGGTGGCCGGCGATTGCCCGCCCCAGATATCCAATGGTTGATCGAGTTGTTTATGTCTACACAGCACATCAGCAGATTGTTCTATTCGAAAAAATTAGCCGACGAAAAGGCGAATTCCCCCCGGGGGCCGCGAACAAAAGGCTGCAAGATATGACTTCTTCTTCCGATCCAGTGCCGGACGATGCCACCGTCCTGCAGTCGAGGTTTCCCACCGCCTATTCCATCCTGTTCGGTTTCATCGTGCTGGTCGCAGCGCTGACGTGGATCATCCCAGCCGGGCAATATGAGCGGGTGGAGAACGAGGCGGTGGGTCGGACGGTCGCTGTAGCCGGTACATATACTGAGGTGCCGCCCAATCCGCAGGGTTTTCTCGACGCTATGCTCGCCCCCGTAGCCGGCTTCTATAACCCCGACAGCTATGCCGCCAACGCTATCGACGTGGCTTTGTTCGTGCTGTTCCTGGGCGGTTTCCTCGGCGTCGTGAATGCCACGGGTGCCATTGACACTGGTATCCGTGCGGCCATGACGAAGCTGCAGGGGCACGAAATCTGGATGATCCCGATCCTGATGTGCCTCTTCGCGCTTGGCGGCACCACCTTCGGTATGGCCGAAGAAACGCTGCCGTTCTATGCAATCCTGATCCCCGCAATGATCGCTGCGCGTTATGACGCCGTCACCGGGGTCGCCGTAATCCTGATCGGCGCAGGCATCGGCGTACTCGGGTCGACCATCAACCCCTTCGCCACGGTCATCGGATCAGACGCGGCGGGGATCCCGTTTACCGACGGCATCGCGCTGCGTGTGGTGCTGCTAATCGGCGGGTTGGTGATATGTATCGCCTATGTCATGCGCTACGCCAGGCGTGTGCAGGCCGATCCCACCCGCTCCGTCGTCGCGCATCAGGCTGCGGCGTACCGTCGTCTCTTTTTGGCTGACGGAGAGGAGGCCGAAAACAAGCTAAGCACCACGCAGAGCATCGTCCTGGTCGTGTTTGCCCTCACCTTTGCGGTAATGATCTGGGGAGTCTCCTCACAGGATTGGTGGATGGCGCAGATGAGCGCGCTTTTCATTGGCGCCGCAATCGTCACAGGCATCATCGCCCGGCTAGGCGAAAAGCGGCTGACCGGAAGCTTCGTCGACGGCGCGCGAGATCTGCTGGGCGTCGCATTGGTGATCGGGCTGGCCCGCGGCATCGTGGTGATCATGGAAAACGGCCGGATCGCCGACACCATTCTGCACGCTGCCGAAAGCTCGCTTGGAAGTCTGGACAAACTCGCCTTCATCAATCTTATTTTCTGGATCGAGGTCGGGATGAGTTTCTTCGTGCCGTCTTCATCCGGTCTCGCCGTGCTGTCGATGCCAATTCTGGCACCGCTGGCGGACTTTGACGGAGTCGACCGCGCCCTCGTCGTCACTGCTTATCAATCCGCCAACGGCCTCGTTAACCTCATCAACCCCACTTTCGCGGTGGTCATCGGAGGGCTTGCCATGGCGCGAGTGCCTTATGACCGCTGGCTCGTCTTCATCTGGCCTCTACTCCCGATCTTGGCCGTGTTCATCTCGGCGGCACTCAGCGTAGCCGCCATCCTCTGACTTCGGGGCTGTAAGGAGATATCCGATGTCTGACACCAGCCTTGGCGTGCATTCCGAAACCGGCAAGTTGCGGCAGGTCATTGTGTGCCGTCCCGGCCTCGCGCACCGTCGTCTGACGCCAGAGAACTGCGGCGAATTGCTGTTCGATGACGTGTTCTGGGTGAAACAGGCGCAGAGAGACCACGACGAGTTCGTGGCAGCCATGCGCAGCGAGGGGGTGGAGGTTTTCGATACCAACGACCTGCTGGCTGAGACCCTGAACATAGCGGCGGCCCGAAAATGGGTACTCGACTACCGCATTTCCGCAAATAATGTCGGCGTGGGTATGCAACGCGCCTTGCGCGAGTGGATGGACGAACTGCCGGGCGAGGAACTGGCGAAGTGGCTTATCGGCGGGCTGATTGTCGCCGACTTGCCGTTTCGCGCGACTGGGATGTTCGGCAGCTATCTGGGCCACTACGGCTTCATCCTTCCCCCCCTGCCGAACACTCTTTTCACTCGTGACAACTCGGCCTGGATTTACGGCGGGGTGACACTGAATCCGATGTATTGGCAGGCAAGGCGGCCCGAGACGCTGCTCACCGCTGCGATCTACCGCTTTCACCCGAGGTTCAGGGACCACGTCGAGTTCATCTGGGGCGATCCACTGCAAGATCATGGCCTGGCAACCTTGGAGGGTGGCGATCAGATGCCGGTGGGCAATGGCGTAGTGTTGGTCGGAATGGGCGAGCGAACCTCACCACAAGCGGTAGGCCTACTGGCTCAGGCGCTCTTCGAGCAGGGGCGCGCCGAGCATGTTGTCGCCTGCCAACTGCCGAAAATGCGAGCCGCGATGCACCTGGACACCGTACTCACTTTTTGCGGGGACAATGTCGTCACCTCCTTCAAGGAGGTGGCCGACGAAATGACTTGCTATCATCTGCATCCGAGCAAGCTGGGCGACCCCTTGAGTATGTCGCACGATGACAGGCCGATGCTCGACGTCATTGCTGACGTCCTCGGATTCAAAACCCTGAACGTGGTGCCGACGGGGGGCAAAGATCCATTCGAGAAATCGCGCGAGCAGTGGAATGACGGCAACAACGTGCTGGCGCTGCGGCCCGGTCTCGTCGTGGGCTATGACCGCAATGACGACACCAATGCGGCACTGCGCGCAGAAGGTATCGAGGTGCTCGAGATGCCTGGGGCTGAACTCGGGCGCGGGCGAGGCGGCAGCCGCTGCATGTCTTGTCCCACCATTCGCGACCCCGTCTGAGGAGAGAACCATGGCTTTCAACCTAAAGAACCGCAATTTCCTGACCCTGCGCGACTTCACGCCAGACGAAATCCGCTTCTTGCTGAAGCTATCGGCCGACCTCAAGGCCGCAAAATATGCCGGCACCGAAGTTGAACGACTAGGCGGCAAGGAAATCGCGCTGATCTTTGAAAAGGACAGCACCAGAACCAGGATCGGGTTCGAAGTCGCCGCGCACGATCAGGGAGCTGCGGTCACCTACCTAGGCCCGACAGGTACCCATGTAGGCTATAAGGAGTCGATGAAGGATACTGCCCGCGTGCTGGGTAGGGTCTATGACGCAATCGAATATCGTGGCTTTTCCCAAGGCATCGTAGAGGATCTGGCCCGTCACGCCGGCGTTCCGGTTTATAACGGGCTCACTGACGAGTTCCATCCTACTCAAATCCTCGCTGATTTCCTGACAATGCAGGAGCACGCCGAGAAGCCGCTGCGCGAAGTTGCATATTGCTTCCTTGGCGACGCCGGCAACAATATGGGCGACAGCCTGCTTATCGGCGGCGCCAAAATGGGCATGGACGTGCGATTGTGTGCCCCAGAAAGTCTGTGGCCGACTCCCGCGATCCGCGACGACGCCGAGGCCATTGCGCAACAAACCGGCGCCTCAATAATGATGACAGATGACGTGGCCAAGGCCGTGAAAGATGTGGATTTCGTCTACACCGACGTGTGGGTCTCGATGGGCGACAGCGCCGACAAGTGGGGTGAGCGGATCCAACTGCTCAAACCTTACCAAGTCACGAGGCAGGTGATGGAAATGACCGGCAATCCACGTGCACGATTCATGCACTGCTTGCCCGCCTTCCACAACACGGAGACCCAGGTCGGCCAGCAAATCCATAAGGAATTCGGCATCCGCGAGATGGAGGTGACCGATGAGGTGTTCGAGAGCCCGGCATCCATTGTATTCGACCAGGCCGAAAACCGGATGCACACCATCAAGGCCGTTCTCGTCGCGACGTTGGGGAACTAGGCCATGCTCGTCGTAGCCGCCCTTGGTGGCAACGCGCTGTTGCAACGCAATCAATCGCTGACCGCGGAGAACCAGCGCGCAAATGCCCGGATTGCGGCCAAGGCACTGGCACAAATTGTGCAGGCTGGGCACCAACTCGTGGTAACCCACGGCAATGGGCCGCAGGTCGGCCTGTTGGCATTGCAAGGTGCGGCATACAAGCCAGATGAAGCCTATCCCCTGGACATTCTGGGCGCAGAAACAGGCGGCATGATAGGCTATTTGATTGAACAGGAACTCGAAAACGCGCTGAACCATTCCCGAGCCGTGGCGACATTGTTGACGCAGGTGGTCGTTGATCCCAACGATCCAGCATTCAGCCGGCCAACAAAATTCATCGGGCAGGTCTACAGCCGCCAGGAGGCCGAAGCTCGGGCCCGGGCCGCCGGGTGGAGCATTGCCGCAGATGGCGAACACTGGCGCCGCGTTGTCGCTTCGCCCCGGCCGCTTGAAATTCCTGACCTCCGTGTCCTGCGGCTACTGCTGGAGCAGGACGTAATCGTGATCTGCTCGGGCGGCGGCGGTATCCCGGTCAGACGCCTGCCGGACGGCAGTCTGTCTGGCATCGAGGCCGTGATTGACAAGGATGCGGCAAGTGCCCTGCTGGCTCGCGAACTGGGTGCGGACGCATTGCTGCTATTGACTGACGTTGTCGCCGTAATGCGCGATTTCGGTACACCCTATCAAAATTCTATCAGCATGATCACGCCTCAAGAGGCGCTGCAGCTGTACCTGCCTGCCGGATCTATGGGGCCCAAAGTTACCGCTGCCGCCGAATTTGCTGCTGCCACTGGCGGCCTCTCCGGAATTGGGCGTTTGGATCAGGCGACCGACATTTTAGCCGGCCGCGCCGGTACTCAAATTTCTTCCAAGGCGGGAGGAGCAGCGCTGTGAACGAGATCCAAAGAACGACATGTTGATTGTCACCGAGATCTGACCCTCTAGTGGAGTGGGCCCTTCGGGCCGGACGCAATCAGCTTGCATCTCTGACCATGAGGCGGGCGTGTTGATCCTCGAAATGCACTGGGCTGAGATAGCCTAGGGCTGAATGGAGCCTTCGGCCATTGTAGATCTGGTCAATGAATCGGGGAAGGTGTTCGACCACATCAGCAAACGTCTCGAACTCCATCGAGTAGACGCCCTCAACCTTGAGCGTCTTCATGAAGCTCTCCGCTTTGGCGTTGTCATAGTGGTTTCCTCTTCGTCCCATCGAACCAACAAGGCCGTTGGCGACCAGGGATTGCCGATAGGCGCCAGCCGCGTATTGCGATCCGCGATCCGAGTGGTGAAGGCAACCAGGCGGCGGTTTGCGCCCCTCGAAGGCGCTATGGAGCGCTGACAGAGTCAGCCGAGCATCTATGGATCGGCTGATGGCATAGCCCACCACGCGGCGTGACCAGGCATCGAGGACGATGGCAACATAGACGAAGCCGCCGATGACGGCGACATAGGTTCTTTAATTGATCGCGCGCGCTCGGTGAGTTTGTCGCGTGTATCGGTCACCTGCAAGGTTCTTTCCGAAGTGTGCCAGTTTATGACGCTTCATCTCGGCATCCAAGGCTCCGATCGCCCTAGGTGATATTCGCGATGCAACTGGTGCTCGCAGGTAGATCTCCCGGGCTTGGATCGGCTGCCTGCCGCTCTGACCGATACGGCAACTGTTTGAGCGCTGCTTGCTGCGCTCTATTTCTCTCCTCAGGCCTCCTTTACATCAAAGACGGTGCCGTCGCGCCATAGCGCATGCATGATGACCGACAGTTTCCGGGCAAGGGCAACCACGGCTTTTTTGTGGCTGGTTCGTCGTTTCAGTGCGAGGGCCCAATCCTTCAAGTGCTGCCCCTTTCCCGACCTGGCGCGACACAGCAGGCTATTGGCTGCCTCATAAAGAACGGTTCGCAGCATGCGGTCGCCGCGGCGCGAGATACGTCCCCCATAGTCCATCTTCCCAGATTGATACCGTCGTGATGTGAGGCCGATATAGGCCCCAACCGAGCGCGATCGCCGGAAGCGTTCAGGGGTGTCGATGGTCGCAACAAACGTAACCCACTAACGGCACCAACACCTGGGATCGTCATGAGGCGTCGGCACGCCTCGTCCTTTCGCGCATCGCCAAGCATCACCTTCGACAACTGCGCTGCCTGACGCAACGCCTCGGTCCGCAAACGAAGCAGGGGAAGAATGATGTCGCCGAGCATCGGTGCACGGTTGATCGCCTCCTGAACACGCTGCTCGTAGGTACTCAGTTGCTTGGGGAGGCGAACACCAAAGCTTGCCAGAAGCCCCCGGATCGTATTCTCGACATTCATCCGGGATTTTGGTCTGCCCCGCATTGGCGGTCCGGGATTATTGTTAATGCATAATTGGGCTTGATGCCACCGTGGGAGGGGTTGATCCACTCTGGGGTGGCGGCCATGAGATGGCCTCTGGTGCGGGTGGCTTATAGCCGAGCGATGAATGGGGTCGGGTGGTATTGTAGTGCTGGCGCCATTGTTCGATGACGATCTGCGCCTCCTTGAGCGTGTAGAAGATTTCGCCATCGAGCAGTTCATCACGCAGTCTGGCATTGAAGCTCTCGCAATAGCCATTCTCCCAGGGACTACCCGGCATGATGTAGGCGGTCCTGGCGCCAACGGCAGCGATCCAGTCCCGGACAGTCTTGGCGATGAACTCGGGGCCATTGTCTGAACGAATATGCCCAGGCGCTCCGCGCAGGATGAACAGGTCGGTGAGTACATCAACGACGTCGACCGCCTTGAGCCTGCGACTGATCCTGATGGCCAGGCATTCCCTGGTGAACTCGTCGATGACGTTGAGCATGCGGAACTTCCGGCCATTGTGGGTTCTGTCCTCGACAAAGTCATAGGACCAGACGTGATTGGAGTGCTCGGGCCGCAGCCGGATGCAGGCTCCGTCATTGAGCCAGAGCCGCCCGCGTTTGGGTTGCTTTGGTGGAACCTTGAGCCCCTCTCGCCGCCAGATCCGCTCCACCCGCTTGTGGTTCACCACCCATCCAGCGCGATGCAGCATCGCCGTGATCCGACGATAGCCATACCGGCCATACTGGGTGGCAAGCTCGATGATGTCGGCCGTCAGAGCCGCTTCATCGTCGCGGGTTTGGGGAGCCGGGCGCTGGGTGGATCGATGCTGGCCCAGAACCCGGCAGGCTCGCCGCTGCGAGATCCCAAACCGGGCAACAACATGATCCACACAAGCACGGCGGCGAGCGGGGCTTAGAAGTTTCCCCGGGCGGCCTCCGCCAGCACCATCTTGTCCAGGGTCAGGTCCGATACGGCCCGGCGCAACCGCGCATTCTCGGCCTCGAGCTCTTTAAGCCGCTTCACCTGGTCGCCCTTGAGGCCACCATACTCCTTGCGCCAGCGATAATACGAGACTTCCGTCACCGCTATCGCCGGGGCAGCTTCCGCCACCGTCTTCCCCTGCGAAGTCAGCACGTCAACCTGACGAAGCTTGGCGACAATCTCTTCAGCCGTAGGCCGTTTCCTGGGCATCTGCATATCCTTTCCAAATGGGAGCTTCCCATACTTCAAAAAGGACCACTTCTGTGGGGGCAGACCAATTTCATGCCTGCCACCACGCGCTTCCTCGATGGCTTCCTGCCCTGGATCCGCAAAACACTCGACAGCAAGGATTGACGACGACTGCCAAACTGCATGTTCGCGAAGGTGGACAGGACCTGTTCTACAGCTACGCCGATCTTATGGCTTTTCACGGCTTCGGCTTTCCCGGTGGCGTTGCACATGGCTTCAAAGTGCTGGAGCGTGCCCTGCCACTGCTGGCGGGGGGCGAGGCGCCGGAGCGCCGGGAAATCCACATCCAAACCGCTTTTCGTGGCCCGGGAGCGCGCGACGCCTTCGAGATGGTCACACGCTCGCTGACGGAAAACCGGTATCTGGTGGATGCGGCGCTGGAACGCCCCGACCTGGGCGAAACCCTGGAGCGCTATATCTTCGTGCTGAGCTACCGCGGCACCACCGTCCGTCTGCAACTTCGCGAAGGGCTGGTGCGGGATGAGTTCATCGCGCTCGGGCGCAAGGCCGATCGAACGGCCGAGGAGGAGTTGCGACTGACTTATCTCAAACAAGAGATGGCAGAGCGTTTATTGGCGACCGCCGCAGCTAAAGTGTACGACGTCACATACAGTTCCAGCTGAGGGATATCAGGCGCAATCCTACGGCAGGATTGGGGACGTGACGAAAACTCTCCGGACAGCCCTTAAGGGGTAGGCTCCGGACCGGCATCTTTGGGGTGGAATGCGGACAGGCGGCTCGTGGACAGGAATGCCACCAAAGCAGTCATAGCTCTGCTAGCGCGATCACACGTCAAATATTCTGAGGGACATGAGACGGATCGATGAAGTCCATCTGGAGTATCCCTTTGCCGGCGCTGAAATTCTACCTTGTGATCAAACCACCAGACCTGCGGTATGCTGCCTCACGATGGCGCACAGCGCATCGGCCATGGGCGAGATAGGGTTGCGTCTCGACGTTAGAAGGTGAAGCGGGCGCCAAATCGATAGGCTCTTTACCGGTAAGAAGGCTAATCGATCGTCTCCCAGTGCCGTAGCTGCAAGCCGTGGGAGGAAGGCAACGCCAAGATTTTGTTCAACCATCATCAACTGCGCAATTGTAGAGAATGCTTTCAACTGGCCTGTAAGAAGCTGGCGCGGAAACATAGGGGAGCTCTCGAGCAATCTCGAAATCCCTGTCTCAGCCATGAGCGAAATTATTGTTTCGCCTTCAAGCATTCCGAAATCGACCTGTCGCAAACGGGCCAGTGGGTTATCTCGGCTACAAACGAGGCAGACCTCGTCGCGACCGATTTCTTCAGCGACAAGCTCGGCGGTGGGCTGCCAGCGCGAGGCAACAGCAAAGTCAACTTCGCGTTCCAAAATGCGCGCCTCGATACGGCCGGCGACGTCGTCCGACACTGCGATTCTGATACGGGGATGCACCAGCCGGAATTCTCGAATTGCGGGCAGGAGTAGGGTCTTAATCAGCGAGGGCGCTCCAGCCACTGCTATTTCGCTGCCACCTTGATCCCCTGCAAGCTGCAGGTCGCGCAAGGCTCTCCCATGAATGGACAGGAGATGCCGACATTCGTCCGCGAAGCGCTCTCCCGCAGGGGTTAGTCTTACCGGTCGCGTGCTGCGATCAAAGAGTAAAGTCCCGGCGTGCTGCTCGACTTGCTGCACCGCCTGGGTAACGGCGGAGATCGCAATGCGCAGCCTTGCTGCGGCTGCACTGAACGATCGCTCCTCCGCCACGGCCAGCACAGCACGATAATGTCGCACGCTGATATTCGCATGTTCCGAAAATATCTTCTCCATATTCGATATTTACGAATAACACCTGATTGCAGCAATACGGAATGGCATCAAGGATAGTTGCTCCATGCGCCACTTTCTGCCTCACACGGCGACCGAAGTTCCCTCACCTAAGGTCGCCGAACTGATCCTGGCCCTACGTCGAGCGGGGTTTCGCGGCGCGCTCGATCATGATGGGGCCAGCCGGGCGGCCATGTCGACCGACAACAGTGTCTACCAAATTACGCCCGTTCTAATAGCAGCACCGATGGACGAAGCGGACGCTGTACTTCTGGTCCGGGTCACCGGAGAACCACAGTTTCGCTCGATTCCACTGACAGCACGCGGCGGAGGTACCGGCACCAACGGCCAGTCGTTGAACAGCGGGGTCGTGGTCGATTTTCGACGACACATGTATAAAGTGCTGGCCGTTAACGAGGCTGAGGGATGGGCCGATGTGGAGCCAGGGGTCGTCCTTGACAGTCTTAATTCGCAAGTGCGGCAAACCGGACTGTTTTTCGCGCCAGAGACGTCGACCTCCAACCGCTGCACCATTGGCGGCATGGTCGCTACGGACGCGTCCGGGAAGGGTTCGCGCCGTTATGGCAAGACCGCCGACAATGTGCTTGGCCTGACCGCCATTCTGTCAGACGGCACGCTGGTGAATAGCCTCCGAGACACAATCCCCACCAGCATTGCAACGGAGTTGGAAGCGGCGGGCAATGAAGGGCGTGCGGCGCTGCTGGAACAAGTCCCAAAACTGCCGCGCCGCTTTTCCGGCTACGATCTAGACCGGGCGCAACGCGGGGCTGATGGTTTCGAATGGTGGCGGCTATTTGTTGGCGCTGAAGGGACATTGGGGCTGGTGACGCGCATCAGGGTGCGGCTCGTTCCAGCACCGCCCCATCGACGGCTATTGGTCGCTGGCTTTTCCACTTTTCTCCACGCACTGGAAGCAGCGGAAGCTCTGCTCGCGTTCGAGCCTCTGGCCGTCGAATGTCTGGACGAATGGGTGCAGCGGCTGGCCGATGAAGCGGGGCTGCTGACCGACCTGCCCCCTGCCCTGCGCAGCAAGGATGGTGTCCGCCCGGTCTACGATTTCATCGAGTTTTCAGGTGACGATCAGAACCTGCTCGACCGCCAGGTCGCCGCTACCGCAGCCGCATTACATCAGTTGCCGGGCTTTACCGGGTTTCATCTCGCGACCAGCGATGCCGAGATTTCCCGACTTTGGGCCGTTCGCAGCGCCAGCGTTGGCCTTTTGGCACGCGGCGATGGCAAGCGCGTGCCCGTTTCCTTCGTCGAAGATTGCGCCCTGCCTCCGGCAAGCCTCTCTGCCTTTGTCGAGGCGTTCGGCGCGCTAATGGCACGCCATGGCCTGCGCTACGGCATTTATGGCCATGCCGATGTGGGATGCCTGCATGTGCGGCCAGCGCTTGATATCAGTGACGCGGCAGATCGCGCCCTGCTGGGCGAAATCTCTGCCGAAGTTCTCGCTTTGGTTTCAAGACTTGGCGGCATTTTCTGGGGCGAGCACGGCAAGGGTGTACGGGGACAATACTTGGCTGAGTTTGTCGGCCCGGTAGCCTATGAGGCCTTCCGCCGGGTCAAAGCCGCGCTCGATCCGCACGAACGGTTTAATCCGGGCAAATTGGTAACATTGAAGCGCGAGCCGATGCGGGTAAGTTCGACGCCGTTCCGCTCGGGCGCTAATGGCGACGCCTATGACGCGGCCTTCCGCTGCAATGGCAATGCGATCTGCCACAGCTTTGCCGCGAGCCAAACAATGTGCCCCTCGTTCAAGCTGAGTAACGAGGCGCTGCACTCTCCGCGCGGCCGGGCAGAGGCGCTCAAGCTCTGGTCTAATACGCCGGTGGCCGAGCGCGAGCGTGGCCTAGACCGCTCCGTGCATGCGGCACTCGACGCGTGCCTGGGATGCAAGGCCTGCGCCAGCACCTGTCCGGTGCAGATCGACATTCCCGAGATGAAGTCGCATTTTCTCGCCGACTGGCATCAGCGCCACCGCAGACCAGTCGCCGATCACGCGGCGATCCTGGTGGAACGCTTTCACCTCGCCTTGGCACTGACGAGACCTTTAGCTAGTTTGCCGCCGGTAGCCGCCCTGATGCGAGCCGGTGCGCAGCTCTTAGGTCTGATCGATATTCCGACCCTGTCTCGGCGCGGCCATGGATTGGTGCACATGTGCGTTGATCGTGCAGTGGCGCATCCGCCCCAAGCCAACTCAGTGCTGCTCGCCATCGACGCGATGACGAGCCTGTTCGACACCGAAGCGATCGCCGATATCGGCGCGGGCCTAAGCGCCTTGGGCTTTCACCCGATCGTGCTCGACCTGCCTGGCGGCGGAAAGGCTGCCCATGCCAAGGGTGACCGCCGGCGATTTCTCACCATGGCGCGAGAGCTGCGCGATGCGCTCGACAGGCTCGAGCGTACCGGGCTTCCAGTTGTCGGCATCGACCCAGCCTTCGTGACGCTGTTGCGTGAAGAGTATCGCCATGCCGGGCTGATGCCTCGGCAGAAAGTGCTTTCGCCAGTCGAATTCCTCTTGTCCCTGCCGCCGGAAAAACTCCGTCGTGCCCCTGCCGGCGCCTCGCAGGAGATTTTTCTACATTGCATGGAGAGTGCGCGTGGCCAGACGGCCGTGAAGGATTGGCAGCAGCTCGGCGATCGCCTTGGCATCGCCTTTACGGTAGCGCAGACCGGCTGCTGTGGTATGGCCGGCCTTTACGGTCATGAGCGGCACAATCAGGACAACACCAGGCGCCTCTTTGCCATGGCCTGGTCGCCGGCGATCGAAAGACAGTTGGCAAGCGGGCAGGAGCGCGTTCTGGCGACTGGCTTTTCCTGCCGTTGTCAGGCGGGCCGCTTTGCCAACGCCAAGGTGGCGCATCCGTTGCGACTGATCGCCGAACGCCTGCAGTAAATCTTCGCCTAGACCCTGTTCCAACAGGCGACCAAGTGGCCGAGGGCCTTTTCCATCAGGGGCGGGGTTTCGACCCTGCACTTATGGCTGACCAGCGGACAGCGTGCCTGAAACCGGCACCCCTGCGGTAGGTTTGCCAGATCGGGAACTTCGCCCTGATAAACAATGCGCTTACGCGCGCGCTGCAGGGCAGGATTGGCAACTGGCACTGCCGACAACAGGGCTTCGGTATAAGGATGGGCGGGACGCCTATAGATGGTGTCGCGGTCGGCGATTTCGGCCATGCGACCGGCATAGAGGATGGCGACCCGGTGGGAGATGTGGCGCACGATGGAGAGATCATGAGCAATGAACAGATAGCTCAGGCCCAACTCGCGCTGCAGATCCTGCATGAGGTTGACCACCTGCGCCCGCACCGAAACATCGAGCGCCGATACCGGCTCATCGGCGACGATCAGATCGGGCTGCAACGCTAGGGCGCGGGCAATACCGATGCGCTGGCGCTGTCCGCCCGAAAACGCGTGCGGAAAGCGCTCGGAGGCATCGACCGGCAGGCCTACCAGCCGCAGCAGATCGGTGACCCTGTCCCGGGCGTCGTCCAGTGACTTGGCGAGGCCATGAACCAAGAGAGGTTCGGCGACGATATCGAGCACCCGCATGCGAGGATTGAGGCTTGCATAGGGGTCCTGCAACACAAGCTGCATGCCGCGCCGCAGCTGCCGCAAGCGCTCACCGCGCATCTGGGTGATGTCCTTGCCCTTGAAGATGATCTGACCACTCGTATTCTCGACGCGACGCAGCACGGCGCGGCCAATCGTAGTCTTGCCTGAGCCTGATTCACCCACAAGTCCCAGGGTTTCGCCCGGTCGCAGATCGAAGGAAATATCTTCAAGCGCCGTCAGCTTGCGCGGCTTGCCCCAGAAACCGCCTCCTGCCAGCGGATATTCGACGCCAACACTGCGGACACGCAGCGTCGGTGGCAGTTCGGAGCGGATTGAGGATAAGGGCTGGTGCATGAAAATCTCAGACCGGAGAAATTTGCGCAAGGGGCCATGCAGGCGTCGTCGCCTTCCAGCAGGCCGCCTCGCCACCGGGTACGGGCACCATGGGCGGGGGCGCCTGGCAACGATCGCCCCCGATTGGACAGCGGGGCAGGAACGGGCAGCCGGTTGGAGGATGCAGGAGGCTTGGCGGGCTGCCATCGATGGAAATCAGCCGCTCGTCGACTTCATCAAGGCTTGGGGTCGAGCGCAGCAGGCCTTGCGTATAGGGATGGGCCGGTGTCGTAAAAAGGCTATCGGCCGTCCCAGATTCTATGATGCGGCCGGCATACATGACGGCAACGCGATGGCAGAGGCCTGCGACGATGCCTAGATCATGGGTGATCAAGATGATCGAGAGGCCCAGCCGCTGCTGCAACTCGGCCAGCAATTCAAGGATCTGCGCTTGGATGGTGACGTCTAACGCTGTGGTCGGCTCATCGGCAATCAGTAGTTCGGGTTCGCAGGCGATGCCCATGGCGATCATGACGCGCTGGCGCATGCCGCCTGAGAGCTCGTACGGATGCTGGTCGAGGCGGCGGCGCGGCGCGCTGATGCCGACGGCTCCCAGGAGTTCCTCTGCGCGATTGCAGGCTTGGAGGTGCGAGAAACCGAGGTGGCACTGCAGCACTTCGCAAATCTGCGCGCCGATGGTCAGCAGCGGATTGAGCGAAGTCATCGGGTCTTGGAACACTATCGACATTTCTTTGCCGCGCACAGAACGGGCCAGCCGCTCGCCATCGCTTCCAAGCAGGCTCCGCCCATGCCAGCGGATGTCGCCGCCGGTGATGCGTCCTGGAATATCAATCAGGCCCATGGCTGCCTGGGCGGTAACGCTCTTGCCGGAACCGGACTCGCCGACAATGCCCAGCGTTTCGCCTCTGCCCACCGTCAGCGAGACATCGTTGAGGGCATGGACGACGCCGGCCCTGGTGTCGAATTCGACTTGCAGACCGTCAATGGCGAGAAGAGGCGCGCTCATTTAGCGGTCTCCACCACTGTCTGGCCCGGACGCGTACGGCGTTCAGCAGATTTAGCGCGGGCAAAGCGCTTTTCGCGCTCCTGCGGGTCAGTGGTGACACGCACCCAGTTGGCGAAGAGATTGATCGACAGCACGGTGGCGACAATCGACAGCCCAGGGAAGGTGATGAGCCACCAGGCGATAAACAGGTAGTCGCGCCCACCGGCGACATCGAGGCCCCAGCTGGTCTCCGGCGGCTGTACGCCAAGGCCCAGGAACGACACGGCGGCCTCGGCCAGCACGACATTTGTGAACTCCAGGATCCCCAGAGTGACCAGAGGCGAAATCAGGTTCGGCAGGATATGCCGGAAGATGATACGTCCCGGCTTGCAGCCCACGACCTCGGCCGCCTCTACATAGGGCGTTTGCCGCACCGACATGACAATTCCGCGCACCAGCCGGGCATAGACCATCCAATTGGTTACCGCGAGCACGATGATCATGGTGGTAGTGCTGGCGCCGATGACGGAAACGATCAACAAGATCAGTAGGACACCGGGGAACGAAACCTGGATATCGACGAGCCGCATCAGGATGCTATCGACCTGGCCGCCCAGATAGCCAGCCCAAAGCCCTACCGTGACTCCCAGCGCCCCGGCCAGCAGCACAACGCTGGAGCCGATGATCAGGGTGACGCGCGATCCCCAGATGACCCGGGACAGAACGTCGCGGCCGAGGTGGTCGGTTCCGAGCGGATGCGCCCATGTGCCATTGGCCAGCCATGCCGGTGGCTTGAGGCGTGACATCACGCTTTGCGCGGCAGGATCATAGGGGGCAATCAGAGGCGCAAAGATTGCCATGCCGATGATCAGCAGGATAACCAACAGTCCGATGAGGCCGGACTTGTCGCGCCAGAGTTCGCTCAACAGCTCGTGGAGGGCGACAAGGCGGCGCGACCGGGCAGCGGCGGATCTGGCGGAACGAGGCGTCGTTGTGGTGTCCGTCATATCAATTCAGCCGGATGCGGGGATCGATCAACTTGAAGACGATGTCGAGCGTCAGATTGATGATCACGATAAGAAGGGCGATCGAAAAGACGATAGCCTGCATCAAAAAAAGGTCGCCCCGCTGGATCGCTTGGATAGCGGTCAGTCCGAGGCCAGGCCACGCGAACACGGTCTCGACGACCACGGTATAGCCAGCCAGGGTCGAGATCAGTTCCCAGCCCGAAAGGGTCAGAAAGGAAATCAGAATATTGCGCAGCGCGTGGACGCCAAGGATGCGGCGAAATCCCAGGCCCTTGGAGCGCGCGGTCTTGACATATTGCTGGTTGAGTTCGTCGATCATGGAAGATCGCACCAGCATGGTGAGGCGCGCCAACGGCGAGAGCGCGAGGGTGAGCGCGGGCAGAATGATGTGGGCGGGGCTGCCCATGCCCGAAGTCGGCAACACTTTCAGCTGCACGGCAAAAATCAGGATCAGCAGCAGACCGACCCAGAATTGAGGCATCGACAGCGCCAGCAGCCCTAGGCTTACGGTCACCCGGTCGACAATACCGCCGGGCCTCAGTGCCGCGACCATGCCGAGAGGCAGGGCCAGGACCATGGCAAAACCCAGGCCCGCGCCGATCAGCATCAGCGTATTGGGAAGCCGCTCGAACACCACTTCGATGGCCGGCCGGCGTTGCCAGAGGCTTTGGCCGAAATCCAGCGTCGCCAGATCACCCAGGAACCATAAGAACTGCAGCGGCACCGGTTGATCAAGCCCGATCTGGGCCGCGAAAGCGGCCCGCTGTCCATCAGAGGCTGAGAGCGGCAGCATGAGCGCGACGGGGTCGGTGAAGAGGCGCGTGACGACGAAGACCGTCAGTGTCACGCCCAGAACAACAAGCAATCCCTGCCACATTCTTCGCAGAATAAATGCGCCCATGCTGCAGTTCCTCCGGCCAGCCCTACTCGGTGACCGACATTTCCTTGATCATCAGCTTGGCATCGGGGCGCGGCGTCCATTCCATGCGCTCGGACATGCCGTAGATATCCTGCAGGTTGAATAGGGGCACGGTGTAGTTGAGATCGTGCGCCTTCTGGAACACTTCGGCATATAGCGCCTCGCGGGCTGCAACATCGGTGGTGATGCGCGCTTCGTCGATCATCGCGGCCATTTCGGCATCGGAGTTCGAGGCTGCTGCACCGTCCATGTGATAGATGAAGGAGGCTTCGCGATCGGCATCCAGCAACTCGTTGGAGTTGGCGATGAAGATCGAATCCGGCCGGGGGCCGTCACCCATCAGCGTATCGAGATACTGCGAGAATTCCTCAATATGGACCTCCGGTACCAGTCCGATCTCGCCCCAATAGGCGGCAACCGCTTCGATCTGCTCGCGATCCTTGAGCCAACGGCCTGACTCGCCATAGACGTGGATGGTTTCGCCAGCAACGCCGGCTGCTTCGATCAAAGCGCGTGCCGCGTCAGGATCGTAGGCGTAGGATTCGAGGGCATCGTTGAAGCCGAAAGCTGCCGGATTGACGTGATGGCCCTTGGCCACGGTGGCGAAGCCGAGGAACAGGCTATCGGCCATGGCCTGGCGGTCGATGGCGAGGTTGAGCGCTTTGCGCACTTCGGGGATGGCGATGATCGGATTGTCGGTGCCAAGCACGAAGACCGAGGTTTCAAGGCCCGGCACGGCCGCAAACTTGGGAACGCTGGTGGTGAATTCAGGCAGCAGATTGGTGATAATATCGAGCTCGCCTGCCATCAGGCCCGAGAGGCGCGTGCCGGGCTCGCCGATGAAGCGATAGGTGACGCTGTCGATTGCGGGCTCGCCATCCCAGTATTCCGCGTTGGCTTCAAGGACGATATCGGTGCCCCGGTTCCAGGACACGAACTTATAGGGGCCGGTACCAACGGGTGCGGCTGCCAGGTCGCCGTTGGCAGCATAGCCGGGGGCGATCATCTTCATCCAGTACATGCGGGAGGGCAGGATCGGATCGGGGCCAGTGGTGATGATGCGGACGGTAGTGTCATCGATCTTTTCAGCCGACGCGATGGTGCCGAAATAGCCGAGCTGCTCGGAATTGTTGGCCGGATCGAGCACGCGGGTAACGCTGGTGACCACGGCGTCTGCGTTGAAGGGCTCGCCATTGTGGAAGGTCACGCCTTGGCGCAGCTTGAACTCCCAGGTCAGCTCGTCGACCTGAGTTGGGGCTTCTGCGGCAAGCCCGGAAACGAGTTCGCCGGTCGCCGTGCGCGCCATCAGCGTTTCATAGATATTGTCGTTGACCTGGCGTTCGCCACCATCGTCGCGCAGCTGAGGATCGAGGGTCGAGGGCTCGGAGCCGATGGCCACCGTAACGGACTGGGCGAGGGCTGCGGGACCCGCAGCGGCGGTCAAAACGGCGATGGCGGATGTGGCGAGAAGACCACGAAGCATAAAGTTCATTGAAAACCCCTGTTGAGCAACGAGAGGTGCTTCGATGCTTTGGGCCAGGTCTGGTCTAAAAAACCAGGGCGTCCATGCCCCAGCCTCCTGCACACAGCCGCAGCCTTCAGCGCTTCCCTGCACCATTAAGTTATTGACCTGCATGCCATTCTCGTCCCACTTGCCGAACCGGAGAACGCCAATGGCCCGAGTGTCACTTGTCACCAAATTGTTGTCAACGCGCTTGATCAGTATACTGACATTATTGGCAGTTGCGGGTTGAACCGTTCCGACAGAGTGTCGGATGGCCGTGCCAGTTTGTGACGCCCTTCCCTAGAGAGGCGACGTGCTGACTGATTTCATCCCCTCCTTCATCTGCGATGATGCAGTCACCGATCCTTCAGCCAACCGAGAGCAACCTTGACCTTATTGACCCAACTGGAATGGCCGGTCCTGCTGATGGCTGTCTTAGCGCTGATCGGTGCCGGCGCTGTGCAAGGGTCGACCGGGTTCGGCTTCAACATGCTGGCGGCACCCATCCTTGCGGTGATCGACCCCGTGTTTGTGCCCGGACCGATGCTAGTGATGGCAGGGCTGGTTTGCGTCGGCGGCATGATACGGGAGTGGAAGTCGGTGGATTTCCAGGGCCTAGGCTTTTCGCTCGGCGGTCGGGGGCTGGCAGCGATCCTGGCCGTCTTTTGCCTCGGGTTCCTGGACGAGGCGACGTTTTCGCTGATTTTTGGCGGCATGGTGCTGCTGGCCGTGGCCCTGTCACTGGCCGGCTGGAAGGTGACGGCGACGCCGCGCAATCTGTTTATAGCCGGCAGCTCTTCCGGGTTCATGGGCACCCTCACTTCCATCGGCGCACCCCCCATGGCGCTGGTCTACCAGAATGCCCAGGGGCCGGTAATGCGCTCGACGCTGAATGCTTTTTTTGTCGTGGGCGCTGCGATTTCGTTGATCGCACTCTCGCTCAGCGGCAACATGTCGCTGGACGATCTCTGGCTGGCGCTGCTGCTGACGCCCTGCGCCCTGTTCGGCTTTCTGTTTTCCCATTGGGGACGCGTGCTGGTCGACAAGGGGCGCGTGCGCATGGTCGTGCTTGTCGTATCCACTGCCTCGGCAATCATCCTGATTGCCCGCCAATTCGTCTGATCGGAGATCGCCATGGACCGCCAATTTGATCGGGCCGTGCTTATTACCGGGGCCGGCAGCGGCATTGGCGCTGCCACGGCACTCGCCGTGGCAGGGTCAGGGACGGCGCTCTTGCTGCATACGCGGCAGAACCAGTCCGGTCTCGACGAGATTGCCCGTCAATGCCGGGAGCGAGGCAGCGTGGTCGAGACTATGCTTGGTGACCTTGCCGAGCCAGCCGTGCCGCAAACGCTGGTACGCGCGACCCGGCAGCATTTCGGCCGCATCGACCAGATTGTCAGCAACGCAGGTCAGGCGCACAAATCGACATTCGGCGCGCTAACGCCGGAAGATGTCGAGCGCGCCTTTGCCGCGATGCCGCTCGCCTTCGTGCGGCTGGCGACGGCAGCGTTGTCGGATCTTGAAAGCTCGGACTGGGCGCGTGTCGTTGTCGTCAGCTCGTTTGTTGCGCATGTCTTTGGCACCAACAACCTGCTGTTCCCGGCCTCGGCAGCCGCCAAGGCAGCGCTTGAAGCGCTGGCCAAATCGCTTGCATCGCAACTGGCACCCCAAGGCGTTACTGTCAATTGCGTCGTGCCCGGCTTTACCCGTAAGGATCAGTCGGGACATGCGGCGACCTCACGCGAGGCGATGGAGTCGGCCACCGGAGTGACCCCCATCGGACGGCTCGCCGAACCGGGTGATATCGCCAACGGCATCGTTTATCTGCTGTCGCGCGGCGCGCGCCAGGTCACGGGGCAAACGCTGCATATCGATGGCGGGCTGATGCTGCCCTAACGGCCGAAGCGGGCCGCGTCGAAGGCGCCGATGGGAAAGTCCAGCGGCTCCCCGGCAATCAATTGCGCAACCACGCGTCCGGTTGCCGGTCCATTGGCAAAGCCGATATGGCCGTGCCCAAAAGCAAAGACCAGACGGGGATGACGCGCGGCCTTGCCGATGACCGGCAGGCCATCAGGGGTCGATGGCCTGCTGCCTATCCAGATTTTCTGTTCAGGGTCTTTGGCGAGCGGCAGACTCTGCTGCGCATCGGCAACCACCGCTTCGATCTGTCGATAGTCTGGCGTGTCATCGGGGCGCGCCAGTTCGACGCCGCTCAGCACCCGGATCGCCCCGTCCATCGGCGACATCACATAGCCCCCGGCGGTATCGAAAATCGGCCGGTTGAGTCCTGCATTGCCGCGGAGTTTGAGATGAAGATGATAGCCCCGCTCAGCTGCCAGTGGGATGTGGTATCCCAGCCTGGCAGCCACCCGTGCCGACCAAGCACCGGCTGCCAGAACGCCATATTGCGCAGACACCTGACCCGTTGCAGTGTGCACGATGACGTTATCTTCGCCACCTTGAAAAACATCTGCCCAACCCCTGACAATCCTGCCGCCGTCGGCGAGAAACGCCCGGCGATAGGCTGCGACGAGCTCGCCAGGACTTTCCACCGATGCGGTATCCGTAAACAGCAGACCCGAACCGAAACGCGGCGCCAGATGGGGCTCAGCCTCGCGGACCTCCTCAATCGACAACACCTGATGGCGCACGCCATGCTCGGTCAGCACGGTCCGCTCTAGCGCGCTGGCCCCGACACCGTGCTCATGCCGATAGAGTCGCAGATAACCGTTATGCCGGATCATGTGCCGCGCGCCGACGCGCTCAGCGAGCGCGACATGGCGATCAACACAGAGCGCAACCATCGGTGCCAGGGCCGTCGCGGCCTTGCGCCAGGCGGTTTCGTTGGCGGCAGCGACAAAGCGCCGCCCCCATTGGGTCAATGACGGCAGCGCAGCGAGGCGCACACGCACGGCGACATCGCGGCCCGACAGATATCCGGGTAGTTTCTTCAGCACGCCAGGCCCGGCCACCGGAAAGATCGATCCGCGGCTCAGCATGCCAGCATTGCCATAGGAAGCGCGGCCCAGCGGCTCATCCGGATCGACGATGGCGACCAACCTTCCGCGCGACTGCAGTTCCAGCGCCGAGGCGAGCCCGACAATGCCGCCGCCAATAACAACAACGTCCACCGTAGTCTCTGCCATAGCTAGTCTAGAATACTATCGAGGCCGCGGCGCAGCCCAGAGAAGCTTCCGACCTTGCGGATGGCGAGGAGCGTGCCCGCGACATAGGGGGCGGGTGCGGCGCCCGCATCGTGCCGCAGCGTCAGACGCTCATTGTCGGCGCCAAAGATCACTTCGCAGGAAAGGGCATAGGACGGTACGCGCACCGAATGCACCTGTACCGCATGGGGCGAGCCGATCGACGCCCCGCGTGTGGCCGGCAGGCCGGTGAGTTTGTCGACCGCTACCACAGTGCCCGCCCCGCGGATCGGCGCCAGGAATTCTGCCATTTCGCGGGCGGTGCCCGAAGGCACGTCGGTCTTGGCGCCGGGTCCGTAATCGATGATTTCGACATCGGGCACATAGCGCGCCGCATCGAGCGCGAAGCGACGCAACAGCGTTGCGGTGATGGAAAAATTGCCCGCGGCCAGCACGCCTCGCCCCTGCGCCTCGGCGCTAGCGGCGATCTCCTCGAAATCGTCTGCCGAAAGCCCCGAGGTGCCGATAACCAGGTGGCGTCCGGCCGCCAATGCCATCAAGGCATGGGCTTTTACCGCCTGAGGCTTGGTGTAGTCCACCACGACGTCCGATGGTGTGTCCAAAGCTTCTGCCAGCGTTGCGGCAATGGTAAGGCTCGGCCCGGCACCGATCAGCGCCGACAAGTCCTGGCCAGCGCTGCTGCGCGCCACCGCTCCAGTCAGCGTCAGGTCTTCCGCTCTGGCGATAGCAACGGCCAGGGCCTTGCCCACCTTGCCAGTCGCTCCGGCGAGCGCCACGCGTATGGTCATCACAGCTCCAATCAGGAAGACGCCGGCATCCCTAGGCGTACATTGGTCACAGGTGGGATCGAGAGCGGATCGTGGCCGATTCGCCGCAGCCATGAATAGACCGGCGGCGCCACGTCGGCGATGGATTCCACCACAATGTCGATGAACACTAGGCCATCGAAGGCAAAGGCTTCGGCCAGTGCCGCATCGAGGTCCTCGGCGCTGACGACACGAAATGCCTTGATGCTAAAGGCCTTCGCCAACAGCGACGCATCTAGCCCAGTAAAGTCTACCGAATAGGTGGCGTTGTGGCCATGCAGGCGCTGCAGTGCCTTGATCCAGCCGAAGCAGGCATTGTTGAAGTGGATCAGGATAGCCGGCACATCGAGCCGCACCAGCGTTTCGAGCTCGCCCATCGACATGGCGAACGAGCCATCGCCAAAGAGCCCGATCGGACGCACATGCGGACGGGCCAGATGCGCGCCGACCACGGCGGGAAGCGCATAGCCCAGGCCGCCGTAGGCGCGCGGAATGATGAACACCGACTCCACATCGTGAAGGCGCAGCAGCCGTGTCATGTGCGGCGTGGGCGTGCCCGGATCGGAAAGGATAGAATAGGGCCGATCCATCTGCGCGTTGAGCGCCTTGACGATGCGCTGCGGTTTTAGCGGAAGGGAATCGTCGTCGAATTCGCTTTGCGCCGCCTGCCAGAATTCGCCGCGCCAGAGGTTGAGGCGATCCGCCCAGGCAGAGTCCACCGCCATGCCATCTGGAATGGCTGCCAGCCAATCTTGGCAGACAGCCCTGATGTCGCCGCAGATGCTGAGCGCGTTCTCGGTATTGTGCCCCAGGACCGAGGCATCAATGTCCACCTGGACGATTTTGCGATGCCGATTGGCGCTAGGAAAGGTCCAGCCAATGGTCACCACGGAGCCGATCTTGGAGCCGAGATAGATCAGAAGATCAGCTTCCTCCATGGCTCGATTGGCGTGGGGGTGAAAGCCATTGTCGCCGACTACGCCGATCGCCAGGGAATGATCGTCGGCCATGGCGGACTGGCCGGTTATGGTGTTGACCACCGGCAGGTTAAGCCGTTCGGCAATCTTTTGCACCAGCGGGCCAGCCTTGGAGCGGTTGGTACCACCGCCTGCCACCAGCAGTGGACGCTTGGCCGCGCCGATCAATTCGATCAATTCACGGATCTGGCCAGCCCCTGCCCCCGCAGGATGGGACGGAAAGTGGCCGCATTCGGTTTCGACATGCAGCGAAATGGTATCGACCGCCACGACCTCGGCCAGCACGTCTTCAGGGATCACCAGATGGACGGCGCCAGGGCGTCCACTGGTCGCTAGCCGGAAGGCACGGCGCACATATTCGGGTAGTTTGCGTGCGGCCTTGATCTGCCAGGACCCCTTGGTCACCGGCTCAAACAGCTTGGCGCATTCGAGCTCGGTAATGACCCCCTGCCCCTCCATCTTGAGCGGCGTATCGCTGGTGATCAAAATAATGGGCACCGATGAATAATGCGCTTCGGCGATCGCCGGCAAGGCATACATGGCACCAGCGCCGCTGGGCACTTCCATGACTGCAGGTTTGTTGGAAAGCCGGGCATAAGCATCAGCCATGAACCCGCCAGAGCGTTCGTCGCGTACCATGACATGGCGCACCCTGTCCTGCGCCCGACGCATCGCATCGTAGAGCGGCACATTGGTGTCGCCCGGAACGCCGAAGATCACCTCGACCTCGTAGGCAATCAGCATTTCAACGAGGATTTCGGCTCCGCTCAGATGGATCGGGTGCATATCGGCTTGTCCTTAATGGGTCAGACCCCAACCCTAGATCGCACCCCTAACGCTTCCATGGCACGTTCTGTCGGCCAGCGTGGTCCAGGCCGACACATAGTCGGCGATCACGGATGGGTGCCGCTTGCCCTTCACCTTACCTTTTGAAGTGCTTGATCTCCGCACAAGAGACGTGCAGCTTAAAAGGACGGCGTCTTATTAGGCAACCACGCCGACGAGGAACACTGACATGAGCGAAGTCCGCGATCATATCGACCGTCAACTGATCGGGCTTCTGCTCGCCAATGGCCGGGAATCCACCACCGATTTAGCCAAGAAGCTCGGTGTGGGGCGGACCACTGTGCATGAGCGCATCGCGCGGCTTGAAAAGAACGGCCTCATCGCCGGGTATTCAGCCATCCTGTCTCAGGATCCCTTCAACGATTCGACGCTTGCCATGGTCATGGTGTCGATCGTCCAGAAACGGCAGAAGGACGTGCTCGACAACCTCAAGTCACTGCCCGAAGTGGTGAGTTGCTTCACCATTACGGGAGACTACGATCTCGTGGTCATGGTGCAGGCGCCACGCGTCGAAGACATCGACGCCGTGCTCGACGAAGTGCTAAGTTTTTCCGGTGTCGAGCGCTGCCGCTCTTGGATCATCCTGGGCAAGCACTTCCAGCGAGGTGCCGCCCTTGGCATTGAACCGACCTCGGTTGGCCGGGTCGCCGTCTAGCTCAGGCCGCGCTGGCGATCACGTCGCCCAGTGCATAGGTAACGCCGAAGCGGTTGGCAAGAAAGGCCTCAAGGGCAATATCTTCCTGGCGCACGAAGCCCGATTGAGGCAGCTTGCCCATGGCCATCAAGTCCAGAGCCGCACAGATCCCCGAGGCGGTGGTCACCTGGATGGCGCTGCGACGGATCTTGCCGACATTGCACGCGTAGATTTTGTTGGCATAGGTTTCCTGCACCAGCTTGCCACGCTTGCGCCCGCTGACCGTAACGAAGACAACGACCACATCCTGCAAGGTCGTGGGCAGCGCATTTTCGAGGATATCCTTGAGCATCTCCCGGCGATAGCGCATGCCCAGATCGTTGAGGATTGCCTTCATGATCGCCGCGTGGCCGGGATAGCGGATGGTTCGATAATTGAGGGTGCGGACGCGGCCCATATAGGTCTCGCACAGCGTGCCCAACCCGCCTGAGGTGTTGAACGCCTCGTAGGTCACGCCATCGAGCGAGAACTCCTCGCGTTCTTCCATGGGGGGCACTTCCACCACTTCTCCATCGGCGATTGCTTCGCACGGCTGACAATACTCATTGATGACCCCGTCCGTGCTCCAGGTGAGGTTGTAATTGAGCGCATTGGAGGGGTATTGCGGTAGGGCCCCTACCCGCATGCGGATGCTGTCGACCGTGTCGAAATCCTTGGCCAGATCGTGCGCCACCACGGAAATGAAGCCCGGCGCCAGCCCGCATTGCGGCATGAAGGCGCTGGAAGCGTTGGCTGCGAGGGCCTTGACCTGGCGGGTGCTCACCACGTCTTCGGTGAGATCGAAGTAGTTGGTCTTGGTCGCGGCCGCCGCATTGGCGATGGCGACAGTCAGGTGGTAGGGGGCGGCACTGAGCACCGCATATTTGCCCTCGAGCAGCGGCGCCAGCGCAGCACGGTCGCGCACGTCCACCACTGCGGTCGCCACTGGCCCTGAAAGTTCCAACCCCGCCAACTGCTCGGCCGAATGATCGACCACCGTGACTGCATAGTCGCCACTAAGAGTGAGCATATCGGCTATGGTGGAGCCGATCTTGCCCGCTCCTACGATGATGATATCTTTCATGCGCTTGGCTCCTCTTTCGCGAGCAGCATGCGCGCCTTTGCCGCCTGCCAAAAGGAGACAATGTTCGGCGCTCAGGAAGGGTCCGGGCATTACGTCGGTGTTTCCGGCAAAGTGTCGCCCGGACCTATTTTCGGTGGACCGGCGGCGCACGAAGACGCGTGCGGCCATGTTGGTTGGTGGTTTCCAGGACGCGCATCAGGAGGTCGATGAACTGCTGCCGATCCCCGGGGTTGAGCTGGGACAACATCTGGTCGTCGACCCGGCGCAGCTGCTGCTCGGCGACCCCGACCAGACCGCGGCCTTTTTCGGTAATCTCGACCAGCACCAGACGCTTGTCTTCGAGGCCAGCCGTGCGCCGCACCAGGCCGCGCACCTCGAGGCGTTTGAGCACATCGGCAACATTGCTGCGATCGATGCCCGACGCGCCTGCCAGCGCGGTCTGGTCGAGATCCTCCCCCTGCGCCAGGATCGAGAGCAGCGCAAACTGCACCTCGGTCAAGCTCTGGCTGCCCTGCCGTTCCTCGAACATGGCGGAATGGATCTGGTGCAGCCGGCGCAGCAGGAAACCTGGATGGCTCCACATCGGCACGCTGGCCACAAGGGTACTCATCTGCGGAGTGGGTTCTGCTGGAGCAGCGTGGGTGGTGGCGGACAGTTGCCGAGACTGCCGTCGCGGCTCGGTGCGCTCCTTGTGAACGCTCCGCATCACCCGGTCATCGTCTTTTCGGCTCATCGGCTCTCCCCGCGGTCACCCCAATCAAGCCTGACCGCGCCCGGCAATGCAATAAGCCCCGTTCATTCACAAAACTCATGACCTCGTGACCAGATAGCATTGGCGGGACATCGCGGGCAGGGCTAGGTTTTTGACTGAACGGGTTCTCAAAACGGTAGATCATGATCCGACAAGCCAACCGCATGGGGTCGATCCAGGTATCCCTGATCGTGCGGATCAGCGAAGAAGCCGCCCGCCGTAAGCAGGCGGGAGAGGACATCATCTCACTGGGCACTGGCGAACCGGATTTCGACACGCCCGAACACATCAAACAGGCCGCCAAGGACGCGATAGACGCCGGTCAGACTAAATATACTGGCAACGTCGGCACTTTGGCGTTGCGTCAGGCCATCGCGCGCAAGTACGCGCAGCAGGGGGTGACGATCACCCCGAACCGCATCATTGCCAGCACCGGCGCCAAGCAGGTGCTGTTCAACGCCATGATGGCAACGCTTGATCCGGGCGACGAAGTCATCGTCCCCACGCCCTATTGGACCAGCTATGCCGATATCGTGGCCATCTGCGGCGGCAAGACTATCGAGCTGACGACAAATCAGGAGGACGGCTTCGTACTTGCGCCCGAGACGCTTGCCGAAGCCATCACCGATCGAACCCGCTGGCTGCTGATCAACTCGCCGTCCAACCCTGCGGGGAGTACATGGTCCCAGGCCCAGATGCGCGCGCTACTTCCGGTGCTCCAAGCCAATCCACATGTCGCCCTGATGTCGGACGAGATCTACGAGCACCTGGTCTATGACGAGTTTGATTTCTGCTCCGCGCTCCAGGCCCTGCCAGAGCTGGAAGATCGGACCCTGGTCGTTAACGGCGTTTCCAAGGCCTATGCCATGACGGGCTGGCGGCTCGGCTATGGTGTCGGACCGGTTGACCTGATCGCGGCTATGTCGGTCGTCCAGGGTCAGGCGACATCGGCGCCGAGTTCCATCTCCCAAGCTGCGGCCGCTGCAGCCCTGCTGGGCCCCCAAGACGAAGTCGCGGAACGGCGCGATCAATTCGATCGCCGGCGCAGGCTGGTTGTCGATGGACTCAACGCCATCGACGGTCTCGTATGCGCCCCGCCGCTTGGAGCATTCTACGCCTTTCCAAACTGCAGCGCCCTCTTCGGAATGCAAAGCGCTGGAGGCAAGGTCATCGGCGACGATGTCGATGTTTGCGACTTTTTCCTTGAAAGCGCGGGGGTTGCCTTGGTGCCGGGCTCAGCGTTCGGCAGCCCTGGCCACATGCGGCTATCTTACGCCTATGCCGAAGCAGACTTGCGTCGCGCGCTCGGGCGCCTGCACACTGCCCGTTTGACACTCACCCGACCAGCCAGGACCCTGACATGACCCATACCGATATCCTACATGCCGCAGGCCTGACCGACACGGACCTGAACGGCGGCACGCTGGCCGTGGACAGTCCCGTCGATGGCGCCCAGTTGGCGCAGCTTGCGACCCACAGCGTTGCGGATGTCGAAGCCATGATCGGCCGTGCCAAAATCGCGTTCGACAGCTGGAAAAGCGTGCCGGCACCGCGCCGGGGCGAACTGGTCCGCCTGTTCGGCGAGGAATTGCGCGCAGCCAAGGACGACCTCGGCGCTCTGGTCACGCTGGAATGCGGCAAGATTCTCCAAGAGGGTCTCGGCGAGGTCCAAGAAATGATCGACATCTGCGATCTGGCCGTCGGCCAGTCGCGTCAGCTCTTCGGGCTCACCATCGCCTCGGAGCGCCCCGGCCATTCGATGCGCGAAACCTGGCATCCGATGGGAGTCTGCGGCATCATCACTGCCTTCAATTTCCCCGTCGCGCCCTTCGCCTGGAACTTTGCCCTCGCGGTCATTGCCGGCGACTCCGCCATCTGGAAGCCATCGGAGAAAACCCCGCTCAGCGCCATGGCCACCATGCGCATCTGGGAAAAGGCGGTCGCCCGCTTCGGCGATGCCCCGGCAGACTTGCTGCAGCTCGCCATCGGCGAGCAGGAGGTCGGTGAGGTGCTGGTGAAATCGAAGGATGTGCCGATCGTTTCGGCGACGGGCTCGACCCGCATGGGCCGCGCCATCGCGCCGATCATCGCCGAACGCTTCGGCCGCAGCATTCTTGAACTGGGCGGCAACAATGCCATGATCGTTGCCCCCTCGGCCGATCTCGACAATGCAATTCGCGCCATCGTCTTTTCCGCCGTCGGCACCTGCGGCCAGCGCTGCACCAGCCTGCGTCGCCTCATTGTGCACGAAACCAACCACGACAAGTTGGTCGAGCGTCTGCGCGGCGCCTATGCTGGCCTGCCGATCGGCAATCCGCTCGAAGCGGGGCGCTTGGTTGGCCCGCTAATCGACGAACATGCTTTTTCGGACATGCAGAAAGCCCTCGATGCTGCCCGCCAGCAGGGCGGCGCCGTTACCGGCGGCGAACGCGTCACTCCGGAAGGCATTGCCGGCGGGTTTTACGTCAATCCGGCGATCGTCGAGATGCCGGGCCAGACCGCGATCGTTCATCACGAAACCTTTGCGCCCATTCTCTACGTCATGAAATACAGCACGCTCGACCAAGCCATTGCCCTTCAGAACGAGGTGCCGCAGGGCCTTTCGAGCTGCATCTTTTCCACCGATGTGCGCGAAACCGAGACCTTCCTGTCTGCCGTCGGTTCCGATTGCGGCATCGCCAATGTCAATATCGGGCCTTCCGGGGCTGAAATCGGTGGCTCCTTCGGGGGCGAGAAGGAAACCGGCGGCGGGCGCGAAAGCGGCTCGGATGCGTGGCGCGGCTATATGCGTCGCCAGACCAACACGGTGAACTATTCCAGCAAGCTGCCGCTCGCCCAGGGCATCCAATTCGACTTCTAGGAGCCTGTTATGACCACCTTTGCCGATCCCAATGACATCCGCGCCCGCTTCTGCCGCGCCATGTCCGAGATGTACCGCCAGGAAGTGCCGCTTTATGGCGATCTCGTCGACCTCGTGGAAACGACCAATGCGGCAGCGATTGCGGCTGACCCGGCCCTGAGGACGCGCCTTGAAGCCACCGACGGGCTCGAGCGCATTTCCGAGGAACGCCACGGCGCCATCCGGCTTGGCACGGCGGAAGAACTCCACACCATGTGTCGGCTCTTTGTCGTCATGGGCATGCACCCGGTGGGCTACTATGATCTTTCGGTTGCCGGGATCCCGGTGCACTCCACCGCGTTCCGCCCGGTCGATGCGGATGCCCTCAAGCACAGCCCGTTTCGCGTCTTCACGTCCCTGCTCCGTAGCGAACTGATCAGCGATCCGGAGCTGCGCGCAGAAGCCGAAGCGATCCTCGCCGACCGCGACATTTTTACCCCATTGGCACGCCAGTTGATCGACAAGCATGAGGCCGAGGGCGGCCTCAGCCTCGAAGATGCCGAGCGTTTCATCGAGGAAGCGCTCGAAACCTTTCGCTGGCACGCCGATGCCCGGGTTTCTGCCTCGACCTATCAGCGCCTGCATGACGCCCACCGCCTCGTGGCAGACGTCGTCTCGTTTCGCGGGCCACATATCAACCACCTGACGCCCCGCACGCTCGATATCGATCAGGTGCAGGCCGACATGCCGGCTCGCGGCATCACGCCAAAGGCGGTCATCGAAGGCCCGCCGCCGCGTCAATGCCCGGTGCTGCTGCGGCAGACAAGCTTCAAGGCGCTCGAAGAAGAGATCGCCTTTGCCGGCGACGACACGCGCGGCAAGCATACTGCCCGTTTCGGGGAGATCGAACAGCGCGGCATTGCCCTTACGCGCAAGGGCCGCGCACTCTACGACGAACTGCTCGATCGCGCCCGCGGGCTGGCCCAACCCAAGGCCGATGGCTCCAATGCGGGCGACTATATGCGCGCCCTGTCTGACGTGTTCCGGCCCTTGCCGGACGACTACGCGCAGTTGCGCGACCAGGGCATGGCGTTCTTTCACTATTCGCCTACCGGCAAGCCTTTGGACAACCGGACCGGCGTCACGATCGATGAGCTGATCGCTTCGGGCCACGTGCGCTTCGACCCCATCGTCTACGAGGATTTCCTGCCGGTCTCTGCAGCAGGCATTTTCCAATCCAACCTGGGCGATAACGCGGCCGCCGACCGGCTGGCCCATTCCAACCAGGCAGCCTTCGAGGCCGCGCTCGGGCGTCCAGTAAAGGACGAATTCGCTCTCTACGGAGACATC
Source organism: Devosia sp. 1566 (assembly GCF_004005995.1). Classification (NCBI taxonomy): domain Bacteria; kingdom Pseudomonadati; phylum Pseudomonadota; class Alphaproteobacteria; order Hyphomicrobiales; family Devosiaceae; genus Devosia; species Devosia sp. 1566. The sequence continues at coordinate 3,413,900 of NZ_CP034767.1, forward strand.
GAGCAAAAGTCGCTGGCAAACACGCGCGCCGCCCTTGGGCTTGCCTGAAGCAGGGGCGCCGACAGCGACAATCCCTGTCAAACTCGCTAACACTGTCCCCATGCTGCCGGGAGGGCTATACCCAGTCGTTTTCTGCCCTCGATGTCGCTGCTGACCGCGTTCGAGGCCGCCGAGCGCCTCAACAGCTTCACCGCTGCTGCCGGAGAATTGTCGATCACGCAAAGCGCCATCAGCCGGCAGGTACGGCTGCTTGAAGAACGGCTCGGCTGTCAGCTGTTCGTGCGCGAAAAACAGGAGCTCACCGAAGCCGGGCCCTTTATGCCAATGAAGTCCGTGATGCCTTGCAGCGGCTCGGCAGCGCTTCCCTCAACCTCAGAGTCAATCCCGGGGGCGGCACCCTCAATCTGGCGATCCTGCCGACTTTTGGAACGCGTTGGCTCGCACCGCGCCTGCCGCAGTTCCTGAGTGCCAATCAGGGCATTACCCTATCGCTAACCACAAGGCTGATCCCGTTCGACTTCGCCGGCGAGGCGCTGGATGCAGCGATCCATTTCGGCGAGAGCCCGTGGCCGGGTTCCGACGGGGTTGAGCTTATGGGCGAAACGGTCCTGCCGCTATGCTCCCGCGCCTTGCCGAAGCGCATGCAGGTGCGACTGCCAAGGACCTCATGAAACTGCCTTTATTGCACCTGGCCAGCCGCCCGGACCAGTGGCGCCGCAGGTTCGCCGCCCAGGGTGAGGATGGGGGCATGGTGCAGGGCATGGTCTTCGACCAGTTCGCCACCGCCGCTCAGGCCGCGTGGTCTGGCCTGGGCATTGCCCTGCTGCCGACTTTCCTCTGCGCCGATGAAATCAAGCGGGGGAACCTGGTGCCCATAGTCGATGCCCCGATGAGCAGCCATCAGCGCTACTGGCTGGTCTGGCCGGACGATTGCGAAATGGGTCCTCCCCTGAGGGCATTCCGAGGCTGGCTGCTTGGCGCGAGCAGGAGGGAAATCGGCGGCCGTTAACGCCCCCTGGTCGCCACCCATCCGAGCTCGCGGCGAACCGCCATGCCGCCCCATCGATAGCTGTCCCACGCGGGACGATCCGGTCGCTTTCTAGGGCGACCGGATGAGGGAAACCTAGCTCAGGCGCGGCGCTGGCTGTGGATCAAGACCGATATGGATCAATGTCTCGCCAGACGCCATGACCGGCCCAGAATGGATTGCCAGCACGATGCCGGAATTGGGGCTGATTGCATCGCCCTGGAACTGTCCATGCCCGTTATAGAATTTGCCGATCACGTCACCCTTGGCAACCGGATCACCACACTTGATAGACCGCTCGAACAGGCCGCCCTGTGTCGCGGTAACCCAGTCGAAGTTCGAGAAATAGGTCATCGGACCATAGTCGGTGACGTCCCCCTCGATCATGCCTAGGGCGCGCAGCACATTGTTGAGTCGCTCGGCTGCATCGGTCACCCGATCCTGGGTGAACGAACGTCCTTTTCCACCGACCTCGGCAATGAAGCTAGCGATGCCATCCTTGGGCGCCTGCATAAAGGCCGAACCAACCAGGATGTCGGTGGGCGCCGGCAAGGTGTCGCGATAACCGAAAGCATGCGCCACCCGCTCCGAGAGCTTGCCGACCTCACCCTCGACCTTGGGGAACAATGCCCAACGAACATCCGGCGTCAGGGCCGTGTGAAAATCGATCAGCACGTCGGCATATTGCTTGAGCGGCGCATAGAGTTCGTGGGCGATCTGCTGGGTCAGGCTGCCGTCGGTAGAACCGGGAAACTGCCGGTTGAGGTCGCCCCCGTTGAAACCCTCGAAGGGGCTCATGCGGCGCTTGCTCTGGAAGGCGCTCACATTGAGCACCGGAATGGCGACCACGGTTCCCTTGAGCGTATCGGTGTCGATGCTGTTGAGGAATTCGTGGATGACGAAGGTGCCGCAATATTCGTCGCCATGCACACAGCCATGCAGCCATAGCACGGGACCATCCTGTGCGCCGCGCTTGATGACAACCGGCGCGTTGACCGGCGATCCGTCGGTCAGCGAGGCGACTTGCAACCAGCCCGTCGTGGTGCCGGCAGCGCTGGAACGGGCCGAGCCGATGATGATTTCTTCCATGATTGCTGGCTCCTAGTTCTGTGTGGGGTTGAGACCGACATGGATCAACACGTCGCCCTGTGGGATGATCGGACCGGGGTGATAGGCCAGCACGATCCCCGACGCCGGAGAGGTGACGCTGCCGTCCGCTTCTCCGAACAGATTGTAATAGGTGCCAACCACGTCGCCTTCGTTGATCTGCTGGCCGGAGCTCACCGCCGGCTTGAAGATGCCGCCGCGAGGCGCAGTCGCCCAATGGAAGTTGGAGAACAGCGTCAACGGGCCATAGTCGGTCACCTCGCCAGGCAGAAGCCCGACGGCGCGACACAGATTGCGCAGGCGCTCGGCTACGTCATCGACGATTTCCCGTGAGAAAGCCGTCTCGATCCCGCCCGCTTCGATGATGAAAGCCGGAATATTGTCGGCCGCCGCGGTCATCATGGCCGAACCGACAAGGGTGCCGGCGGGGGTCGGCAGGCAATTGGCATAGCCGAACGCCCGCGCCATCTTGTTCCCTTCCTCGGCAACGCCATCGACACCGGCATACAGTGCCCAGCGCGTGTCCTGGGTATAGGCGGTGTGGAAATCCACCAGATGCGTCGCGTACTTCTTGAGCTCCTGATAAACCGCAAAGGCCATCTGTTCGGTGAAGCCGCCATTGGCTTTGCCCGGGAAGCACCGGTTCATATCGCCGTTGTTGAAGCCTTCCAGCGGACTCATGCGACGGTGATCGCGAAACGCGGTGATGTTGAGCGCGGGCAAGGCGATGACGGTGCCCGACATCTCTTGCGGATCGAGCGTGCGCAGGAATGCGTGGATGTTGAAGGTACCGCAATATTCATTGCCATGCACGGCTGCATGCATCCACAGGACCGGACCGTCCGCCTTGCCGCGCACGATGACCACTGGCGTTTCGACCGGCTGGCCATCGGGGAACACGCCCAGCTTAAGGGTGCCGTCGAACCGGCCCGGCTGCTCGGCGCGTGCAGAACCGACCTCGATAATAGTCATTGTTGATCCTTTCAAAGATGGCGGAGGTTTTCGTGCTTAGCGCTACATCCGCATGATCGAGCGCAGACCGACCAGGCGTTCGATCAGGAGACCGAAGAGGACGATCATGACGATCTGCACGGTGGTGATCGCAGCGATGACGGGAGAGCTTTCCCACTGCACGAAATTGTAGATTTCGATGGGAAGCGTGGTCGCGCCGGGACCGGCAATAAAGAGCGCCACGTAGACATCGCCAAACGAAATGATGAAGGCAAAAATGCACGCTGAGAGTACGCCTGGAGCGATGAGAGGTATGGTCACCTCCCAAAGCACACGCCAGCGCGTGGCACCCAGGGTATGTGCCGCTGCCTCGAGATCTGAGTCGACGCCTTCGAGGCTGGCGGTGATGCCGGCAATGGTGAAGGGAAGGCAGATCAGCACATGCCCAATAACGAGGGCGACCATTTCGGGAAGCGGGAAGCGGGTCAACAACAGCAACAGCGCCAGGCTGATCAGGATATGTGGCACCATCATCGGCAGCATGGCCAGTGATTGCAGGCTGGACCGGCGCTTGGAGGTGAACCGGATCAGGCCGTAGGAGGTGACAAAGCCGATCGCAGTAGCGATCACCGACGCGACGAGGGCTAGGCCCAGGCTGAACTGGAATGCCGAAACGAAGTTGCGGTTGTCCAGAAATGCGCTGTACCAGCGCAGCGAGGCTTCCCCGATCGGATAGCTGTTGCGCATATCCGGGCTGAAGGAGGTGAAAACCACGATTAGGATAGGAACCAGCAGGAACACATAGAGCCCGGCCACAAGTGCCAGCAACAGCACGCGCATCAGGCCATCGATCTGTAGCTTGGGGGTCTTGATGCGCTCGATTTTGACCAAGGGTGTCGCAGCAGCGGTGGAATTAGGCACGACCGTTCCTCCGGAAGATAAGGGACAGGATCACGAACTGAGTCATCACCAGCAGGGCCCCCACTGCTGCGCCGAGCGGCCAATTGAAGGTCGAAAGGATCAGGTCGTAGATGAGCGGTCCCATCATGCTCAGATCGCGGCCACCAAGCAGATCGGCAGTTACGATGGACCCCGATGTCATGGTGAAAACCAGGGCCGAGCCCATGATTATGCCGGAGCGGCTGAGAGGCAGCGTAACCTCGAAAAAGGCCCGCGGTTTCCCGGCGCCCAGCGTGGTCGCGGCGGGCACCAGATTAGAATCCTGGCTGACCAGCGATGAAAAAATCGGGAAAACCATATAGGGCAGCATGATGTGGACCAGCGCCACCACCACAGTGCCTTCGCTATTGAGCATGGACAGCGGGCGATCAATGATGCCCAAGCCTATAAGAATCGTGTTGATTAGTCCGTCACTGCCCAGCAACACGATCCAGCCATAGGTGCGGACGATTACGCCCGTCATCAGCGGCGCTATAACGAGAAAAAGCAGCACACCCCGCCAAACGCTGTTCAGCCTCGATAGAAAATACGCAAGCGTATAACCCCCAAGGGCAGCCAAGGCTGTAACGGTCAGCGACACGCGCAGGGTCGAATAGATGATGGAACGATAATGGTCGTCCAGAAGCAGGCGCCCGTAATTGTCCAGTGTCAGCGGCATCGCAAACATCTGCATGGGCGAGTAAGTCATGAAGCTGAGCGCCAGAAAGAAACCGATCGGCGCGATCAGGAACACGACATAAAGCAGTGTTACCGGGGTCAGCAGCGCGGCCATGAAAGGCCGCTGTGCCTTGCTGCTAAGCTGCATGCGGGCTCTCCAAGATGGCTCGGCATTCATGAAGAATTGCGCCGACCTTCTGTCCCGGCCGCAATGCGCGATTATGCGCGACACTGGGAAGAGAGGCGCGGAAGGACGTGCCCCCACTCGTCGACAGCTCAACCAGAATACGTTCGCCCTGGAAGACTCGGCTTACAATGGTCATTGGCAAGGCATTGGGTGCGTCTATTGCCGACAGTTCGATTCGCTCCGGACGCGTCATCAGCAGCACCGATTGGCCGACCTGGGAAACAGGAGCCACGGCCTGGGCTTCGACCTGCGAGTCCTGGCCGAAATTGAGCAGCACCTTATCCCCGTCGATGCTGGCGACAGTTGCGGGATTGAGGCTGGCTTCGCCGATGAACTCTGCGGCAAACCGCGTTTTCGGCTTGTCGTAGATGTCTTCGGGGGCACCGACCTGCTGCACCGTGCCGGCATGCATGAGGATGACCCGGTCGGACATTTCGAATGCCTCGTCCTGATCATGGGTCACAAACACCGTCGTGATCCCCAGCCGCTGCTGAATTTCACGCAGCTCGTGTCGCATATGCTTGCGCAGAAGGGCGTCAAGGTTGGAGAGGGGCTCATCGAGCAACAAGATGGATGGCTCGATCACCACTGCCCGGGCAACGGCGACACGCTGTCTTTGCCCACCCGAAAGCTGATGCGGATAGCGATCTTCGACGCCGGGAAGCCCGACGACGTCCAGCATCTGCCGGACGCGTCGCGCGATGTCTTCCTTGGGGACTTTGCGCATGCGCAACCCGAAAGCGACGTTCTCGGCGATCGTCCGGTGTGGAAACAAGGCGTAGTTCTGAAAGACGAGGCCGATATCCCGGTACGGTGGGGCGAGGCTGGTAATGTCTCGCCCCTTGAGCAACAGTGTGCCTTCGGTGGGCTGATTAAGCCCGGCAATGATCTGCAACGTGGTGGTCTTGCCGCAGCCAGAGGGACCCAGCAGGGTCAGGAATTCCCCTTCGGCGACGTCGATATCTACCGGCCCTAGAGCTTGGGTGTTGGCATAACGCTTAACAATGCTTTCGAGGCTGAGAACCGGCTGCACGTTGCTATCCCTTTGAAAAGTTCGGGGTGTCGACTTAGGCGCCGAGAACCTCTTTACGCCAGCGCTCGGCGTACTCGTCGCGATAGGCAAACAGCACCATCGGATCGAGCTGCGATTGCAGCTTGCCCAGCAGTTCCAGCGAGGTTTCGCTCAGCTCGAGATGAGCCAGTTCTGGCGGTAGGTTGGCCATGGCTTCCATGTTGGTTGGCGGATAGCCGGTCAGCTTAGCAAATTCGATCTGCTTTTCCGCATCGAGCGTCGTGTCAAGAAACGCCAAGCCGCGAGCCGTGTCGGCTTCCGGCCGGTTGGCGATCGAAGCAAAGTTGAAGATCCAGGAGAGCCCACCCTCTTCGGGGATAACGAATTCCACCGGCACGCCGGCGGCCGCAGCCTGTGCGGTCCGGCCATCGAAATAGGGCAGCAGCCAGATTTCGCCCGATTCCAGCAGCTGACGGGTGTGCTCGACATTGTTGGCGACGATTGCGCCATTTTCGACGAACAGCGCCTTGAGCTTTTCGATGCCGGGATTGATGTCCTCGGACGTGCCGCCAAACACCTGATTGAGTGCATAAAACACTTCGTCGCCATTCCAGCCCCAATCCGGGAAGGCCACGCGGCCCTTGAATTCGGGATCCCAAAGGTCGTTCCAAGACGTGATCGGGCGGGTAATCTGCTTTGTGTTGACGCAAAGGCCATAGGGCGTGTGACACTTGCCGACGAGATAATCGTACTTGAACGAGGGATGGATGTTGGCGACGCCCGGCAGGTTCTCTTCTGTCAGCTTGTTGTAGAGGCCCATCGCCCCGAGTTGACCGGCACGCATCTGGCCCGACTGCATCAGGTCCCATTGCGGACGCGATTGCTGTGCCATGACCAGTGGCTCCTGGCTCAGCGCATAGCGCCAGCTAAACTGGATACCGGTTGCATCGGTATAAGGCGTCGCAAAAGTCTGATCGACCCATTCCCCCCAGGAGCCACCCGACATGATGATGCGGATTTCTTCGGCAGCGAAAGCGCCGCGCGTTCCTAAGCCCATAAGGGCTGCGGCACCGGCCATAGCGGCGCCCGACTTCAGCACCGTCCTACGGGAGAGGCCGTTGTTGGTAAGCTTGGTCATAGACATAACTCCTGCAATCAAGAAAAACTTGGATGGGGTCAGGCGGACTCAAGGCCATTCGGCCAGGGTGTTCCCGTTTTTCGGGTACTCCAGAAGATGTCACCCATGCGGCTTCCGATCTGGAAGGCCTCTTCACGCAACGCATCCAGCATCTGCTGGCATGTGGCGTGATCGGCAGCATTGGTTGGATATGAAATGGAAAAAGCGAGCAGCTTGTCGTTGCGCGGATCGCGGATGCAAGCGGCCATTGCCGAGATGCCTGGAACGACCGTATCGGACGTCACCGACACGCCTGTTGCCCGAACCGATACGAGCGTTTCGATAATCTCATCATCGGATAACCCACCGGAGCCAACCAGCGCCAGCGCTTCCCAGTCGGTTAATCTCGCCAAGGCGGCACGTCCAACCGATGTGTCGAAAGCAGGAACTGGCACCCCAACATCGACAATGTGACGGACCGGATAAGTGCCCTGAAAAGAGCGGATGATGACGACATCCGATCCCTGCAAGGTCGAGGCATAGCCGGTGAATCCGAATTGTTCAGTCAGGCGCTGCAGTGCCGGCTCGATGAGATCGAGCAACGTGTGTTGGGAAAGATAAAGCTCGCCCAGAAGAAGCGAGCGCGCACCAGCGACATAACCTACGTCGTCCGGAGCCTTCTCCAAAATCTCGAATTCGCTGAGCTGCCGAAGCAAGCGCGACACCGAACTTTTGGGCAGCTCTAGTGCGCGGCACACTTCGCCCACACGCAGAACGCGATAATCGCGATCGAGCAGAGCGATAATTCGCAGCGCATTCTCTAAAGAGCTCACTAAATAATGTTCCATATACAGCAACAGTGTTGCCCCTAATGATACGGGGCAGAAATTGGCTGTCAACGCCTAAAGGATGACCACTTATAAAAATTGCGTACGATCAGGCCACCGCCACGCAGCGGGCAGAGATTTGAGACGCCTAGCCGTGGTGGAAGTCCCTCGTGTGTTGGATGTCGCCGCACCGACAATGGATTCACCATGCCCGGGCTGGCGGCTCGGCCGTGCCGCTCATCAAGCAAGCCATGGCAGCGGGTGAGCTCTTCCGAGCTCATGCCTTTGGTGAAGCGGCGAGCGCCGGCGCTTGGCTTGGCTGCGGCGGTAGGCGTCATCGGGCTTGGAGCGACTGATTGGACGCTAAATAGCGCGGCGCTGATGCGGTCAATGCCGCGAGCAGCCGGCAACTCATCGTCTTAGATTGGGCAATCACCGGCAGGTGATGCAAAATGTCCGCCATGAACTTTCCTCTTGTAGCTTCTTCGAAGCTGCGAGGTGTCGGGTGAAGGTCACTTAGAGGACCGCGTCGATGATCCAATCCACAATCTGCTGATCACCGACAGTGGCGCCGTCACCACTCGCCCAGGGCATCTTTCCCAGACTGGCCGACCTTTGGGTTGAACATGTTCAACAAGCCAAACTGCAGCACGTTCTGCTTGTCGTCTTCATCCGAAAGCACCGCGGGCAAATGATCCCAGACAGACCCTGTGCCCACTTGCCCGACGCCTTCGGAAAAAAACAAGGCGGATCACAGCTCCAGGTGTTTATCGTGCCGACAGGTCTCGAGAAGCGTCAAAACAGCAGAATCCGTTCCGATTACATCGAGATGTTCTACAATCCGACCCGTAAGCATGTCCGCAACGGCATGCTATCGCCCGTCGAGTTCGAGAAACGGCACCAAATCTAACCCCGAAGGTGTCTACAGAGCATGGGGCTATTTAGACCTCCGGGCTTGTGGGTGGCTTTGGAGGCGAGCAAAGCCCAGCCAACCTCGCCTCTAGTTACCCCCTTGGCTCGAGTCCACCTCCGGGCATCAAGTACAAGGCCGCACTTGGGGTCGCCTATGGCGCGGGCCTGCGCGTCTCCGAGGTGGCGCACCTCAAGGTCGACGATAACGACAGTGCCCGCATGCTGATCGGGATCGAACAGGGCAAAGGGCGCAAGGACCGCAACGCCATGCTCTCGCCCCAGCTCCTGGAGCTTCTGCGACTGTGGTGGCGCGAGGGCAAGCGGCGGCGCGTGATGCTGCCTCACGGCTGGACGTTTCCGGGCCGCTCCCCGACCGATCCGATATTTCGCGCAATTGCATCCTGCGGTGCAAGATGCGGCCGAGGTCCCCGGCATCCGCATACGCGTCAGCCCGCATAACGGCACAGGTTTGCCACGCACCTCCTTGAGCAGGATGTCGACATCCGTCATCCAGGTGTTGCTCGGGCATAGCAAGCTCCACACCACGGCACTCTACACCAAGGTCTCGACCCGCACGATCCAGGCGGTCGCCAGTCCTTTGGACCGGCTGATGGCCTTGATGGAGCACCTGCTCGACGTCGTGCGGCATGTCCCCGTGTGCAGGCGGTTAATGACGGCACCGGGTGTCGGCGCTGTTGTTGCGTTGACCTACCGCGCGACTGTCGATCAGCCGCAGCGCTTTGTTCATTCCAGAGCAGTGGGTGCCCATGTCGGGTTGACGCCTCGTCGTCATCAGTCGGGTGAGATCGACTACAATGGCGACATCTCGAAGTCCGGCGACACCATGCTGCGCACGATGTTGTATGAGGCAGCACAGACGCTGCTCAAGCAGAGCGGTAAGTGGTCGTGGCCCGCCGCCTGGCGGTAATCCTGCACCGGATGTGGACTGACGAGACCGACTTCCGCTGGGGCGGCGAACCCGCAGCAGCGGCCGCCTGATTACCCATCTAGAAGAGCTTTAACGGTTCTGCCTCGGCAGGAAAGAGGTCCTCACGGGGACGAAGGTGGCGTGAGATCGTAGCGGCAGCGGCCCGCAAGATGGCAGGGCGCCCAAAAGATTGATCCACGCCGCCTTTCTTACCCCCATCGTGGGGCGGCCACTGCGCCAACCCCGAAGAGAAGCGCGAGCCCCGTGTGGCACGTCCTCATGCCAAGCAGTAGAGCCTGACCGAGTACGCGCGCCGCTCGTCGGCGCTCTTCCAAGCCCACCAATGCCGCCTCTCGGCGGCAGATGACGCCGTGCGGCCCTTGACACGAACCGCGATAGAGAAGCTGCCGTTCGCTGTGGCCCTTAACGCCTGTTTGGGGGTGGGTAGCCGAATGGCAGCTGATGGCTGGGATCTTGATAAAGCAGATACATGCACGTCGGACTAGCAGCTATCGCGCAGCGACTTATTGCTGTCCTACCATGGTGCCTGTTCCCGTTTCGGCCTGGAAGGCGCTTGCTTCCTGCCTGAGCCAGCTCTTGAAGGCGATGAGCGGGGGCAGCATGGCCCGCTCGCTCGGCCACACCAGATAGTAGCTCTCGGCGCTGACCATCGGCAGATCAAGCGCCGGAACAAGCTCTCCCCGGTCGAGTTCGGATTGAATCAGGAAACGCGGCAGCAATGCCACGCCCATCCCTGATACCGCGGCCTGGGCGGCCGTCGCAAACTGATCGATCAGCATCCCGTGCACGTGCTCGGCACCGACGTCCTGCAGCCTAAGCCACTTCTCCCAGGCGTCGGGTCGGCTGGTGAGGTGCAGCAGGGGCACGGCGCGCAGATCGGCCGGAACCGAGAACCTGTGCTGGGCAAAAAATTGCGGACTGCAGGCTGGAATGACCTCTTCGCCCATCAGCAGTTCGTGGCTGGCGCCCGGCCAGTTGCCGCGGCCAAAATGAATGGCGCAGTCGAAGGTTTCGAGGTCGAAGTCGAACGCCGAAAGGCGCGTCGACAGATTGATGGTGATGCCCTGATTGCCGTCGAGAAAGCGCGGCAGACGTGGCGCCAGCCAGCGCGTCCCGAATGTGGGGAGGATGGCCAGGTTGAGCGTGCCGCCGGCGGGATTGGCGCGCAGGCCCAAGGTGGATGAACTGATGCGGTGCAATGCGTCCCGTATGTCGCGCGCATAGACCTCGCCGGCGGCCGTCAGGCGCACGGTCTGCTTTTCACGCAGGAACAGCTCAACCCCCAGTTGATCCTCGAGGGCACGAATTTGGCGGCTGACGGCACTCTGGGTCAGGCTGATCTCGACGGCCGCTGCGGTGAAGCTGCCGAGCCGGGCCGCGGCCTCAAACGAAACCAGCAGCGACGTGTGGGGTAGGAAGCGTCTGGGAACGGACATGTCATTCCATTTGAGAATGATCTTCAATGGTTCTATCGCTTGTCGCTGCTTTGGGGTCAAGGCTAGCTGTAACGAGAGCGCGGGCCGTGGCTGGCCCAGCTATGAAAAGAGTGAATGACCATGCCGGAATTTGTATCGAGCGATGTCATCCGCACCGCATTTTCCCGCGCCATGTCGGACATGTACCGCAACGAGGTGCCGCAATATGGCACGCTGATGCTGCTGGTGCGCGACGTAAACCGGAATGTCCTGGCGGCCCACCCGCAACTGAAGCGCGACATGGAGCGCGCCGGCGAGTTCGACCGTCTCCATATCGAGCGCCATGGCGCGATCCGCCTGGGCACGGCGCAGGAACTGGCCGATACTGCCCGCATATTTGCGGTTATGGGCATGCAGCCGGTGGGTAATTACGATCTGTCCGTGACGGGCGTACCGGTGCACTCCACCGCCTTCCGGGCGGTGGACGAAGCGGCGCTGTCGCGCAATCCGTTCTGGGTTTTCACCTCGCTGCTGCGGCTTGAACTGATCGACGACGAAGCGCTGCGCGCCGAAGCCGAGCGCATCCTTTCGGCGCGGCAGATCTTTACCGCCAGCGCGCTTGAACTCGCAACGCGGTACGAGAAGCAGGGTGGCCGAACGGCGGCCGAAATAGCGGTGTTCGTTGCCGAAGTGCTCAAAACCTTCCGCTGGCACCGCTCCGCGAGGGTGAGTGCCGCAACCTACAAGGCGCTCCATGATGCGCATCGGTTGATCGCCGACGTGGTCAGCTTCCCCGTACCCCATATCAACCACCTGACGCCCCGCACTCTCGATATCGATACGGTGCAGGCAAAGGTGCCCGAGTGCGGCATCACGCCCAAGGAAACGATCGAGGGGCCGCCCCGGCGGGCCTACCCGATCCTCCTGCGCCAGACCAGTTTCAAGGCGCTGCAGGAGCAGGTGAGCTTTGCCGATGACGTGGCCGGCCGCGCCGGGCATCACACCGCCCGGTTCGGCGAAATCGAGCAGCGCGGCGTGGCCCTGACGCCAAAGGGCCGCGCGCTTTATGATCGCCTGCTCGACGAGGTACGTCGGAAGACCGGCGGCGGTACGGATGCTCAGTACGACGATGTGCTCATGGCGGTGTTTGAAGCCTTTCCGGATGCTTATGAAGAGATGCGGCGGCAGGGACTGGGCTTTTTCCGCTATTCCCCGGTTGAAGGCCACCTGGCCTCGCCGCCTAAGACAATGAGCCTTGATGAGCCGGTGGCGGGCAAATATGTGCGGATCGATCCCATCATCTACGAGGATTTCCTGTCCGTCAGTGCTGCCGGTATTTTCCAGTCGAACCTGCAATCCAATTCCAAGACGGATTACGGTTCGCAATCGAACCGCGACGCCTTCGAGGAGGCGCTCGGCCGCAAAGTCCATGACGAGATCGCGCTTTATGATGCCATGCAGCGCGCTTCCATCGAAAACTGTCTCGCCGCGCTCGGCCTCCCCGCCGCCGCTGCTGCCTAACGGAGCCATCATGCTCGGCGACCATCGTACACACGGCCTATGGGAGCGCTCCGCGCCACCTGCTCTCCACACCTGTCCACTGACGCAGGATCTTGCCGCCGACGTCGTCGTGGTGGGCGCCGGCTTTACCGGCCTCTCGGCGGCGCTGCATCTGGCCGAAGCCGGCGTCAGCGTCGTCGTGCTCGAAGCCAAGGAAATCGGCTTCGGTGGCTCGGGGCGCAATGTGGGCCTCGTCAATGCCGGCATGTGGCTGCAGCCCGATACGGTCGTCGCCCGGCTGGGCAGCGAGTTCGGCGAGCGCGCCCTTTCATTGCTCGGCGACGGGCCTGCTGCGGTCTATGGACTGGTCGAGCGTTTCGGCATTGCATGCGAGCCGGTGCGCAACGGCACGCTGCATCTGGCGGTGGGGCAGGCAGGCCTGCGCGACATCGCGGATCGACATGCGCAATGGGCACGACGCGGGGCCGATGTTCGGCTGCTGGACAAGGCCGAGACCGCCAAAAGGGTCGGCAGTTCTGCCTATGAGGGGGCGCTGCTGGACATGCGCTCGGGCACCATCCAGCCGCTGGCCTATGTTCGAGGCCTTGCCGCAGCCTGCCTTGCCTCGGGCGTGCGCATTTTCACCGGTGCGCCCGTGCTGGGTTCGGAACGCGCTGACGAGCGCTGGGCGGTCAAGACCGAAAGCGGGACGGTCACAGCCGACTGGGTCGTCGTGGCCACCAACGCCTATAGCGACCCGGCCGGCGCCTGGGGCACGATCGCAAGCGAGATCATGCCGCTTCCCTATTTCAACTTCGCCACGACGCCGCTCAGCGGTGCGCAGCTCGACAGCATCCTGCCTGGGCGCGAGGGCACTTGGGACACCGAGACCGTGCTGAGCTCGTTCCGGCTCGATCAGGCCGGTCGACTGGTGTTCGGCAGCGTCGGGGCCCTGCGCAATACCGGCACGGGTGTCCACCGCAGCTGGACGCGGCGCGCCATGCAGCGGATCTTCCCGCAATTGCGCGGCGTGAGCTTTGAGTTTGAGTGGTATGGCCGCATTGGCATGACCGAGGACGACCTGCCGCGCTTCCATGTCCATGCGCCCAAGGTGATCAGTTTTTCGGGCTATAATGGTCGCGGCATCGCGCCCGGCACAGTGTTTGGCCGGATACTGGCGGATTATATCCGCAGCGACGGCGCTGCGGATATGCCCCTGCCGGTGAGTCAGGTGCAGCCCGTGCGCCTGCGCCAGGTACGCGCCATGAGCATCGAGGCCGGCGCGCAACTGGTGCATTTCATCCGGGATCGCTTTCCCGGCTGAGGCCGCCGTTGCGGCGCTTGACCCGCAGACACGTCCGACACCGAGTTCGCGATTGCTAACGTGCGCTCATTTGCGGAAGCGCAGCTCAAGACGTTGGCCCCGCTCGAGATCGAATTGCTTCCGGGTCTCCACCTCGGACACCGCCTCATCCCGATCGAAACCGTGGGTTGCTATGTTCCGGGCGGACGCTACCCACTGCTGTCGGCGCCGATCATGACGATCGTTCCACCCCGCGTTGCCGGTTGCGATACCGTCATCGCCTGCCTTCCGCCCAATGCGCATGAAGCTATGGTCGCCGGCTGCCACCTTTCCCGGGCCGACCGCATCTTCCGCGTTGGCGGGGCACAAGCAATTGCCGCCATGGCCTTGGGCACCGAGTCGATTCCAGAGGTGGACAAGATCTTCGGGCCCGGAAATGCCTTCGTGAATGAGGCCAAGCGCCAGGCCTTCGGCCAGGTCGGTATCGATCAGCTCGCCGGCCTTCGGAGATCTACGTGGTTGCCGACGACACCGGGGACGCTGAAGTGATTGCCACCGATCTTCTGGCTCAGGCCGAGCAGGACATCCGCACCCGGGTGGGACTTATCACCACCTCACGTCGCTTAGCCGAGGAATCGGCAGTAATGGGGTGGTTTCCAGACTGGCGGCTTTTAACACAGCTGATGGAAAAGCAGACGAACGTCGCTAGTGATTGCACCAATTCCAGTCAGACGTCTGCCGCTTACGGATTGGCGGACTTGCTGGGCCGCGGTGTTGCCAGCAGGGCGCCGAGGGCCGAACGACACAGGCGGTTTTCAACAGCATCGACCGGGCACCCGGGTCTTTCGAAGCCCTCGTACACCGGACAGCAGCGGTGTGGATGACGCCCACCTGATCAAGGGGCCGGCCCTGGCGATCGAACGGGCGCGCTTCGAAGCGGCCGCGCCTGTCCAAGGTCAACCCAGCATCTTGAGTTGGGTCATCAGCTCCAGCTGATCCGAACTGAGCCAGTACTCCGCCACCTTGCCGTTTTCGATGCGCAGGAAGTCGGCGCCGGCAAATCGCACCGCTGTGCCGGGCTCGGCCTGGGCACCGGGAAAACCGCCTTGGTAGACACCGCTCGCCAACCACCGTCCGGCAATCATGCCATCGCGGAAGAGTGGCGGAACCTGGACATCGAAGACGAAAGGTCTGATCGCCGCATGAAGCTGGCCGATCCAGCCCGCCATCCCGGCCGCGCCGGCATAAACGGATAGGTCGCCGCCACCGATGGGGTACATGTTGAGCTTGTAGTCTTCGGCCATGATCTGCTCGGCCGTTGCAAGATCGCCATTCCACATGGCAATCCACTTGTCCCAGAGGGCCACTAGTTCGCTTTCCCGGGACTGTGCCAGGCTCATTGATGTCATTCCCAACAGCGGCACTGCGGCAAGGCTGGCAGTCATCATCGTACGTCGTTTCATTGTTCAGCTCCTGGCTTGATGGTGAAAGCAGTCTTGTAGTCGGCGAGGAAAGCCGCGAATGAACGGGCCTCACGCCCCGTCACCGCTGACACTGCCGGGCCAACCCCGTCGGCCTCGTGGCGGGCGTAGTGGGCGTAATCCTCGATCAGGCCATCGGCTTGCCATTGGGGGAAGCCCGCCGTGAGCGCGGCATCGCGCATGACATCGGGCGAGATCTCGACAAAGGTGACGGGTTGGCCGATGGCCATGCCGATCTGCATTGCCATATCCTCATGGGTCAGCGCCTGCGGGCCGGTGAGATCATAGACTTGGCCCTCGTGACCGGAGGTGGTCAGCACGGCGAGGGCGACAGCGGCAATGTCACGGTTGTCGATCAGGCTGACCCTGGCGTTGCCGATGGGCGCAAACAGCTTGCCCGTGGCGGCGATGGCGCCGCCGAAACCCACAAATCCCTGCATGAACAGATTGGGCCGCAAGAAGGTAAAGGTCATGCCGCTGTCGCGGATCGCCTGCTCCACCGCCGCGTGATAGCGCAGGAAGCGCACCGGGGAACTGGCTGCGGCATGCAGTTGCGACAGCTTGGTGATATGCCTGACCCCCGCCCGCTGGGCCGCAGCGACAAAGGTTAGTTGCTGCTGCTCGGCCCGCTCGGTGGAATTGGTGAGCAGGAAGGCCCGCTCAACGCCCTGCAAAGCCGCCCCAAGCGAGGCCAGGTCGTCGAAGTCACCAGTGACCGGCGTGATGCCCGCAAGGCCTTTGAGCTTGTCGGCGGCGGCGGCGGAGCGTGTCATGGCCCTGGCCGCTAGACCCTGGGCGGCAAGCTGTTTCGCCAGTTCAAGGCCGACCTGCCCGGTGGCACCTGTAAGAAGGATCATCGTCAGCTCCTGTTGTGTCCCACCAATATGAATGCGGACAGCCATCAAGCAAATTGACAAGAGCATTCAGGCGGTCAGTATATAATGTATGAGCATAAGTGCCCCGAGTGCGAGCATCGACTGGGAGCGGCAGCGGGCCTTCATGGCCGTGATGCGCGAGGGCAGTCTGTCGGCTGCGGCCCGGGTCCTCAATGTCGCCCAACCCACCGTTCGGCGTCGCATCGAGGATCTGGAGCGCGAGCACGGCATCGTGCTGTTCACCCGGTCGCCCACTGGACTGCTGCCGACCGCCATTGCCCATGAGCTGACCGCGCATGTCGAAGCCATGTCGAGCGCCGCCCAGTCCTTTGCGCGTGCCGCCTCTGCCGAGGCTGGATCGCCCGCCGGTGCGGTGCGGATCACCGCCAGCGAGGTCGTGGGGGTCGAAGTTCTGCCGCCAATGCTGGCGGCGCTGCGGGCGCGGCATCCGGGACTGGTGATCGAACTGGGGCTCAACAATCGCACCGAGAATCTGCTCGATCGCGAGGCCGATATAGCCATTCGCATGGTGCGTCCGGTGCAGGAAGCGCTGGTGGTCAAGCGCATCGGCGCTATACGGCTCGGTCTTTACGCCTGCCGGAGCTATCTGGCCGCCCATGGCACGCCCACCTCGTTTGAAGAGGTCAGATCCGCCGGACTGATCGGCTTTGAAAGCGAGACGCCTGGCATCCGCACCTTGCGTCAGCGCGGCCTTTCATTCGGGCCCGAGGATTTCATCTTCCGCACCGACAGCGACCTTGCCCAACTAGCGGCGATCCGCGCGGGCGTTGGGATCGGCGTCTGTCACGTCGGGCTGGGCGAACGCGACCCCGAGCTGGTCCGGGTGTTGCCGGACGCGTTCAGGATGGAGTTTGAGACATGGGTGGTCACGCATGAGGACCTGCAGCAGGTGCGGCGGGTGCGTCTCGTCTTCGACGCCCTGGTCGAGGGCCTGACAGCCTACGCCCTGTGAGCCGGCTCGCGACAGCTCGCTGATTGTACACGGCAGGCGCCAAGCCGTTCGGGTGACCCGATGCGTCGACCGAATGCTGGCCATGCGAAAACCGACTTCCGCATCGCGTCATCGAGGTCATTTGCATAATGAGCTGCTTCCTGCCTGCCACTGTGACGGTTGCCGCGGCGTGAAGGAACGGCGGCTTCCGGGAAATGGAGGCGCTGACGCTCACCGCCGATAAGGGGTCGACCTCTGCCGCTCCCAAAATCCCCACGCTGACAGAGCGTTGGGCTCTCGATTTGGCCTGCTGGCTCAATAGATCGTCAGAGCTGGGATGAAGCTCACGGCCATCAGTAGCGCCATGGCGACGGCAAAGAACGGCCAGAGTTCGCGCGTCGTGGCGCCCAGACTTGTCTTTGCGATCGATGACGAAATGAACAGAGTCGTCCCGATCGGTGGCGTGTAGAGGCCGATACCCAAATTAATGACCATGATCAGACCTAGCTGTACCGGGTCCATGCCGATCGCCGCAGCCAGTGGCACAAAGATGGGACCTAACAGCAGGATCGACGGCGGCAAATCCAACGGCATGCCAACCAGCAGCATCAGGGCATTCATCAACAGCACGATGACGATCGGGTTGGAGATGTTGGCCGAGACCCAGAAGGCAAAGTTCTGAGGCACCTGATCAAAGGTGAGGATCCAGCCCACAGCCGCACTGCCCATAATCACCAACATCACCATGCCGGTGGCGACGCCTGCCTCAACGACGTTAAGATAGAAGCGGCTCCAGGTCAGGTCACGGTAGAAGACAAGGCTCAGAACCAGCGAATAGACCACGGATAGCACCGCGACCTCAGTCGGCGTGGCGAAGCCAAAGCGCAATCCCAAGATGATTAAAACCGGCAGCAAAATGGCGGGCATGGATCGGAGCAGGACGCGAACCAGTTCGCTGCGGGCAACGCTCTCGCGCTGTACAGGATAATTGCGCTTCTTGGCAATGGCCCAGCACACGACGATGAAGCCGCCTGCCATGAGCAGCCCGGGCAAAATTCCTGCCACGAACAGGTCCGCCACGCTGGTACCACTGACCAGGGAATAGAGGATCATCGGGATCGAGGGCGGGATGAGCACGTCGATCACGGCCGAGGTCGCATTGTTGGCAGCGCACAGCCCCGCGGGATAGCCCTTTTTCGTCTGCCATGGGATCAGCACAGACCCAAGGGCGGAGGCATTGGCCACCGCGGAACCGGAGACGCCACCAAAGCCGACAGAAGCGAGGACCGTGGTCGACAGCGGTCCGCCGCGGAACCGGCTCATCGCTAGGGACGCCAGCCGTAGTAGGTCTTCACCTAGCTTGCCGCCTAGCATCAGCGTGCCGGCCAGCATGAAGAAGGGCAACGCCAGCATCGGGAAGGATTGGGTTTGATCGAAGATCTGCTGAGCGACGATCGAGAGCGGCAGGAACCCGTTGGTCAGAATAGCGAGGCCCGCGGCGATAATCAGGCCGTATCCGACCGGAACGCCCAGCACCATGAGGCCGCAGAATGCGGTGACCATAACAAGGGTCATACCGGAAGATCCTCAGTGTTGGCCGGTTGGCGTGCTTCCCATCCCAGAAGGCCGACGCGCAGCGCTTGGGTCAGGGTAACCACGGTCACCAGCGCGGCCATCACCGCCACCGAATAATAGCCGATGCTATTGGGCAAGCGCAGGATGGGGCTGCGCTCGGCGCTAGCGATCTCGGCCACCGACAGGGCCTGCCAGCACAGGATGACGAAGCAAGCGGAAACCATCACGCTCATGGCGACGAATAGCGCCTGGTTGCCGCGTGACGAGAGCTTGCCATAGATCCATTCGACCGCCATGTGCGTGCCGGAAATCGCGGCCAGCACGATGCCGGCCGCGATGAACCATGGGAAGAACAAGGTCGGGAGCTCCTGTGCGAAAGAGAACCCGCCGGTGGTGAGGAGATACCGTGCCACGACATTGGCCGTCATGACGACGGTCAGGACGACAGCAGTGACTAGGACCACGACCCTGCAAAGACCCGCGACGATCCGATCCACAACATCGGCCGCGGTCAGCAATGCGCTTCCCATAACGTTTCCTTCCGTCACCCCTGCGCCGCGGCGAGGACTTCGTCGACCAACGAGCCGCCTTCGGGCTTCGCCCTCCAAACATCAGCCACACCCTTGGTCGCCTCGACGAAGGCGGCCCGATCCACCTCGGTCACCGTCAGATCCGCGTTTGCCTGGAACTCGGCCAGAACGTCGACGGCCGCCTGTTTGGACAACTGGCGCTGCACGTCACGCGCCTCGTTTGCCGCTGCAACGATATGCTCAAAGTCCGCACCGACACGACCACGGGCAATAGAGGACATCAGGAAGGGGTTGCATTCCCACTTATGCGCCGTGAGCGAGATGAAGGGATTGACCTCGAACAGCTTGGACGAAGCGATGTTGGCCAGTGGGTTTTCCTGGCCATCGACCACGCCCTGCTGCAACGCGATGTACAGTTCGCCGAAGGCGATCTGTTCGGTCGCACAGCCCAGCGCCGCGAAAATATCGGTGGTCATAGGGTCCGCAGGGGTGCGGATCTTGAGGCCGGCAATATCGGCCGGAGTGGCAACGGCCTTCTTAGAGTTGGTGACATGGCGGATGCCGTTGTCCCAGAAGCCCAGAGACACGACGCCGAGCGCCTCGAATTTGGTTGTCAGCGTTTCGCCCACCGGGCCATCGACGACGCGATATGCCGTATCGGCGTTCTGGAACGCGAACGGCAGGCCAAGAATGTTGAGCTCGGGCAGCAAGGCGGAGGTGGCGCCCTGACTATTGGCCGTGAAGTCGAGCGCACCCGTGCGCAGGCTGGTCAACATGGCAGAATCGCTGCCCAGCGTCTCCGAGCCGGCTACGTTGATGATGACCCGACCCTCTGTCTTAGCAGCGACGAGCTCTGCGAACTTGGCAGCGGCCACGGTGCGCGGGTTACCGGGAGCGGCGCCATGCCCAAGGGTCAGCGTGGTCTGGGCATAGGCCCGACCACCCGAAAGCCCTACCAGGGCGGGGGCAGCAATGAGCGCGCCCGTTGCTGCGAGTAGTTGGCGACGTGTGATCTGCATGATTTTCTCCTCCAGTGCGTTGTTACCGGACCGCTCCTCCAGCGGTCCTCCTATTCGTCCAGCCAGATCTTGACCTGTGCTGTTATCGCGTCCGTCGAAATGCCGTACCGATCGTGTAGCGTCGGCAATGCTCCGGCGGCCAGGAATTCGTCCGGCAGGCCGACCTGCCGGAATTTCGGTGCGACGCCATTGCGCAACAGCGCAGCGGCAACGGCCTCGCCTAATCCACCGATGACTGTGTGATTTTCGGCGACCACTACAAGGCGCGGCTTGCGGAGCACTTCGGCGAGAATAGTAGCCTCGTCCAATGGCTTGATGGTGGGTGAGTGCAAGACAGCGGCCGAGATATTGTCCTTCGCAAGCAGCTTGACCGCTTCAAGGGCACGCATAGTCATCAGGCCGGATGAGATAAACAGAACATCTTCGCCGTCCTGCACCAGCTTAGCCTTGCCGAGCTCGAAGCTGTAGTCGTGGTCATCAAGAACAGCCGGCACCTTGCCCCGCAACAGCCGCATGTAGACCGGCCCGGGATGATGGGCGATGGCTGGCACCGCTTGCTCGATATCGAGCGCGTCGCAAGGATCGACAATGGTCAGGTTGGGCATGCCGCGAAAAATCGCAAGGTCTTCCGTTGCCTGATGGCTCGGACCGTAACCGGTGGTAAGCCCTGGCAGCGCGCAGACAATCTTTACGGGCAGGTTCTCTTCCGCGATGGCCATGCAGATGAAGTCGTAAGCGCGGCGTGAGGCAAAGACGGCATAGGTCGTGGCGAAGGGGATAAAGCCCTCGCGTGCCAGTCCGGCAGACGCCCCCATCAGCAATTGCTCTGCCATGCCCATCTGGTAGTAGCGGTCAGGATAAGCTTTGGCGAAGACATGCAGGTCGGTATACTTTCCAAGGTCCGCTGTCAGCCCGATGATTTCCGGACGTTCAGCTGCGAGCTTGACCAGCGCTTCGCCGAACGGTGCGGTACGGGTCTTCTGGCCTTCGGCCGCGATCGAGGCGATCATCGCCGACGTCTTGAGGCGCGGCTTTGGCGTGGCTTGGCTCATAGCGGCTTTCCTGCATCAAGGACATCCAGAGCGAGTTGCCATTCGTTGGGTTCGACGCGGATGAAGTGGGTGACTTCGCGCTCTTCGAGGAAGGGCACGCCCTTGGCCATCCGCGTGTCGCAGATGATGATCGAAGGCTTGCCATTATCGGCATTGCGTGCGCGATCAAACGCGTCGCGTACCGCGTCTATGTCGTTGCCGTCGACTCGCTCGGCATTCCAACCGAATGCCGTGAACTTGTCCGGCACCGGCTCGGCATTGAGCGTCTTTGTCGAAGGGCCGTCCGCCTGCTGATCATTGAAGTCGACGATGGCAATGAGATTGTCCAGGCCATGATGTGCCGCAGACATCGCCGCCTCCCAGGTCGAGCCCTCCCCCAGTTCCCCATCCGACATGAGGTTATAGACAAAGGACTTGGAGCGCTTGCGCTTCAGCCCCAATGCCATTCCGATGGCGATAGGCAACCCGTGGCCCAGCGAACCGCCGGTAATTTCCATGCCCGGGGTATAGGCAGCCATGCCGGACATCGGCAGGCGGGATTCGTCGGACCCATAGGTCTCGATGTCCATTTCGTTCAGCACGCCAGCCTCGATCAGCGCAGCATATAGCGCGATGGCATAATGCCCGATCGAAAGGAGGAAGCGGTCGCGGCCTTCCCATTGCGGGTCATAGGGCCTGTAGTTCAGCGCGTGGAAATAAGAAACGGCGAGCACATCAGCAATGCCAAGGGCTTGCCCCACGTAGCCCTGCCCCTGAACCTCGCCCATCTGCACCGCATAGCGACGAATGCGCCAAGCGCGCTGGGCCAAGGAAACATTGGGAATATGTCCGGTGGGTTCGAGCGACATCATGGCCTCAGTGGATCAGCATACCGCCATTGACGTCGATCGTGGCGCCCGTGACGTACGAGGAAAGATCGGATGCGAGAAACAGATAGATTCGGGCGACGTCTATGGCATCGCCTAGGCGGGCCAAGGGAATGCCTTTGATGATGTCGGCACGCATCTCGTCAGTCAGCTTGCCACCGGTAATATCAGTCTGGATCAGACCCGGTGTTACGCAATTGAACCGGATGCCGGCAGGGCCGAATTCCCGGGCCATGGCCTTGGCGAGGCCGAGCACGCCAGCCTTCGCTGCGGAGTAGTGAGGGCCACCGAAAATGCCACCACCGCGTTGCGCCGATACCGAAGACATGCAGGCGACCGAACCACCGCCCTGTTCGACCATGTGGGGAATGAACGCCTGGCTGAGCAAGAGGACGCCTGTCAGGTTGACGTCAATGACCTTGGCCCAATTTGCCAGCCTGATTTCCATGGTCTTGAGCGGCTGGGTGATGCCGGCATTGTTGATCAGGATATTGATGCGGCCGAAGTGCTCGATAGCTTGCTGGGCTGCTGCTTGACATGAACCCTCTTCGCTCACGTCGCACTGAATTCCGATATGCCCGCTGCCTGGAAGTTCCTGGGCTACGGACTGACTTGCATGCCCATCAAGGTCGAGGATGGCAATCCGGGCGCCGTGCGACGCAAACAATTCGGCTGTGGCGCGACCAATGCCGCGAGCGCTGGCGGCGCCGGAAATGACTGCAGTCCTGCCTTCGAGCAGCATCGGGATGGATCCCCTCCATAGTGGCGGCCCCTCCTTTTTGGATAGTGGCAAGCCAGAAAACATCGCGACCTATGTCGCCTGCCTGCCAGATAACGTCAGTTGGTCGCGCCGCTCAAACGCGAACTTTACAGTCTTGGATGAACGGTGTTCATGTGAAACATGCTCAACAACGTTTCACTACCCGCTCTTCGCGCTTTTGAGGCTGCCAGCCGCCTAGGTTCGTTTCGCGACGCAGCGGGTGAGCTCGGCCTCTCCGCTAGCGCCATCAGCCACGCCGTGCTGGGGCTCGAACGCGCTCTGGGCGTGAGCCTGTTCGAACGTCATCACCGCGCAATCCGTCTCACCAGTGATGGCAGCATGCTGATGCGACATGCCACCGCCGCGTTCGAGGAATTGCGCATTGGTCTTGAGCAGGTTGCTTCGATCCGCTCCGGGCTTTTGCGGCTGCATTGCGCGCCGACTTTTGCCATCCAGGTACTGTCGCCGCGACTGCCACGGTTCCTCGCGGAAAATCCTGGCCTTGAGGTAAAGATCGCCGCAAGCACCGAATATGCTCGTTTTTCGGATGGGGAGTTTGACGCCGACATCGTCTATGGCCGGCCAAAAGAAGAAGGCATTACGATTCTGCCGATCGGAGAGGAAACCATCGGCCCGCTGTGCTCACCTGAACTGGCTCGCAGCATCAAAGCAGCTTCGGACCTGCGAAGCGTGGCACTGATCCGCAGCGATCTCAAACGCGTACAATGGGCTGACTGGTTCGACGCCAATGACCTCGACTCCGTGCCCAAGCCCCACATGAGCTTCGACCGGAGTTTTATGGCGATCGCGGCCGCCGCAAACGGGTTGGGCGTGGCGCTCGAGTCGCATTGGCTAGCTGAGCCCGAGATGCGCAGCGGACGTCTGGTGGCGCCGCTCCAGGGGTTTGCTAAGGATATCAGCTATGAGGGGCACTTCTTGTGCCACCCGAGATCGGGAGAACGACGTCAACTGGTTAGGCGGTTGTCGGAGTGGTTAGAACGGGAATTGGCTGATCACTAGAGATCTCGGATAGAGTTCGTCCCACTGCTCGGTGATTAGGAATGGCAGCTTTCGGGAGGTCACAGCTCGACAACGAATGACCGACATGGGGTCGTGAACTGCCGGACAGATACGCGCCCCGCTCCGGACGTTCAACCTATCCCGTCAAGATCCTAAGAGCCGCCATTCCTGGCTCCGCGGATTGTTGCTCTTGCAGCCCGCTTTGGCTGAAGAAGAAACGAAGTGCGTAGCTCACAGAAGATTCTGCAGCCGCAGGAGGGCCCGCTTTCTAAGCCGGCACGTCGCTCGCATGTGCAACCGAAACACCCTCAATAGCTCGATAAATCGTTAAATCGGGCTGCACCCCTTTCGGATATCTCTCCCGGGGAAAAGCCGAACTTGAAGAACTTAGAGTTGCGCAAGAACTCAGTCACTCCGTGATTTTAAGGGGGCGCGATGGCCAAGATCCGATCTTGGTGGGCACTGGCCTTGGTGGTCGTCGTCCTGGGTGCAGTGGGGTTTCTGGCCTGGCAAAGACTATCCGCCGAAGACGAGTTACAAGGCATCGCCTCGGGCAACGGACGTATCGAGGCGACCGAGATCGATATCTCGGCGCTGTCGGCAGGCAGGATAGACCGGATCGAGGCGGAGGAAGGCGAGTTCGTGCACCAGGGCGATGTCCTGGTGCAGATGGACCTCATGCAGCTCGAGGCCCGCAAGCACCAGGCTGAGGCAGAGCTGCGCCGTGCAACGATTGGCGTGGAAACGGCAAACAACCTTGTCACCCAGGCCGAGGCCGAGCAACGGGCGGCGGCTGCTGCCGTCGAACAGGCCGAGGCAGCGCGGGCAGCAGCGGCAGCGCGGCTAGCACGTACGGAGGCGCTGGCCGGAAGGGACGTCGCAACGCAACAGTCGCTGGACGATGCGACTGCCCAAAACCAGCAGGCCGAGGCCGCCGTCGCCTCGGCCGAGGCCTCGCTGGCGGCCAGCGAGGCCAAGATCAACACGGCCCGCGCCCAGGTCATCGACGCAGAGGCCGCGGTCGAGGCGGCGCAGGCTGCGCTTGAAGCGGTGCAGGTCTCCATCGATGACGCCACCCTCGAGTCCCCGCGTGACGGCCGGGTTCAGTATCGCATCGCCCAAGATGGGGAGGTTGTGGGAGCGGGCAGCCGCATCCTCAATCTCGTCGATCTCGAAGATGTCTACATGACCTTCTTCCTGCCAACCGCCGCAGCAGGGCAGTTGGATGTCGGGGCTGAAGCCCGGCTGGTTCTGGATGCCGCGCCTGAATATGTCATCCCGGCGCGCATCTCCTATGTCGCGGATGTCGCGCAGTTCACCCCCAAAACCATCGAGACAGCCGATGAGCGCGAAAAGCTGATGTTCCGCGTGCGCGCCCAAGTTGATCCCGCGCTGCTGGAAAAATACAGCAATTTCGTCAAGGCCGGCATGCCCGGCACAGCCTATGTCCGCATCGATCCCAATGTCGAATGGCCCCAATTCTTGGGAAATCTTCTCGAATGACCGGGCCGCAACGGCAATTGCCGCCGGTCGTTGCCGTCGCCGACGTGTCGCACAGTTTTGGCAAGACCATTGCCCTCGATCAGGTGACGCTCGACATACAGCCGGGCCGAATGGTCGGCCTGATCGGCCCCGACGGCGTTGGCAAGTCCACGTTGCTCTCGCTCATCGGCGGGGCGCGGACCATCCAGCAAGGAAAGGTCATCTGTTTTGGCGGCGACATGGCCGATGCCCGGCACCGTCGCCTAACCTGTCCGCAAATCGCTTACATGCCGCAGGGGCTTGGAAAGAACCTTTATCCGGCATTGTCGGTTAGCGAGAACCTGGATTTCTTCGGCCGGCTGTTCGGCCATGATCTGGCCGAGCGTGAGCGGCGCATCACCTCATTGCTGGCGGCGACAGACATGTCCCCCTTCCGCGACCGTCCGGCGGGCAAGCTTTCGGGGGGAATGAAGCAGAAGCTGGGTCTCTGCTGCGCGCTGATCCACGACCCCGATCTGCTGATCCTAGACGAGCCCACGACGGGGGTCGACCCGCTGTCGCGCCGCCAGTTCTGGGAGTTGATCAACCGCATCCGCCGGGAGCGCCCGACCATGGGCGTTATCGTGGCGACTGCCTACCTGGAGGAAGCCGAGAGCTTTGACTGGCTTATAGCCATGGACGCGGGGCGCATCCTGGCCAAGGGAACTCCTGGCGAACTGCTGGCAAGCACCGGGACCGACAACCTGGACGCTGCCTTCGTCGCGCTGCTGCCCCCAAGCAAGAGCGCGGTCCACGAGCCGGTGGCAATCGCTCCGCGCCTGCCCAGCCCGGAAATCGCCATCGAGGCGCAGCACCTGACCAAGCGCTTCGGCGACTTCACCGCCGTGGACGATGTCAGCTTCAGCATCGGCAAAGGCGAGATCTTCGGCTTTCTGGGATCCAATGGCTGCGGCAAGACCACTACCATGAAGCTGCTGACCGGACTTCTCGAACCTTCGCAAGGCAGCGCCGAGCTTTTCGGCGAGAAGCTGGACTCCGGGGACATGGCTGTCCGCCGCCGGGTCGGCTACATGAGCCAGTCCTTCTCGCTATACTCAGAACTGACGGTTCGGCAGAACCTTATTCTGCACGCCCGCCTGTTCGACCTCGCGGCGGACACAATTCCGCAAAGGGTTGAGACAGTGCTCGACCGGTTCGGCCTCAGGGAAGAGGCCGAAGATCTTCCCGGCGATCTTCCCCTCGGGATCCGGCAGCGGCTGTCGCTCGCTGTAGCGATGATGCACGGGCCCGAACTCCTGATACTCGATGAACCGACCTCTGGCGTCGATCCGATTGCCCGAGACGGCTTTTGGCGCATGTTGGGCAGGCTCTCGCGCGAGGATGGGGTCACGATCTTCGTATCTACCCACTTCATGAACGAAGCGGAGCTTTGCGACCGCATTTCGCTGATGCACGCCGGACGCGTCTTGGTCAGCGATACGGCGGACGCGATCAAGCAGAGCAAAGGGGCCAGCACGCTGGACGAGGCTTTCATAGCCTATCTGCAGGAGGCCATGGGCCCACAACTGGATGAAGGAGCCAAGGCGGAAGATGCCGCCCTGCCCTTGCCAGCCGGCGCCGCCCCCCCTGCCCTCGGTTCGAAGTCGCCCGGCTTCAGCCTGCGGCGGCTGTTCAGCTATTCATGGATCGAGGCGTTGCAACTGCGACGCGATCCCATTCGCCTGACCATGGCGGCGATCGGGAGCGTGATCCTGATGTTCGTGATCGGCTATGGCATCAACATGGATGTCAAGGACCTGAACTTTGCCGTCCTCGACCGCGACCAGACTAGCGCCAGCCGCGACTACATCCTCGACCTCGCGGGATCATCCTATTTCAACCAGACCGAGCCGCTGACGAGTTATGAGGACCTTGATGCCCGGATGAAGACCGGCA
Organism: Devosia sp. 1566; assembly: GCF_004005995.1. Lineage (NCBI taxonomy): Bacteria > Pseudomonadati > Pseudomonadota > Alphaproteobacteria > Hyphomicrobiales > Devosiaceae > Devosia > Devosia sp. 1566. The sequence continues at coordinate 3,441,371 of NZ_CP034767.1, forward strand.
CCCTAAGCCTTGCTATCGAAATCCCCCCGGGCTTTGCGCGCGACCTGGCTCGTGGCCGTCCGGTCGAGATCGGGGCCTGGATCGACGGGGCCAATCCAAGCCGCGCCCAAACGGTGCAGGGCTATGCGCAGGGGATTCACGCAGACTGGCTGACGCGACAGGCCCGCGCTTTGTACGGGGATGCGGCCGTGCAGGGCGATTTCGCGATCGAGGCACGCTTCCGCTACAATCCTAATGTCGCCAGTATCGTCGCCATCGTTCCGGCCGTCATTCCACTGCTGCTGCTGGTCATCCCGGCCATCCTGACCACCCTCAGTGTCGTGCGGGAAAAGGAACTTGGCTCCATCATCAATTTCTACGTCACTCCCGTGACCAGGGTCGAGTTCCTGCTGGGCAAGCAGCTTCCCTATGTGATCCTGGCCATGCTGAACTTTCTCGCCCTGACGGCTTTGGCCATGCTGGCGATGGGCGTGCCCTTTACCGGCAGCTTCGTTGCCTTCTCGCTGGCTGCCTTGCTGTACGTCATTGCCGCAACAGGGATCGGGCTGCTGACCTCGACCTTCCTGCGCAGCCAGGTGGCGGCGCTGTTTGCGACCGCGCTGATCACGATCATCCCGGCCGCCCAGTATTCGGGCATGATCAACCCGGTATCGTCCCTGCAGGGTGCGGGCCGGATCATCGGCGAAATCTTTCCGACGACCTGGTTCATCATCGTTTCGCGCGGTGCCTTTGCCAAGGGGCTGGGGCTGGACGATCTCGGAATGTCGCTTGTCGCCCTGGCAGCCGCAGTGCCGGTGATCCTGGGATTGAGCGTCCTTTTGCTGCGGAAACAGGACAGATGAGGCTGAGCAACGTTTGGAACCTGGGTGTCAAGGAGTTGCAGGGGCTGTGGCGCGATCCCGCACTGCTGCTGCTGATCGGCTATGCCTTCTCGCTCTCCATCTATACAGCCGGCCGCGCCTCCCCGGACAATCTGTCGAATGCCACTATCGGCATTGTTGACGAGGACCGCTCGACGCTTTCCGATCGCATCGCCGCCGCATTCATGCCGCCCCACTTCGTGCCGGAGCAGATCACCACGTCCGAGATGGACAGCCGTATGGACCAGGGCCGCGACACCTTTACGCTCGACATCCCTCCCGATTTCGAACGCGATCTGCTGGCAGGTCATGCGCCCGCGATCCAGTTGAACATCGATGCCACACGGATGAGCCAGGCCTTTACGGGCAGCGGCTATATCCAGCAGATCCTCAACGCGGAAGTCGCGGAATTCCTAGCGGGCTACCGCGCGCCGACCTCTCTGCCAGTGGCACTGGAGCTGCGGTCGCGCTACAACCCCGAGCTTGATCCAGGCTGGTTCGGGGCCATTTCCAGCGTGATCACCTCGATAACCATGCTGTCCCTCATCCTGACGGGAGCCGCCCTGATCCGTGAAAAGGAGCATGGCACCGTCGAGCATCTGCTCGTCATGCCCGTCGCGGCGGCCGAGATCATGCTGTCCAAGATCTGGTCGATGGGACTGGTTGTGCTTCTGGCATCGGCCTTTGCGATCATCGTCGTGGTGCAGATGCTTCTGCAGGTGCCGGTGGCGGGCTCACTGCCCCTGTTTATCCTTGCCTCGGTGCTGATGCTATTTGCCATGACCTCGATGGGCATCTTCCTTGCCACGGTCGCCGGCTCGATGCCGCAGTTCGGCCTGCTGATCATGCTGGTGCTGCTGCCGCTGCAAATCCTGTCGGGCGCCATGACCCCGCGTGAAAGCATGCCCCGGATCATCCAGGACATCATGCTCCTAGCACCCAACACGCATTTCGTCATTCTGTCGCAAGGCATCCTGTTTCGCGGCGCAGGCCTGAGCGTAGTCTGGCCCAATCTGTTGGGGCTTGCGCTCATTGGAGCCGGACTATTCGCCCTTGCCTTGCGTCAGTTCCGCCGCTTCTTGACGTGACCCGCGCCCAGCCGCTTTCAGACAAACTTGACAGTGCGCTATATCTTAAATGCGCTCATTTGCCGTCGGGCTGAAAGGCGCCCCATGCACGAACCCGCGTCGCGGGAGCGGTGGCCACCCACGATGTGGCAGTGGTGTTCGACATCTAGCCAGGTGGCTGTCCCCCGATAGGATGAAGAACGGGCTCACGATCGCAACCGGGCCCAAGCATCGCACGGAGGACAGCCATGAAGCAGTATATTGGTCTGGACGTTTCCATGAAAGAGACAGCAATATCGATCCGGCAGGACGGCAAGAGGATTTGGCGGGGCAAGTGTGCATCGAACCCGCAGCTGCTCGCGGCGGTGATCCGCAAACGCGCTCCACATGCCCAACGTGTGGTGTTCGAGACGGGGCCGCTGTCGGTGTGGTTCTACCATGCGCTGACGGCAGAGGAACTGCCGGTGATCTGCATCGATGCGCGGCATGCCAAAGCCGCACTAGACATGGCTGCGAACAAGACCGACGCGAACGATGCCGATGGCTTGGCACATCTGGCCGAGGTCGGCTTCTACCGAGAGGTTCGCGTTAAGGGTTTCGACAGCATGCTGATCCGGACGCTGATCACGGCGCGGAACCAGCTCCTCAAAATGCGTCTGCAGATATCCAACCAGATCCGTGGGTTGATGAAGACGTTTGGCCTGGTCGTGCCCAAGGGCGCCGGCAGCGTGTTCGAGCGCAACGTTCGCGACCTCTTGCAGGGCGAAGAGAAGCTGGCACACATCAATATTCCAATGCTTCAGGCATGGGTGATATCCGCCACCAATCAGCAACGCTGAGCAAGGAGCTGGTCGTGATGACGCGGGAGGACCAGCGCTGCCGTCTGCTCATGTCAGTGCCTGGTGTCGGCACCGTCACAGCCACCGCCTTTGCTGCTGCCGTGGAAGATCCGGCGAACTTCAGGAACTCTCGCGCCGTCGGCGCATGGGTAGGTCTGACCCCCAGGCGCTACCAGTCGGGGGAGGTCGATCATGACGGTCATATCTCGCGCCGTGGCGACAATCAGCTGCGCGGCCTCTTATATGAAGCGGCCGCGGTCATCCTGAACCGGTCGAGAGATACCAGTAGCCTGCGAAGCTGGGCGTTGGAGCTGAAAGAGCGGCTCGGCTTCAAGCGAACGGCCGTGGCCCTGGCGCGCAAGCTGGCCGTGATCATGCATGCCATGCTCCGGACGGGCGAACTGTTCGATCCGCACGCAGGAAGGCTGGTAGCCGCATGAGCCCACAGCCGCTTGCCTGCGACGATTTCTTTAGCTCGTTCAACCCATAGCGTCCTTACAGGACGCACCGTGTCGTCCCTGCCGGGACGTGGCTGAGATCATTCCGAGAAGCGGGAAGCAACTGCCTCGTTTAGCAGATTGCGTAACGAACATAGGAAGATCTCACCAGCGAAACTCATCCTGCGGCGATCCACCTTACATCGACCGCGTAGACGACCCTGTACCCGGCATACGAACGAACAAGCGTCGGCGATAAGGCGAAAAAGGAAGATTGCCTTGCACATACCCCCTTGACGGCTAGGCGATTAGACGACCCGCTTCGCGGGAGGGTGAGCGCGGTTGGTTCAGCGTCATCATTTAAGCCTTTGAGCGGCGCGCGATCGGCAACGCCGTACGGTCCCGGTTGCCCGCGATGATCTGGGCGGTCGACAGTTCAGCCATGCCGGCGCGCTTGCTGACATTGCCCGGCCAGTACTGCATTTCCGAAACATAGTCCTGCAGGTGCTTGCCGGTATACTGGTCGACAGGAAGGTCCCCCGCCAGCTCGAGGAAAGTCCTGGCACGCAGGCGCAACGACTTGAGATCGGCATGCTCCTCGCCGTCCGCCGCAATGCGCATTGTCAGATAGGCGGCCAAGTTTTCGCTGAAGGTGGGGACGCCGGACGCCTGATGGATTGCGGATGTAGCGGGCACCATTGGCGGCGGGGCCTGAACAAGGAGGGTGGCGCGAGAAGCGGTTGCGGTCAGCACGGCGGCAGCTCTTTCCGGGTCTCCGGCATGCTGCAACACATCCTGCAGCGCCCCGCGCACCAATGTATCGGCATTGCCGGTGACCGCGGCGATGCCTCCGGTGCCCTTGCCGACCTCGCCTTCCACTAGGCGGAGCGTATCGAGAGCGGCCCCAAGGCCCCGGGCAATGCCCAATGCCTGCGACGGCTCGGCCATGGCTTTGCCGATCGCCGCCTGGCAGGCCGCCACCACTTGGGCCAGAAGATCCTGGCCCTCGTCATCGGAACGCGTATTTTCCATCGCAACATGCTCCTTCTTCGACTCGGCCACTGCGAAGATCGCCCGACACATGGCGGCGAGCTGCAAGGCAAGACGCTCGGCAATCGCGGCGCGGACGCGCCGCGATTGCCACACGAAGGATAGGGGTAGGCCTCGCAAGAACAAACCGAGATTTTACCAGGCTTGCCGGAAGCCGGATCTGGAGGCGCCATCCGGCCGGCGATCCGGTCAGGTGCCGGGACAACCGTTGCCGCTTGGGCCGGTCCGGGGATGGTACATTGGGTGGTTCAATAGGCGAATGGGACACGAACGACACCGTTGTGAGGGCGTCTACATCGCGCGTAGTCCCGGAAAACGGGGACTTTTCAAACCGGGATCCCGGCTAGGAAAACTGGCGGAGAGGGAGGGATTCGAACCCCCGATGGAGTTGCCCCCATGCCGCATTTCGAGTGCGGTGCATTCAACCACTCTGCCACCTCTCCGCGAGGTCATTCGGCACGCAAGGCGCACCCGGTCGACGGGGCGGCTTATGCCATAGCCTGAACGAGGCTGCAACTCCCGTTGTGGAGCAACTTTGTTTCCCTGCTGTCAGATGCAAGTGGGTAATGAACCGCTATTTCCCCAGCACCGTGCCCGGCACAGCTGAAGGTGGGTGGTCCTTTGCCTTGGGCCCGCGTATTGGTAGTTACGATTCAACGCTTTGGTTCGCTGCATTTCCATGGATTGTCTCGTAAATCTTTATGCTCGACCGATGGCAGAGCTGGCGAAGCGGGTCGAGGACGTGCAGGCCACCATTCGCGTGGCGCTGCCCCCCGAGCAGCACATCATCAAGGACTGGGTGCGCCGGCACTTCAGCGAATATTGGGTCAGCGAGGTCAGCGCCGCCATGGCTCACCAGCCGCCGGGATGCCTGATTGCCGTGTCTGACGGGGAACTGGTGGGCTTTGCCTGTTATGACGCCACTGCTCGCGGGTTCTTTGGCCCCACCGGGGTCGCCGAACAGCAGCGCGGCAAGGGCATCGGGCTGGCGCTCCTGTCGGCAACGCTCCAGGCCATGAAGGCGCAAGGCTATGCCTATGCGATCATCGGCGGTGTGGGCCCGGTCGAATTCTACAGCAAGGCCGCAGGAGCGATACCCATCTTCAATGAGGGGGAAGACATCTACCAGGGCCTGCTGCGTCTCAAGCCAATCGCGGAGTTGCAGAACTGAGCATGTCATCCACCCCACCGCTCGCCCTGTTTGTCGGCATGCCCGGCCTTGAGCTTTCCGCTGACGAAATCGCCTTTTTCCGGGAAGCCGATCCCTATGGGTTGTTCCTGTTCCGGCGCAATCTCGATACCCCTGAGCAGGTGCGCCGGCTGTGCGCCCAGTTTCGGGATGCGGTGGGAAGGGCGGATGCGCCGGTTTTCATTGATCAGGAAGGGGGCCGCGTGCAGCGGCTCAACAATGGCAACTGGCCCAATTTCCGCAGCCTGGGCAGCTTTGGCGCCCTGGCACGCCAGGACCTGGAGCTGGCCAAACGGGCCCTGCGCCTGTCGACGCTAGCCATGGGAACGATCATGGCCGAGCTCACCATCGATAGCGGCACCACGCCAGTGGTCGATCTCGCCCGCCCCGGCACCCATGACGTCATCGGCCAGCGCGCCTTTGGCGATGACCCCGAACTGGTTATCACCATGGCCCGCGAGGTTATCGATGCCATGCTGGAGGTCGGCGAACTGCCGATCATGAAGCATATTCCAGGCTATGGACGGGTGACGGTCGATCCGCACTTCCAGTGTCCGGTGGTGGATGCATCGATTGAAGATCTGCGCCAAAGCGATTTCCGCCCCTTCATGGCGCTTCGCAACACGCCCTGGGCCATGGTTGCCCATCTCGTGTTCACGCAGATCGATCCCGACCACCCCGCGTCGGTGTCTCCGGCCGTCTACGAGCTGATACGGGACGAGCTCGATTATGACGGGGTGCTGATCACCGATTGCCTGACCATGGAAGCGCTGGCGGGCAGCTGGGCGGAGCGCGTGACGGCGGCCCTGGCAGCGGGTTGCGATATCGCGCTGCATAGCCAGGGCGACCTCAAAGCGAGCGAGGCGGCCGCCAACGCAGCGCGACCGCTGAGCGAGGCTTCGCTGCGGCGAATTGCGCGAGGAGAAGCGATGCGGGGCACATTGCGGGTGGACGCTTTGGCGCTCCACGCCGAAGTTGAACAGATTTTCAGGGAAAATGGCATCGCCTAAGGCGCTGCCTGGAGCAAACAAGGGAGTTGAGACGTGCTGAACAAAACACTGCTCGCGGCGACGTCCGCCGCAATTCTGGTCATGGCAGCACCCGCAAGTGCGCAAGTGGTGGTGACGGTCAGTTCGGAACAAACCACCACCTGGGTGCGCAACTTCAATCCGTTCAACCAGACTTCGGCGCGTGCCACCACCAAGGACTTCATCTACGAGCCGCTCGCGATCTTCAATCGCCTCAAGAACCAGACCGAGTTCCGTCTCGCGGAAAGCTTCGAGCTGGCCGATGATCTGAAATCCATCACCTTTGTGCTGCGCGATGGCCTCAAATGGTCGGATGGCGAGCCGCTGACTGCCGACGACGTGGTGTTCACCTATGGCTATCTCAAGCAGTTTCCGGCGCTCGATTTCAACTCGGTGTCAGCCCTCCTCGACTCCGTCGAGAAGATTGACGAGCGCACGGTGCGCTTCAACCTGCTGCAGCCCAATTCCCTGATCGCCAATACCATTGTCGGCATGCCGATCGTTCCCGAGCATGTTTGGGCCGAGATCACCGATCCGGTGACCTTCACCAATGAAACGCCCGTTGGTTCGGGTCCGCTCACCGAGATCAGCCGCTTTACGCCCCAGGTCTACGAGCAGTGCCGCAACCCCAATTATTGGGATGCGGAAAGCCTCAAGGTTGATTGCATCCGCCTGCCCCAGCTCGCGGACAACCCACAGGTGCTGGCCGCACTGGCTGACGGGACGCTGGATTGGGCAACGAGCTTCATCCCGGACATCGACAACACTTTTGTGGCCAAGGACCCCGAGCACAACAAGTACTGGTTCAATCCTTCGAGCCTCGTGTCCTTCCAGCTCAGCATGATTACGCCCGACGAGAACAACCGGAAGGCGTTCACCGATGTCAATTTCCGGCGTGCTCTGAGCATGCTGATCGACCGGCAGACCATTGTCGACATCGCCGGCTATGGCTATCCGCTGATCAACGAAGATCCTTCCATGCTTGGCGAGCTCTACAAGGCCTTCGCCAATCCTGAAGTCCAGGTGCAGTTTGGCCAGTTCGGCAAGTTCGACCCCGAAGCGGCAACGGCCCTGCTCGATCAAAGCGGGTACGTCGACAAGAACGGCGACGGGATGCGCGACAACCCCGATGGCACGCCGATCGCCATCGATATCGAAATCCCCAATGGCTGGACCGACTGGATCGACGCTGTCCAGATTGCCATGGAGTCCCTCCAGGGTGCTGGCCTCAACGTCAAGATGAGCACGCCCGAGGAATCGGTGTGGAGTGCCGATCTGATCGCGGGCAAGTACTCGATGACGCTCAACGCCCTGGCTTCGGCCGCCAATCCCTACTTCCCCTATATCCGCTCCTTCAACCCCGAGGATTTCGGCAAGTCGCGCTTCACGGCCCCCCATTGGGAGAACGCGGAGGTGATGGATCTGCTTGGCCAATACACCCAGATCAAGGATCCGGCGCAGCAACAAGAGATCATGAACAAGCTCCAGATGATCGTTGCCGAAGCCATGCCCGTGATCCCCGTCTACAACAGCCCGGCCTTCTATCAGTACAGCACCAGGCGCTTCACCGGCTGGGCGAGTGCCGAAAACCCGATCGTCTCCCCGGTGGTATCCAATGCCAATCCAGGACGACTGATCCAGCTGCTGGCCTTGCGCCCAGTGCAACAATAAGCTGGCCGAGGGTGCGTCACCTGACGCATCCTCCCCCTCGCCCCTGGCAGCGGGTTCTTTTTCCAACACGGACGAACATCGATGGCATTTCTGCTCCGGCGCGTTGGCTTTTATCTCGCAGCCTTTCTTGCCGCCGCCACGGTCAACTTCTTCCTGCCCCGACTGATGCCGGGGGACCCGATCCAGATCATGTTCGCCAGCGCCGGATCGAACCTGTCCATGGAGAACCTCAACGCGCTCAAGCTGACCTTCGGGTTTATCGATGCGCCGGTTGGCGAGCAGTACCTGACCTATCTCAAAAGCGTCTTCACCGGTGATCTGGGTGTCTCGATCAAGTACTTCCCCCTGCCCGTGACCGAACTCCTGGGGCGCGCCCTGATCTGGACCGTGGGCCTGGTTGGCTCGGCCACCCTGCTCGGTTTTACGCTTGGCACCCTGCTCGGCATCATGGCGGCGTGGCGCCGGGGCACGATATTTGACACTGTGGTTTCGCTGCTCGCCATCTTTTCGAGCTCCGTGCCGGCCGTCGTGCTTTCGCTCATCATGTTGTTCGTGTTCGGCTATACGCTGGGCTGGTTCCCCAGCGGCTATGCGGCCGACCCCATGCTCGATCCGGCGTTTAGCTGGCAGTATATTTCGTCCGTGCTGTATCACGGCTTCTTGCCGATGATCACGCTGGTGGTTGCGCTGACCGGGGGCTTTGCGGTGACCATGCGCAACAACATGATCAACCTGCTGGGCGAGGACTACATCGTCATGGGCCGCGCCAAGGGCCTTTCCGATCAACGGGTCATGATTTGGTACGCGGCACGCAATGCGCTGCTGCCGACGGTGTCGAGCCTGGCCATTTCGCTGGGCAGCGTGCTTGGCGGCTCATTGGTGATCGAAGTCGTGTTCAACTATCCCGGCGTTGGCAACATGCTGTACCAGGCGATCCTCGCCCGGGATTATCCGGTGATCCAGGGGCAACTGCTGATCATGACCGCCGCCATGCTCATCTCCAACTTTGCCGTCGATCTGAGCTATCTGATGCTCGATCCGCGCCTCAAAAAGGCCTGACCGTGCCGCTCATTGCTCAGCTTGCCCATAACAAGAAGGCAGTCGTCGGCCTCACCATTCTGACGATCATCATCCTGGTGGCGATCTTTGCGCCGGTGCTGACGGAATACTCCCCCACTCAGCGCGTGGGCCGCCCCCACCAGCCCCCATCAAGCGAGCATTGGCTGGGCACGACGCGGCTGGGTCATGACGTGTTCACGCGCCTGGTCTATGGCGCCCGCATCTCGCTCGCGGTTGGCTTTGGCGCGGGCCTCCTCATCACCCTGATCGGCACCGTCCTCGGCATCCTTGCCGGCTACAAGGGCGGCGTCGTCGATGAGGTCATCAACTTTTTCACCAATATGGTGCTGGTGGTGCCCAACCTGCCGCTGCTGCTGGTGATCGCAGCCTTTATCGGCCAGGCGAATCCGCTCGTGATCGCACTGATCCTGGGCTTCACCTCCTGGGCCTGGGGTGTGCGCGTCACCCGTTCGGAAACCCTGTCGCTGCGCCAACGCGACTTCGTCAAGTCGGCCGAGATGCTGGGCGAGCCAAGCTGGCGCATCATGGCCTTCGAGATTTTTCCCAATCTCGTCTCGATCGTCGGCATCAATTTCATCGGCAGCGTGATCTTCGCCGTGGTCACCGAGGCGACGCTCGAATTCCTCGGCCTCGGTGATCCCAACACCGTTTCCTGGGGCATCATGCTCTACAATGCGCAGAACGCCTCGGCTCTTTCGGTGGGCGCCTGGTGGGACCTGCTGTCGCCCTGCCTCGCGCTAGCCCTGCTCGGACTTGGCCTGGCGCTGCTGAACTTTGCCATCGACGAAATCGCCAATCCCCGCCTGCGCACCGGCGGCATGTTGAGCCGCTGGACAGCGCGCGTGCGGGCCGGAGAGGGCAAGCTATGACCGATCCCGTCCTGTCCATTCGCACCCTTTCCATCGACTATGTTGGCGCCGAGGAGGATTTCCGCGCCGTCAAGGATGTCAGCTTCGACATCATGCCCGGTGAGTTCTTCGGGCTTGCCGGGGAATCGGGTTGCGGGAAAAGCACCATTGCCTTTGCCATCAGCCGCCTGCATCGCCCGCCCGCGCTGATCCTGAGCGGCAGCCAGATCCGGCTTGCTGGCCGTGACGTGCTGGCTCTGAACGAGGAGGAGTTGCGCAGCTTCCGCTGGCGCGAGGTTGCCATGGTTTTCCAAAGCGCCATGAACTCGCTCAATCCCGTCCTCACCATCGAGCGGCAGTTTTTCGATGTGCTGCGCACCCATACCGGCATGTCGCGCGCCCAGGCCCGCGACCGGGCAGCCGAGCTGCTCGCCATGGTCGATATCTCGCCTGATCGGCTATCCTCCTATCCGCACCAGTGCTCGGGCGGAATGCGCCAGCGCATCGTCATCGCCATTTGCCTTGCGCTCAATCCCAAGCTGCTGATCATGGATGAGCCAACCACCGCGCTCGATGTGGTGGTGCAGCGTGAGATACTGGGCCGTATCGATGTTCTGCGCCAGCAACTAGGCTTTTCCGTCCTTTTTATCACCCACGACCTTGCCCTGATGGTGCAGGCCTGTGATCGCATCGGCATCATGCTTGAAGGGGAGTTGGTGGAGGTGAATGCGGCGCAGACCATCTACCAGTCGCCCCAGCATGCCTATACGCGCCGGCTTTGGGGCTCCATGCCCAAGCTCTCCGGCCAACAGATTGGCGCGAGCGCAGCCCTATGACCCAGACCGAACCGGTTCTCGCCCTCGACAATGTTTCCAAGACCTTTGGTCGCGCGGACCAGCCGGTTTATGCCGCGCGTTCCGTGTCGTTTGCGCTCCATCCCGGCCGCACCCTCGCCCTGGTGGGCGAATCGGGGTCGGGAAAGACCACCGCGGCGCGCCTGATCATGCGAGAATACCGGCCTGATGCGGGGCAACTCCTGTTCCGCGGCATGCCAGTCACCAGCAGCGGTCTCAAGTCTTACCGCGCCGCGGTGCAGATGGTGTTCCAGGATCCGTTTGCCTCGCTTAACCCAGCGCACACGGTGCGCCACCATCTGGAGCGACCACTCCGCCTTCACCGGCCCAAGATGAAGGGCGCCGAACGCCGGGTTGCGATTGATGAACTCCTCTCGCGCGTCAAGCTTGATCCAAAACTGGTCGCGCCGAAATATCCGCACGAATTGTCAGGAGGCCAGCGCCAGCGCATCAGCATCGCCCGGGCATTGGCGGTTGACCCAGCGGTGATCGTTGCCGACGAACCTACCTCCATGCTCGACGTGTCCGTTCGCCTGGGCATTTTGAACCTGCTCAACGACATGAAGCGCCAACTAGGGCTGGCGCTCCTGTACATCACCCATGACATCGCCACGGCGCGCTATGTCGCTGAGGACATCATGGTGATGTATGCCGGACAGATTGTGGAATGGGGCGAAACGGATAAGGTGTTGAGCAATCCCCAGCATCCTTATACGCGCCTGCTGCTCTCGGCTGTTCCCGATCCGGACCAGCGATTTGCCGACACCTCTGGCGCAGCCGAACTCACGCATGTCGAGGAGATCCGGCGACGATCGGCCCTGCCGCAGCCGGAGGTACGGCAGGTGGCGCCCAACCATTTTATTCGGCCACTGCCCTAAGCGGCAGGGCCTAGTCGAGGCGCCGAAAAGCGGTCGGCTCGCCACCACCGCGACTGCTGATCCGCGCCACGGCCTCGGCCAATGGCTCGATTACCACCGCCATGTGGAAGGCGTTGGCGTGGATCATGTCCCTATCGCTGGTCATCATGGCAACATGGCCACGCCAGAACACCAGGTCACCCCGGCGCAGGGCGTCAACCGGGTGGCCGAGCGCGACCTGCTGGTCGGTATCGCGCGGACAATCGCGCCCGCAGGCATAGAGCGCCTGTTGCACCAGCCCCGAACAATCAAGCCCCAAGCTCTCGCGCCCGCCCCAGAGATAAGGCGTCCCCACAAATCGCTGCGCCACCGCGACGGGATCTGTTTCAGCTTCCTGCACAGGGGCGAGATGCTCCTCAACAAACCAGCCGCCTGCGGTTTGTACGAAGCGACCCTCGCGGCCCTCAGCGACCAGCAGCGCATTCATGGAATAAAGCCCGGTTGGCGCGGTCTTGATGCTGGGGCCGCTAAACGCATAGGTGCGGAGCGCCCTCACTTTGTGGGTAGGGGTTCGGGGAGCGCCGCTCAGGGCGCTCGCCGCCACAAAACCCACATAGCCATCGCGCATGGCGCGCCCGAACGCCCAGCCATCCGCCACATCGAGCACCTCGAACAATTCCCCGAACAGCACCTGATCGAGCTGTTCGGCGGACGGCGACGGCTCCCGGCGCAACGGGGCACAAGCCACCGCGATCTGGTGGATGGTCGTATCAAGATAGCGATCAGCAGGAACAATGCCCTCGAGGGATCGGGCTGCGACGCCGTCGCGCGCCAAGGTGAGGCGATGATCAAGCAAGATGGTGTCCTGTCCTGGTGGAAGGCTCGGGGATATTACGGCTCCCGCGAAGCCCGGAGCCACTATGCGCGTGCTGAATGGTAGCGCGCTCGCTTTCTCCTGTCACGCACCCGCGAAGTGCCAGCCTTCCGCCAAGCTTGATCGGCATCACCGACAGCTGCTTCTCTCCCGCTTGTGAATCCAAGCGGGGAACAGACGTTCCGCGCAACTCGTTGGGGAGGAACGATAACGAGGTGGCCCAAATGCCGAGGTTCTTTTTCAATCACCAGTCCGACCGCGGACCGCTCGACGTGGATATCGACGGCATCAAGCTAGAGTCCCTCAATGCAGCGATCGAGGAGGCATCCTTTGCGGTCAAGGGGGCCGTTGCCTTGGCCGATGAGCCAACGCGGGGCGAGTTCCAGATTGAAGACGAAGGCCGGGTCGTTCTGGCCCGGGTCCCTTACGCGGTAGTGGATGACGAAGCAGACTAGGCGGTAACGAGCCTTTTTCCGCCAAGCTACTGGAAGCGGGTGATCGAGAACGGCTGCGGTGCCGAACTGGTGCCCTCCACCATCCCGGCAATCAAATTGGCCGTGACGGCGCTCAACGTCAAGCCCAGATGACCGTGGCCAAAAGCATAAAGTATGCGCGGATCCCCTGGATGGATGTCGATTACCGGCAGTGAATCGGGTGTGGAGGGCCGCCGGCCCATCCATTCCTTGCCCCCTTCGGGCAGCGAAGGCACGTAGCGCCGCATCTTCTCGCGCATCGCCTCGGCGCGGGCAAAATTGGGCGAAGTCTCGGGCTTGGCCAGTTCCACCGCACCGCCCACGCGCAGCCCATCTACGAGGGGCACCGCCACAAAACCATGATCGGCAAAGCCCAGTGGCAATGCCAGGTTCCAATTCAGGTCCGTGAACGTCGTGTTATAGCCGCGCTCGTTCTCGAGCAGCACTTTGAGGCCCAAGCCGCGCACAAGATCGCGCGACCACACTCCGGCAGCAACAACCACCCTGTCGAACACCTGCTCCTCGCCACCCTGCAGCATGACGCCAATGCCGGCCTCTCGCTGGGTCAGGGAAAGCACCCGGCCCTGCTGCAGTTGGCCGCGCCCACGAATAAAGTCCTGGAAGTGCCGCAGGACGCTCAGCGGGTTGGAGACCATCCAATAGCCAGGCTGGTGCACTGCGCCAAAGAACCTGCCCTCGAGCTGGGGCACCATGGCTCGGGCCTTTTGAGGAGTTATTGCCTCGAAGTCATAGCCAAGCGCAGCCCGCACCTGCCCGGCCTCGCGCACCGCGGCGTCCAAACTGGCATGGCTGTCGTGGAGCGAGATAAACCCGGTTTGCCGCAGGTGCCCTGCCAACCCGGCACTAGCAGCCAATTCTTGGTGATCCGCCAAGGCCGTTTGCATCAGGCCCGTCAGAGCCTCGCGGGCGAGCGCACCGCGTTGTGGCGTCGAGGCCGCCAGAAAGGCGACCAACCAGGGCATCAATGCCGGGACATCCTGCCAGCGCAAGGTCAGTGGCCCCAGTGGATCCATCAGCCATTTGGGTACTGCGGTCAGCATGCCTGGGCTGGCTATCGGCGCAATTTCGGGCAGGGCAATCAGCGCCGCGTTTCCCGACGAGGCTGGCAAGCCCCCCGGTTCGGCATCAAACACCGTTACAGCATGTCCCTGGCCAATCAGTCGGGTCGCAATCGCCGCGCCAACAATACCTGCGCCTACGACGCCGATCTTTTTCATCTTGCCCCTGCTCTTGAACGCTACAATGTGATTTTGGATACCGTTTCACGGTTGATGTAGCTTTGGATCTGCTTGACGATCTGTGCCGCGTGCTCGGCGGCCAAGGCATCCGCCCGATCGGCGTGGCCCGCTTCAATCGCCTCCACCATCAGGCTATGGGCTTCCACATATTGCTGCGGCAGCTTGTCATCAAACGAGCGGTAATAGATGCGCAGGATGCGTCGGCCTTCATCGAGGAGGCGCGCAAAGAGATTGGTGAAATAGCTGTTGCCGCCCGCTTCGGCGATGGCGACATGGAAATCCCGATTGGACTGGATCATGGCCAGCGCGTCGCGACGCGCCACGGCTTGCGCATATTGGGCCTCGAACTTGCGTATCGTCTCGATCTGCTCGGGCGCGTGATGCACCGCCGCTGCCCGCGTCGTTACTCGATACATCAGCGTCAGCGCCTCGAAGTAAACCGGAAGCTGGGCGAAATCGATGGTGGCAACCACGGTGTTGCGATTGGGCAGTGTCTTGGCCAGCCCTTCCGCCACCAGGCGCACCAAGGCCTCGCGGATTGGCGTGCGCGACATCTGGAACTGCTCGGAAAGCGTCACCTCATCGAGCGGACTGCCGGGATCGAGGGTAAGGTCCAGGATGGACTGTCGCAGCGTTTGATAGACTTTTTGCGCGCCCGACCCCCGGATACGACCGGGTTCGCCGGCAATCTTGGCCGTTTCGCTGGCTTTGGTTTTCACGGCGCGGCTCCCGGCATTCGCGGCGCACAAGGGCCGGCAACAATCACGAACCGTTGTGCCGGCGTATTGCCCAACAAGGGGGCCGGCCAGCACGTCGACGATGATCAGCGATAGGCGAGCTTAGCGGAGATTGCGGTTCCGGTTCAACGCCGGAGAAGGCCCCTTGAGCAGCTTTGACTGTCGACAGATTGGATATAGCGCCGGTATGGTGTCAGGTGGCCGGAACTGCAGATGCTCGGCCGGGTGGCTCAATCTGCAAAGGAAATCCTCCCATGCGCTGGTCCAAGACCGTAACCCTTGTCGAAGCCCATGCGGAAGGGGAAGTTGGCCGCATCGTCACGGGCGGGGTTATCGATGTTCCAGGCGCCACCATTGCCGACAAGCTGCGCCATATCAACGATGTCGACGATAGCCTCCGGCGCTTCCTCGTTTTCGAGCCGCGCGCTTCGGCCCAGATGAGCACTTGTCTCATTTTTCCGCCAACACGTCCGGACGCTGATATCGCCTTCATGATTTTGCAGGGCGACAAGGCTCATGCGATGTCGGGATCCAATAGTATTTGCCTCACCACCGTTCTGCTCGAGACCGGCATGCTGCCCATGGCCGAGCCCGAAACCATCGTGCGGATCGAGACGGCGTCGGGCCTCGTGACGGCGCGGGCCAGTTGCCGTAACGGCAAATGCGAACGGGTTACGCTCACCATGAACCCGTCCTATGCCCACCAGCTCGACGCCGTGGTCGATGTGGCGGGGTTCGGCAAGGTCAAGCTCGACATTGGCTATGGCGGGATTTTCTATGCGCTGATCGACCCGGCGCAACTCGGCCTCGAGATCAGGCCGGACCAGGCCAAGAAACTGGTGGAGGCGGGCAGCGCCATCCACCGCGCCGTCAATGCCCAGCTCGAGATTGCCCATCCCGAGATCGAGGCCATCAAGGGCATATCCTACACTATGTTCACCAGCTTCAACGAGGCGGGCGAACTCAAGGGCGCCACCATCATGCCACCTGGCCGGATCGACCGGTCACCCTGCGGCACTGGCAATTCCGCCCGTCTTGCCGTCGCGGCAGCGCGGGGCCTGGCCAAGCCTGGCGACAGTTTTACCGCCCGATCCATCATCGATTCCACCTTCGAGGTTACTTATGCCGGCGACACCACGGTGGCCGGCCGCCCGGCGGTGCAGCCCATTATCTCGGGCCGCGGCTGGATCCATGGCATCCACCAGATCGGCGTTGATCCTAGCGACCCCTATCCACAGGGTTACTCGGTTGCCGACACCTGGGGTGATGCCTTCGACCTGATGAACTAAGGGCATTGCTGTGACAGAAACGTCCACCCTGCGGCTTGACGAAGCCTTTGACCTCAGCGTTGCGGTGCTGGTCCGCAACGGCTTTGCCATCGATCACGCGACGGCGGTCGCCACCGTGGTTTGTGCGGGCCAGCGCGACGAGTGTCATTCGCATGGCCTTTATCGTCTGCTGGGCTGCGTCCGGTCCATCCGGGCGGGCAAGGTGGATGGCGTGGTGCAGCCTGAACTGTTCGACCATGCGCCCGGTATTGTGCGCGTCGATGCTAAAGGCGGCTATTCGCTGCTGGCCTTTGAGGCCGGCCGCACCATGCTGGTCAACAAGGCGCGGCAGAATGGCATCGCGGCGCTGGTGATCAATCACTGCTACCACTTTTCGGCATTGTGGCCCGAAGTCGAGGCCTTGGCGGCGCAGGGTGTTGTCGCCATCGCCATGACCCCTAGCCACAACTGGGTTGCGCCATTTGGTGGCACCAAGCCCGTGTTTGGCACCAATCCGCTGGCTTTCGCCTGGCCGCGTCCGGGCAAAGATCCCTATGTGTTCGACTTCGCCACCTCCAGCGTGGCGCGGGGGGAAATCGAGCTGCATCGCCGCGCCGGCAAGCCAATCCCGCTCGATTGGGCCGTGGATGAGAGCGGGGCTCCGACCGACAGCGCAGAAAAGGCGCTTAGCGGCGCCATGACGACGTTTGGCGGCCACAAGGGCTCGGCGCTATCTACCATGATCGAGTTGATTGCGGGGCCGTTGATCGGCGATCTCAGCAGTATCGAGTCCAAGCAATTCGATAACGGCGCTGGCGCAGCACCCTATCACGGCGAACTGCTGCTTGCCTTCGACCCCAAGGTCTTCACCGGAGTGGAGGCGTCACGCCATGCCGAACGGGCCGAGATCATCTTCGATGCCATTATCGATCAAGGCGCGCGCTTGCCGTCGCAGCGGCGCTATGCTGCGCGGGCCCGTTCGCTTGCCAGCGGCGAGGTTGAAGTTCCCAGTGCCTTGCTCGCCGATATCCGCGCCCTGTTGTAGGCAGGCTTGCCCTGTCGACAAAAAGGATACAACGTGGCATGAATGGTAGGTGAACCGGGCAGGTGCGTTGACGCCTGCTCGTTTGCTGGACGAGGACACGATGCAAACCGAAATTTTCACGGGCGTAATTCCCGCACTGATGACGCCGTGCAAGGCGGACCGTAGCCCCGATTTCGACGAACTGGTCCGCAAGGCCACCGAGCTCGTCGCTGCCGGCATGTCCGCCGTGGTGTATTGCGGCTCCATGGGCGATTGGCCCCTGCTCACCGATGCCCAGCGCATGGAAGGCGTGGCGCGCCTGGTCGCGGCGGGCCTGCCCGTGATTGTTGGCACCGGTGCAATCAACACGGCCTCAGCCGTCGCTTTGGCTACACACGCGCAACAGGTCGGCGCGGCTGGCTTGATGGTCATTCCCCGGGTGTTGTCGCGCGGCAATTCCCCCATCGCCCAGCGCCACCATTTCGAGGCTATCCTCGCCGCCGCACCAACTCTGCCAGCAGTAATCTATAACAGCCCCCATTACGGCTTCGAAACCAAGGCCGACCTGTTCAACGCCCTGCGCGCCAAGCACACCAACCTTGTCGGCTTCAAGGAATTTGGTGGCCCCGCAGCCATGACCTATGCGGCCGAGCACATCACCAGTGGCGATGCCAATGTGGTGCTGATGGCCGGCGTCGATACCGGCGTTTACCACGGCTATGTCAAAGCGGGCGCCACCGGCACCATCACCGGCATCGGCAATGCCCTGCCCCGGGAGATCCTGCATCTGGTGGCCCTGTCGAAGGCCGCCGCGGGCGGCGATCCCGATGCCCGCCTCCGTGCACGGGAATTGGGCGAGGCGCTGGAAATCCTCTCCTCCTGGGATGAAGGCACCGATCTGGTGCTCTACTACAAGTTCATGCTCGAGCTGCAGGGGGAGGACGCCTACAAGCTCCACTTCAACTCCACCGACGAGCTTTCACCCAGCCAACGCGCCTGGGCCGAACGGCAATTCAACCAGTTCAAGGCCTGGTATGCCCAGTGGAGCACCCTGCCCGGCGCCGTGCAGAACTACACGCGCTGAGGCGCTCACCACAACGAGCAAGGCTCCCCAATGGGGAGCCTTCTTGTTTTTGGCCCGATACGACGCGCCGGGGGGCGGTGCTCTAAATGCCTATCAGGCGGGCTTGTCCAGCAATTCGCCGGCGACTGCCCAGTTCTGTCGCGCCACATCATCAAAGACGATCCAGACACTCTCCCGCTTGGCCCCGGCATGCTCCACGACGGCATCGGTGATGGCCCGCGCCAAAGCAGCCTTCTGCTCGGGCGTGCGCCCTTCGTTCATTTCGATCTTGATGTAAGGCATGCTTAGAAACGGCCCTCCACTGGCCAGGTATCCGAAAGGCGATAGCCGGTTGGATAGGGATCGGCGGGATCCAGCATGTGCTGGTGCGTGCCGGTGATCCAGGCGCTGCCGGCGATGATGGGCACGATGGCCTTGCGATCGCCCAGCATGGTTTCGCTGTCGATACGGCAATCAAAGCGCGAGCCGATAATGGACCGGCCGATAAACGCCTCGCCCACCTTGATTTGCCCCTTGGCATGCAGCACCGCCATGCGCGCCGAACAGCCAGTGCCACAGGGGGAACGGTCAATCTTGCCCGGGCGGATGGCCACGGCGTTGGCGGCAGTCAGCACGCCGTTTTCGTCCCGGGTTACGGGCGCGGCGATCTGGCAAAAGGAAAAGTGGCTCCATTCGGCATGTAGCGGGTGCTGGAACCCCAATTGTTCATTAGCGGCCTTGGTGATCTTCATGCCCATCAACGCAATGTCGCGCGCCTCATCAGGCGCAATGGCGAAGCCCAGGGCTTTGCTGTCGACGATCACGAAACTGTCCCCGCCATAGGCGGTATCGACGGTGAGCGTTCCCACGCCTTCGACTTCCAGGGTGGCGTCGAGTTTGTCGGCAAAGGAGGGGTGGTTCTTGATGGCGACCCGTTCCGCCTTGCCGTTGCGGCACTGGGCGACGACCTCGATCAACCCGCCCGGTGCTTCGAGCACCATGCGCGTTTCCGGCTCCGTCATCGGGATAATGCCCGCATCGAGCAAGACGGTCGAAACGCACATGGAATTGGAACCCGACATGGGCGGGGTATCCTGCGGCTCCATGATGATCCAGCCCATCTGCGCTTTTGGGTTCTTGGGGGGCACCAGCACATTGACGTGCCGGAACACCCCGCCCCGTGGCTCCTGCAGCATGAAATTGCGCAGCGTTTCGTCGGTAGCAAGGAATGTGCGCTGCTCCCAGATCGTGTCACCCGGCGGTGGCAACACGCCGCCGGTTATCACATCGCCCACTTCCCCCTCGGCATGACAGGAGACCGTCTGGATGATCTTGCTGGTGCGCATCAGGCAGCCTTTCCGATCACCAGCACCGGCTCGCCCAACACGTCGAACTTGGGCGTAACGCCGAGACCAGGCTCGTTGGACGCCGACATATTGCCGTTGACGCGCTGCGGCGCACCATCGGCGATAAACACGGTGCCGTAGGAATTGAAATCGGTGGCCGACAGGTAGAACTTTTCGGGCGTGGAGCAGGCCAGATGCGCGATGGCGGCGGTGACAATGTCGCCGCCCCAAGTATCCTCGATGGTCATCGGAATGCCCGAGGCGACGCACAGGTCGCGCATCAGCTTGGCCTTAGTGAGCCCGCCGACCTTGGATATCTTGAGGTTGATCGCGTCCATCGCGTCTTCGGCAATGCCCTTGAGCAGGGTATCGGCCCCACCGATCACTTCGTCGAGCACGAAAGGCAGGCTGGTGCGCCGACGGATGGAGACGCTTTCCTCATAGCTCATGCAGGGCTGCTCGATGTAAACATCGAGGTCTCGGACAGCATTTACGACGCGAGCGGCATCGGCCATGGTCCAGCCGGTATTGGCATCGCATACCAGAATGTCGGTGGGCTTGAGGATGTCGCGGCAGGCGCGAATGCGCTCGATATCGTCATTGGCATTGCCGCCGACCTTGAGCTGGAACTTGGTATAGCCCTCGGCGCGGTAGCCATCGATCTTGCGGGCCATGGCCTCGGGATCTTCCTGCGAGATGGCGCGGTAAAGGGCGACTTCCTCCTGCTCAAGACCGCCGAGCAATTTATAAACGGGAAGCCCCGCGACCTTGCCCAGAATATCCCAGCAGGCAATGTCGATGGGCGCCTTGGCATAGGGGTGTCCGCGCAGCACCGCATCCATCTGGCGATTAAGTGGCCCCAGATCGGTCGGGTCCATGCCAATGAGCTTGGGCCCGATTTCGCTGATGCCGGCGCGCACGCCCGCAGCATAACTCGGCAAATAGGCTGAGCCCAGGGGGCAGCATTCAGCATAGCCGGTGATGCCGGCATCGGTCTCCACCGCCACGACTGTGGAGTCGAACACCTCCATGAAATTGCCGCCCGACCAGCTATAGCGACCTTCCTTGAGTGGCAGATCAACCTGCCACGTTTTGATAGCGGTAATTTTCATCTGGATCGCCCTGCTGGTGAGTTCGGCTAAAGCACCGAAGCTAGGAATTCTCTGGTTTCCGGACGCTGGGGATCGCCGAAAATCTGCTCGGGCGTCCCGATCTCATGCACCTTGCCGGACTTGAAAAAGGCGACACGGTCGGAGACTTCGCGAGCAAAGGCCATTTCATGGGTGACGAGGATCATCGTCATGCCTTCCTTGGCGAGCAGACGCATGGTGTCGAGCACCTCACCCACCAGTTGCGGATCAAGGGCGGATGTGACCTCGTCGAACAACATGTATTGCGGGCTCATCGCCAGGGCGCGCGCGATGGCCATGCGCTGCTGCTGCCCGCCGGAAAGCTTGCCGGGATAGGCGTCGAGCTTGTCCCCAAGCCCCACATGCTCAAGTTGCTGACGACCGATCGCCTCGGCCTCGGCGCGGCTCTTGCCCAGCACTTTGCGGGGGGCCAGTGTGACGTTTTCCAGTACGGTGAGGTGGGGAAAGGCGTTCCACTGCTGAAAAACGATGCCGATCTTGGTGCGCAGCTTGTTGAGGTCGGTCCCCTTGGCATGCACGTCCACGCCATCGACGCTGATCTTGCCACCCTGGATCGCCTCGAGGCCATTGATGCACATCAGCAGTGTCGACTTGCCCGATCCGGAGCCACCGATGATCGACACCACCTCGCCCTTGGACACGCTCAGGCTCACGTCATCCAGGACCCGCAGCTCGTTGTAGGATTTCTGGACGTTCTCGATCTCAATCATTCTCGCGCCATTTCTTTTCCAGTTTGGCGCCCAGGCGCGAAATCGGGAAGCTGATAATGAAGTAGATCAGCCCGGCTATGCTGAGCACAAATAGCGGCTCCTGAATGCGGGTGACGATGATCTGCGATGAGCGCAGCAACTCGATGATGCCGAGCCAGGACACCAGCGCCGTATCCTTCATCACCCCAAGCGTCAGGCCGATCCAGCTGGGCAGCATGATACGCAGCGCGATGGGATAAACGATATTGGTCATGTCCTGCCACCAGGTCATGCCCAACGAGCGCGCCGCGCGACGCGTCGTCACCGGCACGGCGGCAATACCGCCCCGGACCAGTTCGGAACAATAAGCGGAGGTGTAGAGCGCCAGCACCACGCAAGACACGATAAAGGCGCTGATGTTGAGCCCGGCGATCGCCTGGAACGCGTTGACCAGAACGAGCTGGATCAGCAGCGGCACCGAGCGAAAGATATCGAGCAGAAAGGCCAGCGGAGCGCTCGCCCACCAAGGCGTAGTCGCCCGGAACACGCCGAACACGATGCCGAGGATCGTGCCGCCGAGCATGGCCCAGAAGG
This sequence comes from Devosia sp. 1566, assembly GCF_004005995.1. Lineage (NCBI taxonomy): Bacteria > Pseudomonadati > Pseudomonadota > Alphaproteobacteria > Hyphomicrobiales > Devosiaceae > Devosia > Devosia sp. 1566. The sequence goes on from NZ_CP034767.1 coordinate 3,463,629, forward strand.
TGATCAGGAGGGTGACACCAGCCCCCTGCAGCAAAAAACCGATATCGTTGAGGCTCAAGCCAGTTTGGAACATGACTGCCCCCTCAATATCGGAACAGTCGGTAGGCAAGAAGGCGGGCACCCAGCGTGACCGCCTTGGCAAGCAGGTAATACATTACCGCGGCCAATGCGAAATACTCAAAGGTTCGGAACGTCTTGACGTTGAGTTGCTGGGTGATGCCAGTGAGATCGGTATTGAGCCCCACCACGACGCCCAGCGAGGTCATCAGGATCGCCCACACCATCTGGTTGGTCACCGGGTAGAACACGGCACGAAACATCTGCGGCAACACGATGAGCCGGAAAGCACTGATCGGGCCAAAGCCGAGGGATCGCGCGGCGCGCACCTGAGTGGCGGGAACGGCCCGCAGCCCACCCCGGAAGGTCTCGGCAAGATAACCGGCATTGTTGAAGGCAATGCCGGCCAGCAGCGCCACGAAACTGTCGAGATGGATGCCGAACTGCCCGAGGCCGAAATAGGCCATGTAGATCTGGAACAATGCCGGTGTATTGCGGGCAATCTCGATCCAGGTGCTGGCAAGGGCACGGAGAAACTTGCTGCCCGAGCCACTCATCAGTGCCAGCAACACGCCAATGATGATGCCGATGATCATGGAAAGAATGGCGAGCTGCAGCGTCACCACGGCTCCGCCCAGCATCTGCGGCAACGCTTGAAGCGCCGGACGCCAGTGGAAGGTATAATTAAACATCAAGGGCGCGTTCTAACCATCAGGGCTACAATTCTCGAAGCGCTAGAGCTCACCGTAGTGCGCAGAAAAAAAGGAGCGCCTGCCCAAGCGCTCCTTGCCAGATCCTTAGTAATAAACACCCGGGACGGTCAGGTTCGGCGGCTCGCCTTCACCAACCCACTTGGCGTAAAGCTCGGCATAGCGTCCGGTGCGAACCTGCTGATTAACAAAGAGGTTGAGGTAATTGAGCAAGCCCTGCTCATTGCGCAGGGTGATGAGACCAACATAATCGATTTCGTACGGCGCCTTGCCGCCCATGACGAAACCGGGGAAATTGCCGGTGGCGATGGTGGAAGCAGCAACGGTGGAGGTTACGACGGTTGCATCGATCTGGCCCTGCGAAAGCGCCAGCATCACGTCCGCCTGGGTCTGGTAGGAGCGGAACGAACCGGCCGGGTCAGCCCATTCGTTGACGCTTTCTTCCAGGGCCAAAGCCTCATAGGTGCCAGAGGTGGAGCCCACCTTCTTGCCTTTGAGACTGTCGTAATCGGCGATACCCAGGCCTTCCTTGGTCAAGACCACCATTTCGAAAGCAAAATAGGGAATGGAAAAACCAACGGTCTTGGCGCGCTCGAGCGTATCGGAGGTCGAGGCAACGCCGATATCGACGCGCCCTGAAACCAGCGCGGGGATGCGGTCGGGAAACGGGGTTTCGACGATTTCTGCCTGCACGCCGAGCACCGCGGCAAGGTCGTTGCAAGTATCGACGTCAAATCCGACCGGGTTGTTGTTTTCATCGCGAGATCCCATCGGCGGGAAATCCAGCACCACGGCGCAACGCAGGGTGCCCGATGCAATAATGTCATCGAGCTTGTCGGCATAAGCAGGATGCACGGTCGTCAAGGAGGCAAGCGCCAAGGCGGCGGTAAGCAAGAGTCTCATGGTGTCCCCTTCTCGTACAGCCGAGCATGGCACTCGACGTGTCGATCCTAAGTAAAGAAAGCGTATACCAACGCTTCGAAGCGTCAATACCCCTGAGAGGTCTTTTGTGCGCAAGCTGTCGACAGCAACACTGCGGATGGCTTTCGGTGTCTCGGCGTGTGGAGGTCTTGGTGCTTAGTCCCTCATCCTAAAGCCAGCGAGCACTCACTGCGGCGAGGATATGAGCTCATCGCCTTGCCGCCAGGCCGACGGGCTGTGCTATGTAAGGGCTCTGACCAACAAGCGCTCAGCAGCAAAGAATGCAGTTTCGCGCTGACGAGGCGCGCTGCAGCCGCGCTCGCTCAAACCGCCTGGACCGGTGACCAATGATCGAACTCATCGAACTGCCCGAACTCACTGCCATCGGCATCATGGTCGAGGCGCCCGAGCCAGAACTGGCACAAGCAATCTCGAGGGCATGGACCTGGCTGTTTGAAACCGAGACCGGAGCGTCGAGCTTTCTTGCCGCCTCGATCGGCGTTGAGGGCGCTATCCATCGTGAACTCGTGGGCTTTCTGGCCGCCCGCAAAACCGATGTGCCTGCCGGGATGATCCTCCATGAGATCCCGGCACAACGCTATCTGCGGATCGGATATGAGGGACCTGTGAGTGGCATAGCCGATGGGTTTGCCCAGCTTTATGCGTACGCCGCCGCACGCGGCCTAACCGCCACAGAGTTCAAACTCGACTTCGGCTACATCCCTGGACTACCAGCGGTGCGGCATGAACTGCATGTTGCGCTCGCCCCGGAGATCCTGCGCCTCGGCTAAGAGCTTGAGCCGTGCGGCCCCGCTTGGAAGACATGCCCCCTGCCGATTGGACGTTCAGTGGGCGTGTCGCTATGAAGACCCGGCATTAACTGGAAAGCAATATGACTCCCATCCTCGGCGTCTTGCTGATCATCGGCCTGATCGGCGTCAGCGTGATCGTGTCGCTGTCGGAAATCGCCTTCGCCGCAGCGCGCGAAGTGCGCATCCGCGCGCTGGCTGAAGGGGGCGACAGCAGGGCCCTGCGGTTCGTCGCGCTGCGGGGCGAGGCGGGCAGCGTAATCACCGCATTGCAGATCGTGACCAATGCCGTGTCGATCTTGGCGGGTACGCTCGGGCATGATGCGTTTGGGCCGGCTTTCGCCGACGCCCTGCGGCTGGTGGGCGTCGCCCCCGACCTGGCCCTGCCGATCGGCTCCGTGCTGGCCTTCTTGCTGGTCACCATGCTGTTTGTGCTGCTGGCCGACCTGACGCCCAAGCGCATTGCCATGCTGGTGCCCGAACAGGTTGCCCTCTCGCTGGTGTGGTTTCCCGAAACCTCGGTCAAGGTGCTCAAGCCCCTGGTCTGGTTCTTCGGCAGATTGTCCGACGTGATCATCGGCTGGTTCAACATCGAGTCCAAAGTGGCTGCCGACGAAGTCACGGCCGAGGACTTCCGGCTTATCCTGGCCGGCGGTGCCGCGTCCGGCATGCTGATGAAAAACGAACATCGGCTGATCGAAAATGTCCTGGCGCTCGAGTTGCGCAGCGTCACCTCGGTGATGACCATTCGCGATGACATCGTTTATCTCGACATCAGCGACCCCCATGAGGTGCAGCAGGACAAGGTGCGCCGGCGGCCGTTTTCGCATTACCCCATCTGCGACGGGGGCATCGACGCGGTGATTGGCTGTGTTCGCGCCGAGGACGTGCTGGTCACCGCCATGGACAAGCATGGCGAGGTGGATTTCGCCAAGGCCCGCCGCGACGTGCTGTCGGTGCCCGACACGCTCAATGTTTGGGAGGTCCTTGCCGAGTTCCAAGCCCAGAGCACGGGCTTTGCCCTCGTGGTCAGCGAATACGCCCATGTGGTTGGCGTGGTCACCTTCAAGGACCTAATGGGCGCGCTGATGCAAGGCCTGGCCAACCCCTTCGAAGAGCAGGCAATTCTCAAGCGCGATGAGCAGAGCTGGCTTGTCGACGGCGTAGCGCCGTTCGTGGATGTCACGCGCACCTTGGGGATCAAGCACCTTGAAGCCGAAGCGGCCTATGAAACCATTGGCGGCTTCATCGTCCATCGGCTGCGCCGGGCGGCCCGCAAGGGCGACAAGGTGGAAGCAGCCGGCTATGTCTTTGAGGTGGTGGACGCCGACAAGATGCGGCTCAACCAACTGCTGGTGACCAAGACAGGGAAGGCGAAAGGCTGACTCCCGCCGCCTTGGCACCGGGCACGGCCGCAATCAATCAAGCTTCAGTCCGCAAGCTCCCGACGCCGCCTGAAGCCTGAACAGAACGGCTACCGGCATCGATTGCTGCGGCCAGGCATGCTTGCGGATCGGCGCCGCTGAGCCAGGCGTGCAGGAACCCGGCGTTGAAGGCATCACCAGCGCCGGTGGTGTCGACCACCTCTACCTTGGGGCTCGGCAGACGGAGAACCTGGCCATCAACGGCAAGCAAGGCGCCCCCCGCGCCGCATTTCAACGCGACGCAAGGAAAATACCGGGCCAACTCTACCAGCGCCACTTGAGGATCGGATTGGCCGGTCAGCGCTTCGGCTTCTTCCATATTGGGCAGGAAGATATCGGCTCCTGAGCTGAGCGCGAAAAAATCAGGATCCCGGATCAGCTGGTCGTCCCAACTCGGATCGAGCGAGACCGTGAGGTTATGCTGCTTGGCAAGGATGATGGCATCGCTTGCCTCGTGCAGGGTCGCGTATTCTGCGATGTGCAAATGCGCCGCTTTGCGCCACGCCAAGGCCGCCTCCAGGGTCTGGGGACGAGCCTGCCCCGCCCGCTTGGACAAGAATGCACGATCCCCGTCCTGCACCATTACCACCGTTAACTGCGGACCGGCCGCTGCATTTCGGTCGAGAAACTGCAGGTCAAGCCCGAGAGCCTTGATCGTGGCTTCGAGCGACAGGGATAAATCGTCAGTGCCGAACCGCGCCAACAAGGCCGAGGGACGCCCCAGGCCCGCCAGATGTGCCGCGGTAATCAGGGCGCCGCCGCCTGGGGTTAACTCGAACTCTCCGGCGAAGACCTCGCGGCCAAGCTGGGGCATGGTATCGAGGCCGCGAAACACCAGGTCGCAATAAATGCGCCCAAGGCTGAGCACGGCCCCAGCTGCAACGGGGGAAGACGTCATGCGCGGCCCAGGGCCTTCTCGCTGGCTTTATCGAAGAGATAGAGCGACCCCGATCCGGCATTGATCGATACCGTGCTGCCGACCTTGGGCACCACACGACCAGGTGCGGTGGCGATGATCTGGCTCTTGCCGACCTGAACATGCACCAGGGTCTCCGAGCCCAGCGGCTCCACCGCCTCGACAATACCAGTTGCACCAAGGCCCGGCTCGCTCGCCTCGCCTACAACCAGATCATGCGGGCGCAGGCCGACAAGCACATCGCCCTCTTGCGCAGGCAGCGTCAGGCCCGAGATCGTCGTGCCTTCGATGCTGAGCGTGCCACCACTCAGCTTGCCATCGAGCATGTTCATCGACGGGCTGCCGATAAAGCGCGCGGTGAAAACATCGTTGGGGTTTTCGTAGAGATCGGTGGGCGTGCCGACCTGCAGGATGTGGCCGTCCCGCATCACCACGATCTTGTCGGCCATGGTCATGGCTTCGACCTGGTCATGGGTAACGTAAACGATGGTGGTACCAAGCCGGCGATGGAGGCTCTTGATCTCCATACGCATCTGCGCCCGCAACTGCGCATCGAGATTCGACAGTGGCTCGTCGAACAGAAACGCCACTGGATCACGAACCATGGCTCGGCCGATGGCAACGCGCTGGCGCTGACCGCCCGACAGTGCTGCAGGGCGCCGATCCAACAGCGGCTCTAGGCCCAGGATCTTGGCCGTTTGCAGGATGCGCTGCTGTTTTTCTTCCTTAGACAGCTTGGAGGTGTAGAGCCCAAAACCGATATTCTGCCCCACCGTTTTGTGAGGATAAATGGCGTAGTTCTGGAACACCATGGCGATGTTGCGCTGCTTCGGCTCGCGCTGGTTCACAACCTCGCCGCCGATGAGAAGATTGCCGGCAGAGATATCCTCAAGCCCGGCAATCATGCGCAGCGTCGTTGACTTGCCACAGCCGGACGGGCCCACGAACACGACGAACTCACCATCTTCAACGGTGAGGTCGATGCCATGCACCGCCTGGGTCTTGCCGTAGTTCTTGACCAGGCTCTGCAGTTCAATCTTGGCCATCAGGCTGTTCCCTTTAATGCGTCGAAGCGCTCATTGAGCATGCGCGCGGCTTCGTCCTGGCGGCGCAGAATGGTTTGATGTTGAGCGGCCAATGCGGCCGCATCCTTCTTGTAATCAGTGATGGCCGCTTGCAGCGGCTCGGGCGCGGGGCCGCCGAAACGGGTGCGCACTGCAACGAAATATTCGGGCGACACGATCTCGGCGAAGGCTGCAGCATCAAGCGCGCTCTTGCGTCCGGTTGCGTGCTCGAACGCCGCAAGGAACGGTGCGTAGCCATCCCCAGCCAGATCGCCGCCCGCAGCGACCACCGCCTTGGCGACCGACGCCGCGATTTCGTGTCCCTCGCGGAACGACAAACCCTCGCGCCGCACCAAGCTGTCGGCCAGTTCGGTAATGGTGATACAGGAGCGGTTGATATTGGCGCGCACGCGTTCAGGGTTGATGCGGACCTGGGCGACCAATGCTGCCAGCAGATCAAGCACGCGGTAGGCACTCTCAAAGGCGCCATAGCCCATGGACTGGGTTTCACCCTCGCTGTCGTTCATGTCGGTGAAGGGCGTGTTGTGCATCACCGTGAGCATGGCGCGCGCGCGCCCGCAGGTCTGGCTCGCCAAGTGCCGCAGATGCTCGATCGGCACCGGATTGCGCTTTTGCGGCATGATCGAGGAAATCTGCACGAGGCTGTTGGGCACATAAAGCTGCCCGACTTCAAAGCTGGTCCAGACCTGGAAATCCTGAATCGGCCGGCCGAGATGCAGGAACATCAGCTCCATGGCGCTGTAGGTGGCTGTGATGTAGTCAACGCCCGCTATGCAGGAATAGGAATTTTGCAGAGGCGCGGCAAAGCCAAGCAGCTCGGCGACCAGAGCCCGATCCGTGGGAAAGCCCGTGGTCGTGATGGCCGCGGCGCCCATGGGCGAGAGGTCCACCAAACGATAAGCCTGCAGCAACCGCTCGATGTCGCGTCCGACGAACTCCACAATCGCCGAGAGGTAATGCCCGAACGTGGTCGGCTGTGCCGGCTGGCCATGGGTATAGGCAACGATCAGTGTCGCCTGCTCCCGTTCTGCCGCTTCGATCAGCGTCGAGTGCAGCTTGAGCGCCTTGTTGATCAGCAGGTTGAGGCGCTCGCGCAACCCCAGCTTGAACAGGGTGTGGTCGATGTCGTTGCGCGAGCGCGCGGTATGCAGCCGCCCGCCAAGATCTGGACCGATGCGCTTCTTCAGTTCCTTTTCGATCAGGAAAAAGAAATCCTCGACCTCCCCGGTGTAAACCAGCGCGGCAGGATCGATTTCCGCATCGATGCTCTCGAGGGCTCCGGCAATCTCGCGCACTTGATCGGCATCAAGGATGCCGGTTTGGGCCAACATCACCAGGTGAGCGCGATCAATGGCGCGAAAGCCCTCCACATGATGGTCCTTGGCGCCATCAAATAGCGGCCGCAGCACCGTTTCCTTGTAAACAGGATCGGGAAAGACCGACTGATCGGCAAGACGGGGATCGGTCACGGCGTTAACCCTTGAGGCCAGCCAGCATGACGCCACGGACAATGTAGCGCTGCAGCACGAGGAAGACGAGAAGCGTGGGGATGGTGCCGATCGCGGCACCAGTCATGATCAGCTCCCATTGGATGGAGGACTCGGCCGAAAAGCTCGAGATCCCAACGGGGAGCGTATAAAGCTCCTTGGACGTGGTCACGATCAGCGGCCAGAAGAACGCGGTCCAATTGCCAAGGAAGGTGAAGATCGCCAGCGCCGAAATGGCGGGCACGACCATCGGCATCGCGACTTTCCACCAGATGGTGAATTCGTTAAGCCCATCAATGCGCGCAGCTTCCAGGAAGTCATCGGGAACGCCCTCGAAGAACTGCTTCATAAGGAAGGTGCCAAAGGCCGTCATCATTCCAGGGAACATGATCCCCCAATAGGAATCGAGCCAACCCAGCTGACTGGCCATCAGATACCAGGGGATCACCAGCATTTCGGTGGGGATCATCAGTGTCGATAGGATTGCTAGGAAGATGAAATAGCGGCCGCGGAACTGGAACTTGGCCAGCGTATAGCCAACCATGCTGTCGAAAAACACGTTCGACAGCGTGACCGTCACCGCAATCAGGGTGGAGTTGAAAAACCACTGCATGAAGCGGCCGTCACCGAGCACCTTTACATAGTTGTCGAGCGTCGGCGCCAGCGGGATCAGGCGCAGATCGTACACCTGGCCCGAGGTCTTGAGCGAGGTCGAGAACATGAACAGCAGCGGCGTGATTACGATGAGCCCGCCGATGAACAGCAAGGTCCAGGCGATGATGCGACCGGGGCGAATGTCGCGCCGATTGGTGGAGAGTTCGGTCGACACTGTGGTGACGCTCATTGCTTTTCCCTCAGCACGTAAAGCTGCAGCAAGGACACGACGAGCAGGATGGTGAACAGCACCACGGTCTGCGCGGCGGCGTAGCCCATCTGGTAGGATGAAAAGGCGGTCTGATAGATCATGAGCACCAGGGGCTTGGTCGAGTTGAGCGGCCCGCCCGGATCATTGGTGGTCATGTTGTAGACCTGGTCGAAGATGCGCAAGAAGCCGATCGAGGAGAACACCACCAGAAACACCGTAGTGGGCTTGAGCAGCGGCACGGTGATCTTGCGCAGGATCGCCCACTCGCCGAGCCCGTCAATGCGAGCCGCCTCGTAAAAAGTGTTCGGAATGGCACGCAGCCCGGCCATGAAGATGATGATCTGAAAACCAAGTCCGGCCCAGATCGCCGGGATGAGGATGGAAAGGAGCGCCTGGTCGACCGAGCGCAAAAAGGGCTGCTGCGGAATGCCAATCGTGCTGAGAAAACCGTTGATCACCCCGATCGGCACCGGCTGGTAGAACCAGCGCCAAACCCAGCCCATTGCCGCCGCCGTAGTGAGGAAGGGCAGGAAGTAGAGCGCGCGGATAAAGCCATGCATGAACCGGACGCGATCGAGATAGAACGCGATCACAAAGGAGATCGCGAGGCTCAGCGGCGTGCCGATGATCAGGTAAAGAAAGGTGTTCTGGAACACTTTCCAGAACAAGGGGTCGGCGAACATCTTCTGGTAGTTCGCCAGCCCAATGAACTGCGCCGGGCGCAACAGGTCCCAGTTGGTCATCGACAGCCAGAAGGCCTGGAATGTGGGATAAAAGCGAATAACCGAATAAAAGATGATCGGCAGGGCGAGAAAGCCCCAAGCCCAGATCACCCGCTTGGTGCCGATATTCAGACGATCCCAGAAGCGAACTGGGCCTGCTTGGGGGATGGGGCTCGCCGACGACATTTTCGCTCCTGCAAGAACTGGCGCGGCCGGCGGCAGGTAAACTGCCGTCGGCCGCATTGCATGGCTTGGTGGTTACTGACGGCCCTGGTCGATGATGGCCTGCTCAGCCTGCGCCGCCTGGTTCAGCGAGTCCTCGATGGACTGGTTTTCCAGCAGAACGCGGTTGACCATGTCGATCGTGGTCTGGCGTTGCGCCGCTTCGTCATAGAAGCGGGTAGTCTGGGCATATTCCAGACCCTTGAGGAAGGGCCCCAAAATCGGGTCGGCGAGGTTCTTCTCGGTCAAGGCAACGTCCCGGCGAGCGGGAAGCTCACCCACTGCATCAAGCCAGATTTCCATCGCTTCAGGCGAGGAGATGTACTGAAGGAACTTCTGTGCAGCAGCGAGCTCTTCACCCTCTGCAGTTGCCCCGATCGCATTGGCGAAATAGCTCGAATAGTTGGAGCGCATGCCGTTGGCGTCGGCCGGCAGCTCCACCACTCCCCATTCGAAGGGATTGGCTTCAAAGGCGCCGAGGCGGAAGGTGCCGTCGATGGTCATCGCAGCCAACCCGGCCCGGAACGCGGCCTGGCCTTCATCCATGAAGCCGGTCTGCCCCACTTTGTGTTCCGTCTGCAGGTCCGTGTAGAACTTCAGCGCCGCAGCGCCCGCTTCGTCGTTATAAGCGACATTGCCTTCTTCGTCGTAGGGCACACCACCATTCTGGCGCACCAGAACTTCACGCCACCACTGGTGATCCTGCCCGGCCATGTCGAGCGTGATACCGGCTGAGGTCATGTTGCCTCCGCCGTCAACCTTGGTCGTCGCCTTGGCAACGGCAAGCAGTTCTTCAAGGTTCTGTGGCGGCTGAACGCCAGCCTCGTCCAGCAAAGCCTTGTTGTAGAACAGCGCCAGTGAGCGCACTGCGGTTGGCAACCCGTAATAGTCTTCGCCGCGCTTCATCGCCGAAACGATCGGGAAGAACTGCGATTCAATCTCTTCATGCGGGAAAACCGCTGGATCAAGCGGCTTGATCAAGCCACCATTCACGAACTGGTCGGTCCAGCCATAGAACAATTGCACCACGTCCGGGCCCTGGCCCGCAACCTTGGCGGCCACGACACGGGTCTGGTAGTCGGCGTAGGGGAAGGTCGTGTGCTTGACGGTGATGTCAGGATTGGCAGCCTCGAACTTCTCGATCAGCTGGTCCATTGCCTGGACGCGGCTGTCGAACACATACTGCCAGTATTCGATTTCCACCGCTTGGGCCGAACCCATCGCCAGCAGGCTGACACCAGCCGCCAGGCCGGTCAAAGTTGTTTTGGTAAGCATATCTCAGTCCTCCAATAGGGCCGCCGCTCGTCCTCCGGCCCCTCCACCAGTGTGAGGCGGACCAGCCGCCAAGCGCCACTAGCGTCAGATATGTGACGCTCCCTTGTCAATAAAATAATCTACTTGAGTTATTACCCTTCCGTTCTAAGCTCTCGTCGGAGGAGATGGGCTTGGTGAGGGGGCGAGAACGTGAACGGCCGCAGCAAGAGCGAATTGCGCCAGCGGGTGGCGATCGGGTCTAACCCGGAGCGGAACCGGGCGCACAACCGCCGTGTCGTACTGGAGGTGATTCGCATGCACGATCACCTCGGCCGCACCGAAATCGCCCGCCGCGCTCATCTCACGCCTCAAGCCGTGGCCAACATCGTTTATGAACTGCTCGAGGAAGGCCTGCTGATCGAACTGGGCCGCCTGCGCTCGGGGCGTGGCCAACCACCCATCCAGTTTGCTGTTAATCCCGACGGGCCCCTTACGGCAGGGGTCGAAATTGCGGCCGACCACATGGTCACCGCCCTTGTCGACCTGTCGGGAGGCGTGCGGGCACAATCGATCATTTCCCTCTCCGAAGCCGGGCCCGACACTGTTCCTGGTCAAGTCGCTCAAGAGGTTGAGCGACTGCAAACCTCGCTCCGTGCCGACCAGAACAAGCTGCTGGGCATCGGTGTCGTTATGCCCGGCCCATTTGAAGTGGAGGGGATGAGCTCGGTTGGCCCGGCGACCCTGCCTGGCTGGACAGGTGTTGATCCGGCCGCGCTCTTCTCCAGGGCAACCGGGCAACATGTCGTGGTGGAAAACGATGCCACCGCGGCAGTGGTCGCCGAGCGGCTTTACGGTGCTGGACGCCAGCTCGGCAGCTTCTGCTTTTTGTATTTCGGGGTCGGTCTCGGACTTGGGGTGATCCAGGATGGCCGTCCGCTGCGCGGTGCTTTCGGTAACGCCGGTGAAATTGGTCATCTCAGCCTTGTCCCGCGCAAAGGAACCGCCCGCTATGGCCCCGCTGGCGCATTGGAACGCTTTGTGTCGGTCTTTGCCCTACGCGAACGCTTGGCGATGGCGGGAATATATGTCGCCACCGTCCAAGACATCCAAAAGCTCCACGATGATCAAAACCAGACCCTTGTGGAGTGGATCGACATGGCCGCTGACTACCTCGCACCCACAGTTGCCATGCTCGAAAACATCTTTGACCCAGAAACGGTTATCTTCGGCGGCGGCCTTCCGGACTCAGTGCTCGAAGCTGTTATCGCCGCCCTGGATCCACTTCCTGTCTCGGTTGCGACGCGCCACCAGCGGCCGCTGCCCCGCGTCATGCGGGGACAAACCGGTCAGCTCACCGCCGCGCTTGGCGCAGCCGCCCTGCCGCTGCTCGACACGGTTTCTCCCCATCTGAGCATCGCCGACCCCACCGGCTGACTCTTAAACTCTGGACCACTTTCATGCTCGATGATCGCCAGCGCTTGCACCGTCGTGCCGCATCGCCCCGTCTCGTGCGCCTGTATCGCGCGCTTTCTCGCTTGCGTTCAACGGTAACAGTGATGAATACCGGAGCCCATCCAGACGACGAGCACAATGGCATGCTGGCCTTGCTGCGGCACCAATATGGCATGCGCATCGTCGTCGCCTGTTCCACCCGCGGCGAAGGGGGGCAGAACACGCTTGGACCGGAGCGATCGGGTGCGCTGGGCGTTCTGCGCTCGCGTGAAATGGAAGAAGCCGCCCGCGTCATCGATGCGGATGTCGCCTGGTTCGGCCATGGCCCGGATGATGCGGTTCATGACTTCGGTTTCTCCAAGTCTGGTCCGGACACGCTGGCTCGCTGGGGCGAAGACTTGATCATTGAGCGCCTGGTGCGCGCCTACCGGCAATATCGCCCTGATATCGTCATCCCCACCTTCCTCGATGTCGGAGGGCAGCACGGCCATCATCGGGCGATGACCCAGGCGGCCGAAAGAGCGCTGGCTCTTGCGGCTAACCCCACCTATCGCACGGACGAGCTTGCCCCCTGGCAGGTGGCCAAGTTCTACCTGCCGGCCTGGTCGGGCGGTGGCGGCACCTATGACGACGAAGTGCCCCCGCCTCCAGCGACGACCTGGATCGAGGCACCGGGCGTGGATGAAGCCACCGGCATGAGTTTTGACCGGCTGGGGGAGGCATCACGTGCCTTTCACGCCAGCCAGAACATGGGCCACTGGCAGCACCCCGCCCAGACGCAATGGGGGCTGCATCGCGTTGGCGGCACCGCAGAGGACAGCATTCTTTCGGGCCTGCCTTCCCGTCTCGCCGATCTCGGTCCCTCGTCTCAGCTTGCCCAAGCGGATGCTGCTATCGAGGAGGCGCTGGCGCAATTTCCCGACGGCACCGCCGTCGTCGCAGCACTAGCGCAGGCGCGGCAGGCTCTCGGTGGTGCCAACGCCCATGTTGCGCCAGAACACACCCAGCGGCTGCAACGCAAGCTGCGCGAGGTGGACACGGCCATGGCGCTGGCTGCGGGCTTAGAGATTTCTGCCGCGCTTGCATCGGACAGCGTAACGCCTGGTGGCTGCGTCGGTCTCATTATTGAGGCCGAGCCCGGCACTGCCGAAGCGATCGCGATAACGCCGGTCGCGTCCTCCGCCTTCGAACCCTCTGAAAGCCTGCATCTGTCGGACGACAAAGCAGTGCTGACGTTACGGGCACGACAAGGTGCCGATATAACCAACGCCTTCCTGCCGCAGTGGGAGAGCCTGGGTGGCAACGGCAGAATTTGGCTCAAGGTCCAGGCAAAGGTCGGGGGAGAGGAGATCACCTTTGCCGTCGACACTGAAGAGCCCGTGCAGATCGCCCCAACGCATAGCCTTGCCATTGTGCCCGACGCATTGATCCTGCCCCAAGGCGACCAGGCTCCCCGCACGATCAATGCAAAAGCGGAAAAAAAAGCGGAGATCACGATCGCGCCGGTGCCGGGCCTGACCGTCGCCACCCACCGGAACAGTTTGACTGTCACTCCTGCAGTAGACCTTCCGCGCGGCCGTTATACCCTGCCCGTCCTGGTCGATGGTCTCCAGGCCCACAGCGTTGCCGCATTCGCCTATCCGCATATTGGCCGCGCCCGCTTCGTGCGGCCGCTCAACCTTGACGTCCTGGCGCTCGATCTGGCGCTGCCAAGCACCCGCGTGGGCTATATCGGCGGTGGCGCTGACCGGGTCGGCCTCTGGCTTGAGCGCATGGGTGCACAGGTCACCGATCTGGATGCCGATGCCCTCGCCGGCGATCTCTCGGGCCTTGATACGATCGTGGTCGGCATCTTTGCCTTTGGAACCCGCCCGGATCTTGCGGCCGCAACGAATAAGCTGCACGACTGGGTAAAGAGTGGCGGGCACCTTGTCACCCTCTACCACCGGCCCAGCGATGGCTGGAACCCGCAAGCCACGCCACCCCTGCCTCTCACCATCGGCAGCCCGTCGCTGCGCTGGCGGGTCACCAACCCTGCGGCGGAAGTCACCTTGCTGGCGCCAAACCACCCGCTCTTTAGTGGACCCAACCAGATCACCACCGCCGACTTCGCGGGGTGGGACAAGGAGCGAGGGCTTTATTTCGCTTCAAGCTGGGACGAGGCCTACCAGCCGCTGCTGGCCATGAGCGATGCAGGGGAAGCGCCGCTCACCGGCTCCCTGCTTTCCGCCTCGATCGGTGCGGGGCGTCATACCCATACCAGCCTTGTGCTCCATCATCAGCTTGATCGTCTGGTGCCCGGCGCCTTTCGGGTGATGGCGAACCTGCTCCAAGCGGCCTGAGATGGAGTCAACAAGGCCCTCAGGGGCGGGCATCGCCTGGCTCATGAGTGACATGCTGCTGGTCACTATGATGACAGTGCTGGTCAAGCTCGGCGGCGCCACCTATCCAGCCGTTCAGATGGTGTTCATCCGCTCGTTAATCGGCCTGGTTGGCGTTCTTCCACTCGCCTGGCGGCACCGCCAGGCCCTCAGCCAAACTCGCCAATGGGGGCGGCACAGCTTTCGCGTGCTCTGCAACACCCTGGCGCTGAATGCCAATTTTGCTGCCCTTACCGCCCTTCCTCTCGCCCTCGTCAATGCCATCGGCTTCATGCGCCCGCTCGTGGTCCTGGCCTTGGCCACCTGGCTGTTGGGGGAGCGCTCCGGACCTTGGCGCTGGGTTGGCGCCGTGATTGGATTTGCGGGCGTCCTCGTCATGGTGGGCCCTAGCGAGATGCACTGGAACCTTGGTTTGATCGCCGCCCTTGCCACCGTGCTCTTTGGCTCGCTTGCTACGGTGCAGACCCGCGCGCTGGCTGCCGAGAACACCACGGTACTTATGGTCTTCTATACGGTTGGTCTTTCGGTGTTCACGGCACTTCCGGCCCTTATAGCCTGGCAGCCGGTCGCCATGGCCGACTGGCCCTTGCTACTTGGGATCGGCGTGCTCGCCCAGATCGGGCAGTACTGCTATTTGCGCGCTTATCAAAGCACGCCAGCCAATCTCCTGGCGCCATTCGGCTACCTGTCGATTGTGCTGGCGAGCCTTGCCGGTTTTCTGGCCTTTAACGAAGTTCCGGCCTGGACCACCATCGCCGGCATCGCCATCATTTTGGGCGCCCTGCTGCTTACGTCGCGCCTGGACCGTCCCAGGCCATCGCGCGTGCCCTAGGCTTCCTGTACTTCATATGCAAACACCCCCGGCCCTGAAGGACCGGGGGCTGCCGCCGCAACTGCGGCCGCGAGACGGCTCGCTCGTGGGAGGCCGAGCGGACCGAATAGGATCTAGCTAGCGCGCTTGGCTGGCTGAATCAGATTGGCCATCAGGCGGAAGGCCCCAGGAGTTAGCTTGTCCATTTGGTGGTGCAGGATGAGACTGGTATGGGTGTGCCGCCCCTCCCCGATCTCAGCGGTTAGCAGCGAGCCGGTCAGCGGCTCCTCGCCGGGATCGTTCATTGCCAGGAGCGGGCGATAGGCTTCGTCCCACTCCGACGCGAAATACAGCCCCCGTTCCTTGTCCCAATTGGCCCAATCGGCTTCCCCGATCTTGTTGGGATAGTTGAGCAAGGGATGATCGGGCTCGAGCACCTCAACGGCAGCTTCGGCGTCGGTGACCCGGTAGCGGATCGAGGGTGATCCGATCTGGAGGTAAGCCACTGGCACCATTTCTGGATCCCAGCCATCGGACGGCCGGTGATAAAGCGTCACCAGGTGCCCGCCATTGCGCACCCATTCATGAATCCCCGCGAGCGCTGCCACCAGATCGTCGCGGCGCCCGAAGGAGAAGATGCCGACCACCAGGGTATCGAGATCGCGATAGGCCCCTGCTTCCATATCGGCAGCCGTCAGCTCTTTCAGATCAACCCCCATCCGGGACAGCCAGGTGCCGACATTGTCATTACCCCCACCGATATAGCCGATGCGGCCTTCCGGTAGCGCCGCACCTACCGCTTGCACAGGGATCGCTATTTCCGTCGGCACCACCGACCGCCCGATATGGGGATAGCTGAAGACGTTGATGGCATAGGCAGGCTTGTCGAGCAGTTTGGGTGCGATGATGATGCGCTCTGTGCCCAGTTCTGCGGGGGGAACCAGCTCGAAAGTGCCAGCCTCGGTGCCAGTTTTTCCCTTTGCTGTTGCGGCCCAGCCTTCGGGCAGATCGAAGTCCAGATCGGCGGTGGTCGCGCCCGAAACCACCGCAGTCATCTCAACCGGGGAAATCTGGGCTTCGGTGTTGAACAGCACGGCATCGGGCTTGAGTTCGAGCGACGCCTCGGGCAGCACGCGCAAGGCGTCCTCCAGATCGATGTCGAGCACTGCCTTATAGCCCGAGATCTCGGCCGTCAGCTGCACAAAGGCATCACCATTGCCACCAAGCGGATCGAACTGTTCGGTCAGTGGATTAGTCAAGGCCGCGTCAGGCGCGATGTTGACGCCTACGCCTTCCACGTCATTTTCCCCCGCGCCGATACCATCGCGCGACTTGACCGTGATCGATGTGACCGCCACCTGACCGGGTGCATCGACAACGGTCTTGACGATGATTTCTTCACCGGGACGAAGATCGGCACCATCGGTATAGGCCCGGATCTGCATGCCGGCGGCAGTGGCCAGCGCCAGATCGGTTTCCCGGATTTTGCGCTCAAGGCGATGGGCGACCTGGTCCTGCAATTCCGGCGGAACTGCGCTTTGCGCTTCCTTGAGGGCCTTGCCGATTTCCACCAGCTTGGCGGTGACAACGACCGGGTCGCCGTAATCATCCACCGCTTCTTCGATCAGCCCCTGGGCATTGCGCAAGGCCTCGGCGGCTCCAGTGGGCATTCCATCGAGCTCGGCGATGTGTCCAACAGTGGCGATAAGACCCTCGCGGATATCCGCTTCTTCCTTGCCCGCTTCGGTGACCGAGGCCCAGCTGAGGTTGAGCGGCCATTCGGTCTGCGGGTCTGGGCGCCAGCGGCCCATCCCTTGCGTCAAATGGCAGGAGCGCGACCATTCGCCCATTTGCGGGAAGGTGGCCCCAGAGATCGGGTCTCGTTCAGGCGCCTTGATCACCAGCGTCGTTGGCGGCGGCGGGGTTTCGTCGTCATAAACGCCCCCGCCCCCACCCCAGGCGGGTTGATAGATCTTGGGCACGGTCCAGGGCTTTAGGCCGGCCGCGATCTGTTCGGGGAATTCCGCCTCATTGCCGGAAAGATCGGCCACGATAAAGGTCGCGACATTGGCAGCGCGATGGTGACCATGCTGTCCGCCAACATCCAGGAAGCAATTCATGATCACATCGGGCTTGTATTGGCGTACGGCCCAAGTCATCCGCTCGATCACGCGATCACGACCCCAGCGGTCGATTGTTGCATTGGGATCCTTGGAGAACCCGAAATCGTGCATGTGGTCGTGGTGCCCCTGGCTACCGAAGGCCAGCGAGGCGTCCAGCGCCCGCGACGCCTCCGTCATTTCGCGCGTCCGCAACACGCCCAGCACGGATCCGAGTTCCGGACCAATGGCGTTCTGGCCGCCCTCGCCGCGCGTGATGCAGTAAAGCACCGGGCGAATGCCGTAGACATGCCGAAGTGCCGCCAGCATGCCGCTGGGCTCATCGTCGGGATGCGCCCCCGTGGTCATCAGTGTCACGGTCGAGGTTAGCCGTTCGAGCTGGCGATAAAGTTTGACGAGGGCCGGCTCGCCTTTTTGCGCTGCGATCAGGTCGAGATCTGATGCCGGGGCCGCCCAAGCTGGAATTTGCGTAGTCGCCAGCAAGGGGGGAACGGACGCGATAAAGGTTCTGCGGGTGAGTCGGGTCATGGAACAGCCTCTCCTTAGCTGTCACGCCTGCCTCCTGCAGGCTGGTGACGGTAAGGGAAGACTGCGGCGCACTTTAAGTTAACTCAAGTAGGTTAATCGGCTTTTTTTGCGTCGGCTGTGCGGGTGCCGGCGGGGATAGTGTAGCGGCTCCTCATGGCGAGGCGCCAGGCAACGCACGTGTCGTGCAGATTGCAATGACTGGTGATGAGGCTGCCTGCCGGTTATCCAGCCACTTATCGCCAACATGACGGGCAACTTCATGCCGGGGCGAAAGGCGCCGAGTGAGGGCCATCCATGTCGATCTGGTGTGGGGGGATAGTGGGCCGGTTCACGCAACGCGCGCTGCGGGCGCGCCGGCAACCTGAAATCGGCCCTCCTCCCGAGCTGCCAGCTTCGCTGCGGCCAATAAAAAAGCGCCCTTGCGGGCGCTTTTTTATTTTGGTTGCGGGAGCAGGATTTGAACCTGCGACCTTCAGGTTATGAGCCTGACGAGCTACCGGGCTGCTCCATCCCGCGTCAACCGTTTGGCTAGCGCCGAACGTGACGGGTATATACGAGCTGGTTCGGGATAGCTCAACCCCTAAAACGATGACAAAAACGCTTTCTTGGGGAGAACGCGTCTGCTCGCGCGGCCAAGCTCGCTTTACCGCACACGCCAGCCCTGCTTAGTGTGCCGCCGCAAACCGGAACCGATTCATGAACACCAGACGCCTTGGCCGTACCGACATCCACGTAAGCGAACTGTGCCTTGGCACCATGACCTGGGGTAGCCAGAACACCGAAGCCGAAGGCCATCGGCAAATCGACATGGCGCTGGAAGCCGGGCTCAATTTCATGGATACCGCCGAGCTTTATGCGGTGCCCGGCAGCCCGCAGACCTCCGGGCGTACTGAAGAAATCATCGGCAGCTGGTTTGCCAGTTCCGGCAAGCGCGACAAGTGGATTCTGGCTTCCAAGATTGCCGGTGGCGGCTCCAAACATATCCGCGACGGGCGACGACCAGATGGCGAATCGATCCGACTGGCGGTGGAGCAAAGCCTGAGCCGGCTGCGGACCGACTACATCGACCTTTACCAAATCCATTGGCCCTCGCGCGGCCACTACAATTTCGATAACTCGTGGACCTACGCGCCCCAAAAGCAGCAGACAGCGGACGTGCTGGGCAATATCGAGGACATGCTTGAAACCCTGGGCGCGCTGGTCCAGCAGGGCAAGATACGGCATATCGGCGTCTCCAACGAGACCACCTGGGGGATAACACAATGGCTGCGCATCGCCGAGGCCAAGGGGCTGCCCCGCCTTGTATCCGTGCAAAACGAATATAGTCTCCTACGTCGCCACTTCGATCTCGATCTTGCTGAGCTGAGCCACCACGAGGATGTCGGGCTCCTTGCCTATTCCCCGCTCGCCGCCGGTATTTTGACGGGCAAGTATGCGGATGGCACCGTTCCCCCAGGCAGCCGAGCTGACTATCAAGGCGGCATGTGGCGACTGAACGAGCATTCTGAGGCGGCCACCCAGGCCTATATTGCCCTGGCGCGCGAGCATGGATTGGATCCGGTGCAAATGGCACTCGCGTTCTGCCTCACCCGTCCCTTCTTGACCTCGGTCATTGTTGGGGCGACCAGCACCGAACAGCTGGCCACTGCGCTGGGCGCTGCCGATTGCGTGCTGTCGCCCGACGTTCTGGCCGGCATCGAGGCCATTCACCGCCGCTATCCGCGCCCGATCTGATCGGGCGCATTCCCAATTGCCGCATTGGCGCAGTAAGCTCGTTCACCACAACCATTCCAACGGGCTGCAATGACCCTGCTTACAACTGTCTTTCCGCTGCTCTGCTACTTCGCCTACAACATCATCGTGCCGATGGTGGAGCGGCGCCGCCCTTCATTGTCGGTGATCATGAACATGCAGCGGCGGCGCTGGGTGGCGAATGCGGCACGGCGCGAAAGCCCGTTTGACGCCATCCTTTCGGGCAACATCATGCAGTCCGTCAGCTTTCTTGCCTCCACCGCCGTACTGCTGGTCTTGGCAGTGTTCGCGGTTTTTGGCCAATTGCCGGCGTTGATGGACGCTCTGGAGTCCCTGTCACTGGATCGCACCTATTCCATCGTCGAAGTGCAGATGCATCTCGTTGTCATGCTTGCCATGTTCGTGCTGGCCTTTTTTGCCTTCACGCTCTCGCTGCGCCAGTTCAATCATTTTTGCATCATGCTGGGTGCACTCGATCACGAAACCCAAGCCACGCCCGAGGAAATCGACGCGATTGCTCATATGAACGCCCTGGGAGCGCGCAACTTCAACAGTGGCATCCGCGCCTACTACTTCTCTGTCGCCACAGTTGCCTGGTTCGTGTCCGAATGGTTGGCCGTGGCGGTCTGCCTTTGCACCGTCCTAGTACTGGCTTATCGGGAATTCTTCTCGACAGCGCACCGCACCGCGGCATCGGCTGCCCTCATTGCCGCCAGACGCCAGAAGGGACAACAGCAATAGCTCCGTCCGGCAGACGCTGCGCCTGCTGCGGATTAACCGACACCATTTTGTGACATTGACAATCAGCAATAACGAACGCTACTGCACTCCCATCCACCCACGAGAAGTTCTGGCACGCTATGCTCGTCTGCCAATGCAACATGATTACCTCTAAGCAGATCGAGGACATCGTCCTTGAACTGCTCGAACAAGATCCGTGGCAGTTGGTCGTGCCCGCAAAGGTCTACCGCGAACTGGAACGCCGTGCTAAATGCGGCGGCTGTGTACCTAATGTGGTGGACATCATCGTCCGCGTGACGGAGAGCTTCCACCTGCAGCAGGCACGAACCCCGGGCGAACTTGTCGATGTACAGGCCCGGTTGGAAAAGCTTAAGCAGAAACGGAACGGAGTACCGCGTGAAGGGCGAACCACAGGTCATAGAGCGGCTTAACGAGGCCCTCTTTCTTGAACTCGGTGCAGTCAACCAATACTGGGTGCACTACAGGCTGCTCGACGACTGGGGCTATCGCAAGCTCGCCGCCAAGGAGCGCGCCGAGTCGATCGAAGAAATGCACCACGCCGATCGCTTGATCGAACGCATCATTTTCCTTGAAGGCCATCCGAATCTGCAGCGCGTTGCGCCACTGCGTATTGGCCAGACCATCAAGGAAGTGCTCGAGGCCGATCTGGCCGGCGAATACGAGGCGCGTGAAGCCTATCGCACCAGCCGCGAGCTCTGCTCACAGCTGCACGATCATGTTTCCAAGCAGCTCTTCGATGAACTACTCGCCGATGAGGAAGGTCACATCGACTTTCTTGAAACCCAGCTGGACTTGTTGGCCAAGATTGGCGAGGAGCGCTACGGTCAGCTCAACGCCGCTCCAGCGGACGAGGCCGAATAACGCCACATACGGCTCAAGGGGCGCAAGATGATCTGGCATGTTGGACGACTGATCGACCATGTTCATCTTCGTGCCCGCGACTTCGAGGCCACCCGGCGCTTTTACGAAGCCGCACTCTTAACCCTTGGCCGCCCCATTGAGCATGGCGGCCAAGGCTGGTTCCAGGTGGACGAGTTGTTCGTCGACGCTGCTGACGCCGACTCCTCGCCAACGCACATCCATCTAGCCTTCCAGGCTCGCGATCGCGAAACGGTGGACAAGTTCTACCAGGCAGCTCTTGCCGCTGGTGGCAAGGATAATGGCGCGCCGGGCGAGCGTTCCTACCACCCGGGCTATTACGCCTGCTTTGTGCTCGACCCCGACAACAACAACATCGAAGCGGTGTTCCACGGCCCCGCAGCACGCTCGGCTGAATCGGTGGAGCTTCGGCCGATCACTGAAACCGAGCAAAGCTGAAGGCGCAGCTGATCGTCACTGCGCGATGGGCTGAAACATCGAATTGAGCTGCTCTGCGATCTGGTCCATCGGGGCAATCGCCTCTGGCAGCTGCTCGGGAGCTTCGGGCGCCACTGCCGCGTAAGGCACCCCGCTCGGGAACGCACCGAACATCTGGAAGAACGACACCATGTCGTCGAGCACCGGCATGCGCCAACGCCAGAGCGAACCCATAGCAATTACCGGCTCCATGTGACCAAAGCCTTCATAATATTTGGTGGTGACCCAAACGCCATTGGCCTTCAGCACCTCAGCGAAGTGCTGGGTGTTCTGCATACGCACAATAGGGTCGGTGGTGCCGGTGGCCAGATACATGGGTGGCGCATCCGGGCCAACAAGATTGATCGGCTGCGTGCCTTCCGGGTTCGGTGCCGAGCCAAAGGCTTCGCGTACCTCACCATATTCAAACGGGTAGAAATCATAAGGCCCCGAGAGCGCCGCAACGCCCCGGATCGACAGCGTCACTCCATATTCGCGCAAGAATGACGGCTCCAGCGCCAGCATGACGGCGTTGTAGGCGCCGGCCGAATGCCCGGCCAGGAACAAGCGATTAGGATCGCCGCCATAGTCGGCGATGTTGTCCTGCACCCACCGGAGTGCATTGGCACTGTCCTCAAGAAACCCAGGGAATCGCACTTCGGGTACGTGGCGGTAATCAGCGATCACCGTGACAAATCCGCGAGCGGCGAGCGCGCGGCCCGCGAACTGGTAGTCGCTCCGCTCGCCGCGGTTCCAGCCGCCCCCATAGATAAAGAAGACGACCGGTGCAGTTGCGCCACGCTGCTCGGGGGCGTAGATGTCCAGCTTGTGCCGGGGTCCGTCGGCATAGGCTAGCCCATCGGCCACCTTGGCGGTACCGCTGTCCATTGACGCCGGAAGGTTGAACGGATCCATCACTGACACCGCCAGGGCCGGGCTGGCTTGGAGTGAGGAAGCCAGCAGAACGGCCATAATGGCTCCGCGCAGCGATCTGATCGAGACAAGTTTCATCATGGGGCAAAGCAATCGAAGTGCGGGATAACGACGATGCCCGGCCAAGCCGGGCATATTGTGACGGCGGATGAACTCTTGAGACTAGCGCTTCAGGGAGTCCAGCAGGCGCCCGGAGATATAGCCGTCAGCTGGCAATCCGGCCTTGGCCTGGTAGGCTAGGACAGCAGCCCGGGTCTTGGGGCCGAGCACACCGTCTGGAGAGCCAATATCAAATCCGGCGCGGGCCAACAGGCTTTGGAGCTCTGCGCGTTGGCTCTTGTTCAGTGCATAGTCCCGGGGCCAGGGGGCAACAAAGGGACCGCCGCCGATGATCCGGTCGGCCAGATGTCCAACGGCCAGAGCGTAACTGTCTGAGTTGTTGTAGCGTTTGATCACTTCGAAATTTGGCAGCAAAAGAAAGGCGGGCCCCGAGGCACCTGTTGGCAAGTAGAGCCGGGCTGTATCGCTGGAGCGAGGGAATGGCTTGCCGGAAGCTCGGCTGATACCCATGGCCTGCCACTGGCTGACTGACGCGCGCTCCATCTGCCACGCGGCAGCGAAATTGAACCCTTGTGGGAGGCGAACTTCATAGCCCCAGGTCTCGCCCGGGCGCCAGTTGAATGACTTGAGATAGTTGGCGGTAGAGCCCAAGGCATCAGGCACTGAATTCCAGATGTCCTTGCGACCATCACCGTTGAAATCAACAGCGTAGCGCATGAAGCTGGAGGGCATGAACTGGGTGTGCCCCATGGCGCCCGCCCAGGATCCCACCATGTTACGGGGGCTTACATGGCCATCCGAAACGATGCGCAGGGCGTTGAGCAGTTCATCGCGGAAGAAATCCGCTCGATAGCCACCTTCCGTCAGCGTCGCCAAGGCATGGATGGTGTTGTTCCCACCCATGAAGCCACCGAAATTGGTCTCCATGCCCCAAATCGCCAGCACGACCTCGGGCTGCACACCATAGCGCTGCGCCGCCGCAGAAAGCGTTTGGTTCCACTCGGCGCGCATTGCTCGGCCCTTTGCCGCTTGCGCGTCCGTCACTCGCTTGGTGACATAGTCTGACGCCAATGAGGCAAACTCCGGCTGCTTGCGCGTGAGCTCCATGACTTGAGGGATCGGACTATACCCAGCAAACGAAGCTTCGAAGGCCTTCCGGCTCACTCCCCTTGCTTCCGCTTGTGGCCAGAGCCCACGAACGAAATCGGCGCTACTGGCAAGCGCAGGCGCGCTTCCGAAGTTCAACAAAGCGGCAAAACAAAGCGCTACAATCGAGTAGCGCGACCTTGTGAGTGACGGGTGCAACATCAAGTGAGCCTCCGGAGAGTGCGAAAAGGCTTAAGCGAGGCGGCTAAAGCCGGTCTGCGCGATGGCGGTTGTCTCGCCACCGCTACCACAATCTTAACTATCCGGATTAAGATCGCCTTAAGGCTCAGGTTCAAGCAGATCACGTCGACGTCATTGCCGCTCACGCGAGGGCGCGTTGGTTATCATCGCCACCAAAGGGCACGCTTGCGTCAGCTGCGCCCTTGGCCCGTACATAGGTGATGTGCGGATAGGGAATCTCGATTCCGCGCTCTTCGAACACCGTCTTGACGATCTCGCTATAGGTCCGACCCGTGCCCCAGTGCTTGCCGGGCAGGGTCTTGATGCGCACCCGCACCACCACGGCGGAATCGCCGAACGCAATGATCCCCTGCATGTCGAGCTCGTCAATAATCTCGTTCTTGTGCTCGGTTTCCAGCAAACGCTCAAAGGCGTCCCGCAGCGCCTGCTTGACGACGCTGATATCGGACTCGTAGGCGACACTGATTTCAGCCACATGGAAGGAGAAACCCTTCACCATGTTGGAAACCAGATCCACCGACGAGAACGGGATCAGGTGGAGGGTTCCGGTTTGATCGCGAATGCTGACCGACCGGATGGTGAGTTTTTCCACCACCCCGGACTTCCCACCGGCCTCCACCACATCCCCCTCGTTCATGACGTTTTCGAACTGGATGAAAATGCCGGTGATGATGTCTTGCACAAGCTTCTGGGATCCAAAACCGATAGCCAGACCCAGCACACCAGCCCCTGCCAGCAGCGGCGCGATATTGACGCCGATCTGTGCCAAGGCCAGCATCACGCCAAACACCACCAGTGCGATCGTGAAAGCATTCTTGAACAGGCTCAGCAGAGTTTTCTCGCGCGCTGTCGGCATCTTGCCGGCTCTGGCGCTGAGCCGAAACTCGATCCACGACGCCACGACAATATAAAGCACCACGCAGGCCAGAACGATAAACGCTGCGGCGATGAGGGAGCCCACGATCTCCTGGCCCCGTTCCGAACCCAACCAGCCGAGTGCATCGAACATCCCCCAGGCCTGCACGACGGCGAGGACAACACCCGCAACGACCACAAGACGGATGATCTGCATGACCCGCGGCACAAAGGCCTGCAGCCGCGTTTCGAGGAGAGGCAAGTTCTGGCGCACATCCTCAGGCAAACTCAAACCGAAGCGGATCACCCGAGAGATGGCGCCCGAAATAGCCATTCCGGCCAAGACCGCGATGGCAGTCTGGAAGGTTGCGCCCAACATGAACGGGAGGGCCCCGTCCGGATTGGCAAACCAGGCGACCAGCAGTGTGAGGAGGTAGGCGATGGCCACAACGTGCCAATAGCGGCCCACAAGAAGCAGCGCCTGACCGACCCCGTCATTGCCGCGCTCCGCGGCAACCTCGGTGAGCCGGGCTCGTGCCCCTTCCTTGCACTGCAGCACCACGATGATGGCCAATGCCACCGATGCGGTCATGGCGATAACTTGGACGGCGGCGGCCGCGTCACGCGAAACACTACTTGAAAGCACGGGAGCGACGAAAAAAAACGTATAACCGAGCAGCGATATCAGCCGGCCGGTGCAGAACGACCAATAAGCCGCGTCGCTGTTCGAGAGAGGAATCCAGCGTAATGCCGCCGAACGCGGGGAAAAAACCGTATGGACCAGCAGCTTGCTGAGTTCCACCAATAGGAACGCGTTGAGCAACAGCGACTCGTTGACTCTCACCTGCCCGCCACTGTCTCTGGCCAAAGTCAGCGCGGTAGCAAAACCAATCCCCCAGGACATCAACACCGAGGCCCCGTCGATCAGCGCTGCCGCAACGACGGCGCCTGTCCGTAAGCGCCATCCGCGCGCCGCCACCCGGCCGGCTAAACGCTGTTGCAGCCAAATGACGACGATGCGCAGGGCCATCAGGCTGCCGAAGAGGCCCGCAGCAACGAGCGCGAGGTTCAAGGCTGCGGTACGCACCTGGGCGAAGTCGGTACTGAGGGCCGCGTTGATGCTACCGCGAAAGTCCTGCACGACGTGAACGAACGCATCAGCGGCGCGCCCGGCGGTTTTGGACAGAGCCCTTGTATGTTCCGCCAGTTGACGGGCGACGCTCAGCGTCGGGGCCGGCTCCTCTACTGGTGCGCTGGCATCCTGGCCTGCGGCCCCTTCCAGGCGCTCAATGAGCGCCTGCCGGGCGGCATCGTTTTCGAGGATTTCGATCAACTGCTTGACGCTTTGATCGTCCTGGACCTCGCTATCGCTAGCCGTAGCCGGCTGGTCTGCGGATGGAAGAAGAGGCACCTGAGCGAGCGCACTGCCCGTTAGCGCCGGTGCGAGCATGCACAAGATCAAAAGAATACGCGCAAGGATCATGAAGGACGGGGCCGGAAGTTTGGGAGCGGGAAAATGGTGGTAGCATACTGGGCCCACACCACGGCAAGGATATGGCCTACCCCCCTCTTCCCCTGCTTCATTGCTTTGAACGCGAAAAAGCCCCGCCTCATTTCTGAGTGCGGGGCTTTTGTGTTTCGACGACGTATTGAGACATCCGTTTTTGGCAGACCTGGCAGCGACCTACTCTCCCAAGCCTTAAGACTTAGTACCATTGGCGCGGAAGCATTTGACGGTCGAGTTCGGGATGGGATCGGGTCCTGGGCGCTTCGCAAGAACCACCAGGTCAGCGAAAAACGGATGGTGAAGATCTGGTTAATGTTTGTTCCAACGCTTTCCCATGCAAGAAGCGTTGGTGGTGTATTTCTGAGCGATCGTTAGATCAATGCGGACATTGATTAATGAGAACGATCAAGCCAATCGAGCTATTAGTACCGGTAAGCTTCACACATTGCTGCGCTTCCACACCCGGCCTATCGACGTGGTGGTCTTCCACGGCTCTCAAGGGAATACTCGTTTTGAAGGAGGCTTCCTGCTTAGATGCTTTCAGCAGTTATCCCGTCCGAACTTAGCTACCCTGCAATGCGGCTGGCGCCACAACAGGTCCACCAGAGGTTCGTCCAACCCGGTCCTCTCGTACTAGGGTCAGCTCTTCTCAATATTCCTACACCCACGGCAGATAGGGACCGAACTGTCTCACGACGTTCTAAACCCAGCTCACGTACCACTTTAAATGGCGAACAGCCATACCCTTGGGACCTGCTCCAGCCCCAGGATGTGATGAGCCGACATCGAGGTGCCAAACAATGCCGTCGATATGGACTCTTGGGCATTATCAGCCTGTTATCCCCAGCGTACCTTTTATTCGTTGAGCGATGGCCCTTCCACGCGGGACCACCGGATCACTATGACCGACTTTCGTCTCTGCTCGACTTGTCAGTCTCGCAGTCAGGCAGGCTTATGCCATTGCACTCAGCGAACGATTTCCGACCGTTCTGAGCCCACCATCGCGCGCCTCCGTTACTCTTTGGGAGGCGACCGCCCCAGTCAAACTACCCACCATACGCTGTCCCGGACACTGTTATGCCGCGGTTAGACATCTATGACGATAAGGGTGGTATCTCATCTTGCGGCTCCACCAGAGCTGGCGCCCTGGCTTCAAAGCCTACCACCTATCCTGCACATGCCGACACAAATGCCAGCGTAAAGCTATAGTAAAGGTGCATGGGGTCTTTCCGTCTGACCGCAGGAACCCCGCATCTTCACGGGGAATTCAATTTCGCTGAGTCTATACTGGAGACAGTGGGGAAGTCGTTACGCCATTCGTGCAGGTCGGAACTTACCCGACAAGGAATTTCGCTACCTTAGGACCGTTATAGTTACGGCCGCCGTTTACCGGGGCTTCATTTCAAAGCTTGCACCTCTCCATTTAACCTTCCGGCACCGGGCAGGCGTCAGACCCTATACGTCGTATTGCTACTTCGCAGAGCCCTGTGTTTTTAGTAAACAGTCGCCACCCCCTCTTTTGTGCCACTCCACAACGGTTGCCCGCTGGGAAGTCACGCTTATCCCGAAGTTACGCGTGCAATTTGCCGAGTTCCTTCAGTATAGTTCTCTCAAGCGCCTTGGTATACTCTACCAGTCCACCTGTGTCGGTTTAGGGTACGGTCAATATCGATGGAGCTATTTCCAGGAACCGGCTCATCGCACCCCCAATCCAATAAGGGGATACGAACCTGCGCGATCCGTCACTACCATCTGGTTCACGAATATTAACGTGATTCCCATCGGCTACGCATTTCTGCCTCACCTTAGGGGCCGACTAACCCTGCGCTGATTAGCATTGCGCAGGAACCCTTGGACTTTCGGCGAAAGTGTCTCTCACACTTTTTGTCGCTACTCATGTCATCATTCGCACTTCCGATACCTCCACGGCCCCTCACAGGTACCGCTTCGCAGGCTTACGGAACGCTCCGCTACCGCTTGCACGTAAACGTGCAAACCCTAAGCTTCGGTGGATAGTTTTAGACCCGTTACATCTTCGCCGCAGGAACGCTTGACCAGTGAGCTGTTACGCTATCTTTAAAGGATGGCTGCTTCTAAGCCAACCTCCTGGTTGTCTAAGCATTCCCACATGCTTTCCCACTTAACTATCACTTGGGGACCTTAGCTGTAGGTTAGGGCTGTTTCCCTTTTGACGACGGACCTTAGCACCCGCCGTCTGTCTCCCGGATATCACTTGTGGGTATTCGGAGTTTGGTTAGGTTTGGTAAGTCGGTGAGACCCCCTAGCCCATCCAGTGCTCTACCCCCCACAGTGTTCGTCCGAGGCGATACCTAAATATCTTTCGCGGAGAACCAGCTATTTCCAAGTTTGATTGGCCTTTCACCCCTAGGAACAAGTCATCCCCGTAATTTTCAACTTACGTGGGTTCGGCCCTCCAGTTGGTGTTACCCAACCTTCAGCCTGCTCATACCTAGATCACTTGGTTTCGGGTCTAATCCAACTAACTTAACGCCCTATTCAGACTCGCTTTCGCTGCGCCTACACCTAACGGCTTAAG